>CALACK010000138.1 GCA_937890395.1 uncultured Acidimicrobiaceae bacterium | reverse complement strand
ACAAATATTTGCATCCGTTTTAATGCTGACAGTTTTTGGCTGCGGTGCAGACTCTCAACTATCTACTAACCCGTCTACTAACCCGTCTACTAACCCGTCTGCAAATTTAACTGCTTCGACTGAAATAACCGTGGCGCCGGCATCAACAGAGACCTCGGCATACTTCACTGCACAACTTGTGGGTGGTGGAAGTTTTGAAAGCGCAGCAGTACTTGAATCAGAACCAATTGCGTTTTGGTTTTGGGCGCCTGGTTGAAGCACCTGTCGCTTTGAATCAACCTCGGTCGAGGCTGCCTACAAAACTTGGAAATCTAAAGTACAAATAACTGGTGTCGCTTGGAACGGTAGCGAAGACTCGATGAAAAAATTTATCGCTGACACAGGCATAACTTTCGCCAACATCAATGACGGCGACGGCAATGTATTTGCAAGGTTCAATGTGCCATATCAACCAGCATGGGTTTTCATTACTCGAGGCGGTACAGCAACGACAAGAATCGGTGTGCTTTCAGATTTAGAATTAGAAGAGCAATTAAGCAGATTGGCAAGTAACTAATGGGTATTCGAGACTACGGCAAGCGGCTTAACGCTGGCACACAAGAGATTGACACGCAGCGACTTTGCCAACGGTTTAAAGACTCTGGCTTCACTGCACTTGAAGACTTGCAGTTGCGAACGCGCACAAAAATTGCCGGAGAAGTTAAACGCATGCGTACCAAACCACGCAGTGGGATACCAGCAGTAGAAGTTGTTATCAGTGACGGCACAGGAGAGGCAGTGGTTATTTTTAGCGGACGGCGCAATATCCCCGGTATTGACCTCGGTCGTTGCATAATGTTTGATGGTGTGCCACACCGACATGCTGCCCGCACTGTCTTGCTGAATCCGGCTTACACATTTCTCGCCTAGCGAAAATTAATTTGTTTTAGCCAACAAGAATTTTTTGAACTGCTGATTCTGCATCTTCAGTAATCAAAACCATTACTTCATCACCAGCGCGCAAAATAGTGTCGCTCTCAGGCACGAGTACGACTTCGTGACGAACAATTGCTACAACGGTCACGCTCCGTGGAAACTTCAAATCCTTAAGCGTCTTGTCGCATGCCGGTGAATTGTCAGCGAGAGTTACTTCTGCAAGTTCGGCTTTACCACCGGCGAAATCCATTAACTTCACAAAATTTCCGACGCTAACTGCTTCTTGGACAAGACTTGTAATCAGGTGTGGTGTAGAAACTGCCACATCAATGCCCCACATCTCGTTAAACATCCAATGATTTTTCGGATTATTAACGCGCGCAATCACACGCGGCGCACCAAACTCTTGTTTCGCTAGCAACGACACGACCAAATTGTCTTCGTCGTCACCGGTTACGGCAGCGACAACATCAGCGTCGGTCACTCCTGCGGCGCGCAAGACCTCAACATCGCACGCGTCGCCAAGATGCCAACGCACACCTTTGGCTTCTTCAGCCTTGCCGTAGTCTCGAAATACTGCTCGATCATTCTCGATAAGCAAGACATCGTGCCCAGCGGCAACTAGTTCTTCTGCCGTGAAGCGCCCTACGCTTCCGCCGCCGGCAATGATTACTTTCATGAGGTGCCCTGCTTTAAAAGACTGTCTAATTGATTCATTGAATTTATTTCAACTGTGAAATATCCAACATCGCCCTGTTGAATAATTGTGTTGTCATTTGGAACTATTGCAGAGCCAAGTCTGCGTAGAGCCGAAATTCGTGCCCCAGATAATTCGATGTTAGTAATTTTTTTACCGACG
>CALACK010000137.1 GCA_937890395.1 uncultured Acidimicrobiaceae bacterium | reverse complement strand
CGGTGGCATCAAGCCACGCAAAATTTGGCACTTGGCTGGAAATACTGTTCGTGCCAGAAACATCTGAGAACTCAGTGCGTGTGAAACCAGGGCACAACGCGGTAACTCGCACACCAGTGCCACGCATTTCTTCATGCAGTGCTTCGGTGAAACTCGTGACATACGCCTTCGTCGCCGAATAAACGGTCGAACCAGGACCTGGTTGAAAACTCGCGACGCTTGAAACATTCAATAAGAATCCACGACCGGTTGGCAACATTGCATTAATCGCGGCATGAGATAATCGAGTTAGCGCCAAAACATTTACGTGAATTTCTCGCGACAGCCGTTCAAGATCAATTTCGTGCATCAAACCCGAAGAACCAAAACCAGCGTTATTGACAACTAAATCAATTGGTGTTTTTGACGAGTCGGCGATGCGCGCTTCAATCAATGCGACACCAACTTCAGTTGACAGGTCGGCGACAATCACTTCAGCATTTTTGAACCGCGCAGCCAATGCTTCAAGTCGATCTGCGCGACGCGCTACCAAAACTAATGGCACACCAGACATGCCTAGTTGAACAGCAATTTCTTGACCGATACCACTAGACGCACCTGTCACCAACGCACAGGTGAACGGATACTTTGCCATGATTAGCGCTCGTTAGTGAGCCGAACCAGCCGCACTATTTGAATTTGGTAACCCACCAGCAGCAGCCAAACGCGCATGTGCTCGACGCAAATCTGCTTCAACCGTTGCATCGTGTTCGCCTCGCATTGCCTCTTGCGCGCGTTCTTGGGCTGCTCTCGCCCGCACAACATCAATGCTCTCGGCAAGTTCGGCGCTGTCAGACAAGATTGTTACATGATCAGGCGCAACGTCGACGAAACCGCCGTGCACTGCAACATCTTGCACTTTGCCGTCAGTCATATATATGCGTGTGTGATTTTCGACAAGCGCACCCAAAAATGTCGCGTGCCCCGGCAAGAACGCAATTTCGCCACCTTGCAAAGTGCGCGTGATTACTTGGCGTGCTTCACCAGAAAACAAAACGCGCTCTGGTGAAACCACCTCGACTCTGAGCGAACTTGACTCTGCCATGTTTGCTGAAACCTAAGCAGCCGAATCTTGAAGTGTCTTAGCCTTAGCCAAAACTTGATCAACGCCACCGACGTTCAAGAAAGCCTGCTCTGGCACATCATCAAGGTCGCCCTTAATGATCGCTTCGAAACTTTCAACTGTTTGTGCGGTCGGCACGTACTCACCCTTGACGCCGGTGAAAACTTCAGCAACATAGAACGGCTGAGACAAGAAACGCTGCACCTTGCGGGCTCGTGAAACAGTCATGCGGTCTTCTTCTGAGAGTTCATCGAGACCAAGAATTGCGATGATGTCTTGCAACTCTTTGTAGCGTTGCAAAATTTCTTGCACACGACGCGCGACACCATAGTGACGATCACCAACGGTTTCTGGTGTCAAAATTGTTGATGTTGACGCCAGTGGGTCTACTGCTGGGTAAATACCCAACGATGCGATTTGACGTGACAACTCGGTTGTTGCATCCAAGAAAGCAAACGTTGTGAACGGCGCAGGGTCGGTGTAGTCGTCAGCAGGAACATATACAGCCTGCAACGAAGTAATCGACCGACCACGTGTTGATGTGATTCGCTCTTGCAACTGACCCATTTCGTCAGCAAGCGTCGGCTGGTAACCCACTGCTGAAGGCATACGACCGAGCAATGTAGAAACTTCGGAGCCGGCTTGTACGAAACGGAAAATGTTGTCAACGAACAACAACACGTCTTGGTTTTT
>CALACK010000136.1 GCA_937890395.1 uncultured Acidimicrobiaceae bacterium | reverse complement strand
CGAAAAATATTGCGAGAAAGCCAATTGAGATTCCTGAGCTAACGACTAGTGCGCGTCGCATTCGTTCGCTTGCGGTCAAATCAGCTTCTTCGCGAGTGCCAAGGAAGAAAATTAAATATGTCGGTAACAACACAAACCCGCAAGGGTTGACAGCCGCCAACACACCCAAGATAAACGAATAAGCAAAGTTGCCTTCAATAGCAAAAATCATTTCAGTAACTCTGACACGAGTTCGTCTAACTTCGCTGTACTTAGTTCGCCAGCGATCTGGTTAATAATTAAACCCTGAGAGTTAACTGCCAAGGTCATTGGGGCAGTACCGATACCACTCGCACTTATAAATGAACCGTTCGCATCAAGAAAGATCTCGAACTTGACGCCATATTCAGAGGCAAATTCAGAGGCGACTTTTGCCGAATCTTTAATGTTGATGCCGATGAAACGAATCTTTTCGCTGTACTGCAAGGCCCCCTGCGCCAAAACTGGAAGTTCTCGCCGACAAGGTTCGCAAGTTGAATACCAGATGTTAATTATCGTAGGTGCACCGATAAGAGAACTAGTTGAAATAGTTTCACCGAAAATTGTGTTTAAATTAACTTTGGCTAATTGCGAGCCTCTGTTGTCAGTGTTTGTCGCAATGCCGTTACTCGAATTTGAGAGATCATTGGATAATTCATAAGTAGAACTATCGCGATTAATAAGACTCACGAATACTGCCGAAACCAACAGAACCACGGTTGCAATGTATATTTTCTTAAAATCTCGTGTTCTTGCGGGCACGAAAGCAGGCTAGCGACTGGGATTGGACCCGCAAGACGACACTTGTTTCTGTGGTTATGCAACCCAGTGTGCGGGCAGCGGCACCTCTTGGATTGTTAATACCGTATGAGGCTTAGTAACTGGTCGTCCTCGTGGACGTTTTGTTGTGCGAATGCGACCTTCTTCAATTAGTTCGCCACCCCAGACGCCCCATGGCTCGTTGCGAGCAAGTGCTCCAGTAAGGCAGTCGGCTTTAGTCGAGCACTTTGCACAGATCGCCTTGGCTCGCGCAACATCAACGAATTCATCCGAAAAGAACAAATAAGACAAAGTTCCGTTGCCGTCGTTGCAACGCATAGCCGAGAGCACAAATTGCGGTTTGTCGTCAATCGCGAATTTAAAACTTTCACCAATTTCGTTTTGTGTGAACTGTGTTTCTAATAATGTCATTATCTGTTCCTTTCATTCGGTATTTGGGAATTGCTCTATTAGTTGTTTTGTTTGTCTAGCTAGTTGAATAGCTTCACGCCTGAAAAACAAAAAGACCGCCGGGTTTTCACCCGACGGTCTCGTGGATTTCTCCGACGTGAAATCTTTTACGTCAGGTGCATCCCGAGATGTCGGGTTGGCTGTTTGGTTGAATAATCAACGAAACTTTTCGCCGTGCCAAACCAGCGAGATTTATTCACGGTTCGCACGAATTTAATCATGCATGCATTAATCACGCGCATGTTGGTGATTGCCAAAGGGTGAGTAGTTGTTGCAAACATCAGACCTACATGAAACCATGAATCGAAGCTATTTCCAAGCGATTTAATTTCATAATCACGAAAAGCCCATCAGACCCAATACTGGCT
>CALACK010000135.1 GCA_937890395.1 uncultured Acidimicrobiaceae bacterium | reverse complement strand
GTTACGAACGAACCTGTCAATGACTAGTGCCACGCCGAGTAGTGCGATCGCAGCGACACCGTCTAGCCACCAGTGATTGCCCGTTGCCGAGACAGCGAGCACCGTTATAAGTAGGTGTGCGAGATACATCCAGCGCCAGCGACTAGTGGATGAAAACACGATGCCGAACGAAACAATTGCCGCCCAGCCAACATGAATCGACGGCATTGCCGCAAATTGATCTGAAACTCCAGTGCCAACTGGGCCGTAAACAGATAATCCGAAGCGGGTTGCAAGATCGATGTAGCCCAGTTCGGGTAGAAAGCGCGGTGGAGCAACACGTATATATCGAATCACTAGACATGCGGCTGTGAGCATTGCCAGACTGCTGCGCCAACGCGGATATTGATCTTGGTGACGAATAAATATCCAAACAAGAAACAAAATCATTGCCGGCACATGAAACACCGCATAGTAAAAATTAGTTGCTTGAGCCAACCAGTCGTGTTGCAAAACAAAATGTTGCAACGAAAGTTCGGCAGGCATGTGCAGCCAATGTTGAAAGCGATCAATTTGTCGAGCGCGCTCGATCGCACCACTAGGTTGATCGAGCGGTAGTTTCAATGCCAGTCGCCAAAGTGTGTAGAGCGCAGAAATCAAACTCAGTTCGGTAGTTACCGAAATAATTCGTGCGCGCCATTTTGTCGTTGGCAGTCGACGCAAAAGCACAGTGATTACAAAACTAAGAAGCGCGGTGATCGCCGCTTGATCCCAGGTCACCCATTTCATATTCGTATTCATCGGGCAACTCTAGTGTTGATCATTTATTGAGCCATTGAATAGTGTGAATGACATCTCTTGCCGGCAAATTTTAATTTAAGAGAATTAGAGCATTCATTGTGGTTTCAGCAGAACGCTTAGCAATCGCGAGGCTGGTGCATCGTATTAGGTTCGGTCCAAAACCTGGGCAGTTCGGCAAGATGTTGAAGCAAGGCTTTAGGGCTGTACAACGTTGCAAAACAGGCACAATTTTGAAACATGAGTTTGTGGTGGCTTGATCAGATGGTTGGACAAGAACATCCATTTGTTGAACGCATGACGTGGTTCTGGCACGGCCATTGGACGACTTCGTACTCAAAGGTCTATGAGCCTCTTCTAATGTTTGATCACATGCGCTCTGCTGAAATTGCAGAACGTCTGGACTGGGAGAAGAGCCGCCTTTCTCATCAGGTGAGCCGAATGGAAGAGAGAGGGCTTGTGGCTCGGTGCGTTTGCCCAGTTGATGCTCGAAGCAGCATTATTTCTCTAACTCCGTCAGGTCGCAAATATATTCGCCGGGCACTTCCAGATCATTTTGAAAATGTTAAGCATTGCTTTACAGATTTGCTAACTTCTGCACAGCTAGACGCGCTCATTGAAATCAGTGAGGTCGGTAACAAGCATTTGGCGGAAGAGCATCAGGGTGGCTCGACTAGTTAGTCATTCTAAATTTAACTAAAACTTTTATGGTTATTTTCGCTGACCTTCTGATGCATTCATCGGTGAGACGTTGTACACGTTTGTTACAGCATTGTGAGTCAAAATCATCAGCTTTAAGTCCTTTAATCCTTAGATTTGATTCAAGAAGAGTTTCCTGTAAGTCTGATTTAGGAGTTCTATGTTAAGAGCAGAAGCATTGGCAAATTTAGGCAAGCCACTGATACAACTGTTGTCAGTTTGGGCGAGCGCAATAGTTTTGGTGTTTGTTACAAGAAGGTCGCTGAGATCGGGGATTAAGCGAGCCTTGCTAGATCGAGATAAAGCAGCGGACAGCACTCGCCGAATTCAACGTGGAGAAGCGCTCATTTCTGTTGGCAATAGTT
>CALACK010000134.1 GCA_937890395.1 uncultured Acidimicrobiaceae bacterium | reverse complement strand
AGCATTTCATCGGCCGCCAAGTCACTTTCAAGAAAGCCTTTATAAAAGTTCGCTGCGGCGATTTCGCGCTGACCATTTGGTCCTTGTACGACATAAGTTGCGCCGAGCGCAAGTGTTGTTGCTGGCAAATCACTCGCAGGGTCTGCGTGAGCGATTGAACCACCGATTGTGCCACGATGTCGTACTTGCGCATCGCCGACATGGCCAGCCGCATGGCTGAGCAACGGCGCGTGCTCGAGTAATACTTTTGATGTTTCAACATCCATGTGTCTCGTCAGTGCACCAATTGCTATGTGCTTTCCGTCGTCTTTGATGTATGAAAGATCTTTAACACGACCAATGTCGATCAACATTGCAGGTTGTGCAAGACGAAGTTTCATCAGTGGCAACAAACTGTGACCACCGGCCAGAAACTTCGCGTCACTACCAAATTGACTGACTAGCGAGATTGCCTCAGCGGCTGAGGACGCACGCTTGTAATCAAATGCTGCAGGAATCATTTCTTACCTCCACGAGTTGCTTCGTTAATTGTTTTCCATACTGTTTGTGGTGACGCCGGCATCGCCATAGTGGTGACACCGAGGCTTGAAAGTGCATCGATAATTGCGGTAATCACTGTTGGCGCTGCGCCAATTGTGCCTGCCTCACCAATGCCCTTGACGCCGAGTTGATTTGTTGGTGAAGGCGTAACCGTATGAGCAGTTGTAATTGCCGGCACATCGCATGCAGCAGGCACGAGATATTCGGCGAGCGTCGATGTCTTTAAGTTGCCATCGCTGTCGTAAACGGCTTCTTCAAAAAGCGCTTGGGCGATACCTTGAACAACGCCACCGTGTACTTGACCTTCGACAATCAGCGGATTAATTTGAGTTCCACAGTCGTCTACCGCAATGTATTTTAGAATCTCAACTGCACCTGTCTCGGTATCAACTTCAACGACGCACATGTGCGTGCCGAATGGCCACGAGAAATTCGGCGGGTCGTATGAAACTTGCGCTTCAAGATTTGGCTCAAGACCATCTGGAAGGTTGTGCGCTGTGAACGCACCGAACGCAATTGCTGCAAGAGGTAAGGCGCGATCAGGCGAACCCTTTACGCTGAAGGTGCCGTTTTCGAACTGCAAGTCGTCTGCTGCGCATTCAAGTTGATGAGCAGCAATAAGTCTTGCTTTCTCAATAACTTTGTCACAAGCAAGCGCGATCGCTACACCACCCACAGCCAAACTTCGTGAGCCGTAAGTATCCATTCCAAGCGAGGCAATTGATGTGTCGCTATGCAATACATCAACATCTTCGGGAGCCACGCCAAGTTTCTCAGCAGCAATCATCGCCCACGAAGTTTCATGTCCTTGTCCGTGAGGCGAAGTCCCGGAAATGACTTGAACTTTGTTGGTTGCAAGAACGCGCACAGTTGCTGACTCCCAGCCACCGGCGGTGTAGTTGAGCGACGCTAAGACTCGCGAAGGTGCAAGACCGCACATCTCAAAATATGAACTCATGCCAACGCCGAGAAGCTTTGTTGCACCAGGTACATTTTGCTTTTTCTGTTGCGCGCGAACTCCATCGAGATCAGTAAGTTTCGCTGCTTTTTCTGCAGCAAGTATGTGGTCACCAGAGTCATATGTCAACCCACTAAAAGCCGTGTAAGGAAACTGTTCTTTTTTGATGTAGTTGCGCTTTCGTAACTCAAAAGAATCAATTTTCATTTCACGAGCCAGCGCTTCAATCCCCATCTCGATTGCATATGTCGCTTCTGGACGACCAGCACCACGGTAAGCATCAGTTGGTGTGAGATTTGTAAATACGCCGATGCAACTAAAGTCATATGCCTTTGGAATGTCATACACGCCGGCATACAAAAACGCACCAAGAATTGGAATCCCGGGCGTGATTAGCTGCATGTAAGCACCCATGTCAGCAATGATTTGCACTCGAACGGCAGTGATTTTGCCGTTCTCGTCAGCCGCTAATTCAACATGTTGAATTTGTCCACGACCTTGAATCGTTGCTTGCGAATTTTCTGAACGTTCTTCAACCCAGCGAACGGGTGCATTATGTTTGCGGGCGAGTGCCAAGCAAAGTAAGTCTTCAGCGTAAACATCAAGTTTCGAACCGAATGCACCGCCGACACTCGGCGCAATGACACGTAGTTGTTGCTCAGGAATACCAAGCGTTAATGCAGCCATAACTTTGAGCACGTGCGGAATCTGTGTTGACGTATAAAGCGTTATGTCTCCACCAAATGGTTGTGGGACTGCGACAATTGCGCGTGGCTCCATCGCCATCGGGATCAGCCGTTGCTGAACATATCGCTCTTTAATTTTGTATTTGGCTTTTTTGAAAGCGTCTTCAACACAGCCAGGTGTTTCTTCTACTAGTAGCGGCCAGGTGTAACTCTTGTTTGTGCCTAGGTCTGAATGGATTACTGTTTTGTCACCCAGTGCGTCTTCAAGATCAACCATTGCGTTGAGAGGTTCGTATTGAACATCAATCGCGTCAAGCGCATCGCGCGAAGCCGTTTCGTTTGTGGCTAAAACTGCAGCGACACCATCGCCGACATAACAAACTTTGTCAATCGCAAGTGGATAATGCGCAGGGTTCTTCATATCTGTTGTCACTGCCCACGCACATGGCATCGGTGCCGCCCACGAAGTCTGCAAGTCTTTGCCGGTGTAAACCGCTACTACTCCCACAATTTTCAAAGCCGCAGAAACATCAATTGATTTAATTTTCGCGTGTGCATACGGTGAGCGCAAAACTGATAAGTGCAATGAACCAGGAATATTTAAATCGTTGGTGAACTTCGCTTCGCCAGTTAATAGCGGTGGATCTTCACGACGCAACAGTCGTGTGCCGATAATGCTCGTTGGCTTGTTCTCGGTGATCGTCATGGCGAGCCCCTACTTTGAACTCGCTGCCGCGAGTACCGATTTGACGATGTTGTGATATCCAGTGCAACGACACAAGTTGCCTTCAAGCCCCATGCGAACTTGTTCTTCGGTGGGTTTCGGGTTTTCGTTTAACAAACCAATTGCTGCCATCACCATTCCTGGTGTGCAATAGCCACACTGCAGACCGTGATTCTCCATAAATGCAGTTTGCATCGGATGCATCACGCCGTCTTTAGCAAGACCTTCGATTGTTGTCACACTGTCTCCATCGGCTTGCACCGCGAGCATTGTGCAACTCTTTACTGCTTCACCGTTTAAGTGAATTGTGCAAGCACCACAACTTGAAGTATCGCATCCGACATTCGTGCCAGTTAGCTCAAGTGTCTCGCGAATGTAATGGACTAGTAAAGTTCTCGGCTCAACATCGCTGTGATGTTCTTTGCCATTTACTGTGATTGAAACCTTCATCATTAACCCCCGGTTCTTTTCGGCGAGCATTTTCAATTCTTTGAAGTACTACCGACTATCTCAATAATGCCCTTACCGAGCACAAAATCTCAAATCCTGCTATTTGTCTATTTTTTGAAGGCTTCGCACGGCAAATAACAGGCTTAAAACGCTTAAAACAGCAATAGCGATAAGCCCGCCATATACGTTCGACCAACTCATATAGCCAGACGAAGATTCATTTACCCACCCAGATCGTGACAAGCGAAAAATATTTGTTACTGGGTTGACACGAGCAACAGTGTGCAGCCATCCAGTCATCACATCTAACGGCACTTGCGCGGTTGACATAAACATTGTCAAAAAAATTGACATTTGCATGATTGCTGCACCACGCATGTCTTGAAATCTAAATGCCAAACCTAAACCCCAACCTGCGCCAATTGTTGAAATGCCAAGTGCTGCGACGAGCGAACAAACATAACTCAGCACGCCAGCAGTAGGTCTTGCACCTAATAATCCTCCAACGATGAACACAAAAATTGCTACCAATGTCACTCGAATCCATGTGGCTAGCACTGGGCCGACAATTAGCGAGATGCGAGATGTCGGGGACATTCGTAATCGATCGTAGAAACCGTTTTCTAAATCACGGATTAAAGAAAAACCTAGACCAACCCCGCTGAAGGCCGCACCCATTGCTAAACCGAGTGGCATAAACCAATTAACAGATCGATCGGTTGGAAACCCAGGAAGTTTCGTTAATGCGAAAAATGTTCCTGAGAAAGAAACCATATTGAATATAGGCATCGCCAAAGTTGGGATGAATGCTGATGGCAGTCGGCGAGTATTAATCAAACTACGTTTTATTAATTGTCCGGCACTCCGCATCGTGGTTATGTGTAGATCTTGTTCGTCGATCATCGCACGTGTCGATATTTGCGTTGCAGTGTTCATTAATTTGACCTCAGACGCTTATTTAGTTGTGAATTTGCAATGACTAGCGCGACGATCGCAATAGCCAACGGCACAAGAACTGCCCGCGCTGTGGCTGATGCAGTGAAGCCGTCAAGTGACAGTGCACGAATGCCTTCAACAAGATGAGAAATTGGATTAAAACCAGCGATTGTTGCATAAATTCCGCTCATTGTTTCGCGCGGGAAGAATGCGCTCGAAAAGAACAACAGAATAAATAACAGAGGGAAGGTGCCCTGAACTGCTTCTGAAGATCCAGTTTTAAGTGCAACAGATGACATCAAAGCACCGACCGCAAGTGAGATTAAAGCGCCGCTGATGATCATGGCGATGATGCCGCGAATGCCCGCTGAAACGTCTGCACCAAATGGAAGTAATGCAAAAATAAAAACGGCGGTTGAAAACGCACCAAACAAAACACTTCCGGCTAAACGACCAAATAAAATGCCTGTGCGAGATGTTGGCGAGGCGAGTAGCCGATCGAAGAAACCGTTTTCAATATCAGTTGCTAATGCCGCTGCGCCGGTTACTGATCCAAATAGAACACCTTGAACGATTGTTCCTGCAAGTTGAAATTGCAGATATGACGAAACTTTTGGAAACCCAGGTAGTGATGTCGTGCGCCCGAATGAAGAGTTTCCAAGAAATGAAAAAAACAATGGAAAGATCATGCTCGGTACGACAAGTGCCGGCTGGCGAAAAAGCTCAAGTGTTGAGCGTTTACCAAGTGCGAGAGTTTGACGAATTGAATTTTTTGTCACTTACGCCCTCGTCGCGATTTTTTCTTCGCCGGCTCTTCGTCGCCGTTATCGCCAGCTGATGGAGCATTGTCTGAGCCTTCAAGGCGGTAGCCGGTGGCTTCAGCAAAGACGTCATCCAAACTTGGCTCGTTAATTTCGAGATGCTGCACATGCACGCCAGCTTCGTCGAGTTTGCGTACGACGTCTGTGACTTGCGATGCACCGCCACGCAGACCAACACCGAGGGCGCCTTCAGCGCCAGGCCGTAAGTCACCAAAAGTGCTGAGCACGGTTTTGGCTTTTTCAGCCTGGTCAATATTGGTTTTGATTATTAAAGTCGGCGCGCCCACGCTTGCTTTCAAATCGACTGGTTTTCCTTCGCGAACAATTTTGCCGTGATCGATGATCGCAATTCTGTCTGCAAGTTGATCAGCCTCTTCTAAATATTGTGTTGTCAACATCACGGTCGTGCCTTCTTTATTCAGGCGACGAACTTCTTCCCACAAGGTAAGGCGACTCATTGGGTCTAGGCCAGTCGTTGGCTCATCCAAAAATAAAACAGTCGGTTGATGAATCAGTGAAAGTGCAAGATCAAGTCGGCGACGCATACCGCCTGAGTATGTAGATACGCGTCGCGATGCGGCAGCGGTTAGCCCGACGCGCTCAAGTAACTCATCTGCACGTTTTTTCATCATCGCCGATGGGATTCCATAAAGAACAGCCTGCAACGAAAGTAACTCTGCACCAGTCATCAATGGATCAATCGCCGCATCTTGCAGTGCAACACCGATACTGCGTCGAACTTCGTCGGCGTCTTTGACAACGTCAAAGCCCGCAACGCGTGCGGTACCAGAAGTTGGGCGCAACAGAGTCGTCAACATTCGTACTACCGTGCTTTTGCCAGCACCGTTTGGCCCAAGAAAGCCGAATATCTCTCCGGCTTTAACTTCTAAGTTGATTCCTTTGACTGCTTGTACATCATCAAAGTGACGGACAAGATCTTCTGCGATTATTGGCGAGTTTGACACCCTGAAATAATACGATTAATTTGTTGACTCTGACTAAGCGGAGGCGCTGGCAATTGCTGACCAAACACGCTCTGGCGTTGTTGGCATGTCGATGTGACGAACACCCAAATGCAACAGCGCGTCAATCACTGCAGATTGCACTGCTGGTGTTGAACCGATTGAGCCCGATTCACCGATGCCTTTTGCTCCGAGCGGGTTTACGAAAGTTGGTGTCTCCATGTGTACAACTTCAATGCTCGGTAGTTCGGCTGCAGAAATAAATGTGTAGTCGGCGAAGTTTGTCGTTATCGGGTTGCCGTCTTGGTCGTAGCGAAACTCTTCAAGCAATGCCTGTGCTGTTCCTTGGGCGATACCGCCATGAATCTGGCCATCCAAAATAAGTGGATTAACAACTTTGCCAGCGTCGTCACACGCGATATGTCGACGATGCTTTACTTGGCCGGTTTCTGTATCAACTTCAACAATCGCAACGTGGGATCCAAACGGAAACGTCGCAGAACTTGCAACGAAGATTCCTTCTTGAGTTAGGCCAGTTTTCGTGTCAGCGGCAGTTGCGATATCAGACCACGACTTTGATATTGCTGGAGTACCAGCAACATGAAACGCACCAGTATTTTTATCTAGCACGACATCGCTTTCATTTGCTTCAAGCAATTTTGCAGCAAGTTTGCGTGCTTCATCAACAAGCTCTATTGAAACTTTTTGCACTGCAGCACCACCATGTTGTAACGACCGCGAGCCCATCGTGCCGCCACCGCTTGGCACTAGATCTGTGTCGCCCCATACAACATCTATGTCTTCGATAGAGATGCCAGTTTCACTGCTGGCAATCATTGCCCACGAAGTGACGTGGCCTTGCCCGTGCGGTGAGGTACCTGTGTAGACGACCGCTCTTCCGTTCGGCAATACATTTACCTTGGCGTGTTCTTGCATTGGGTCAACACCACCAGTTATCTCGACGTAAACACTCACACCAATACCGAGTTGAATTTTGTCGCCACGCTTGCGTCGCTCTGCTTGTTCGGCGCGTGCCTCAGAATATTTTGCAACAGCAAGTGCTTTGTCGAGAGCGGTGCCGTAGTCGCCAACATCGTAGACGTGCCCAATCTTTGTCGCGTATGGTTGCATAAATTTTGGTATCAAGTTCATTCGACGAACATCAACTGGGTCCTTGCCAATTTCGGCAGCAAATAAATCCATTGCGCGTTCAATTGCCGCTGTCGCTTCTGGCCGACCTGCGCCTCGGTAGGCAACAATCGGTGTCGTGTTGGTAACCACAGATGTTGTTCGACATTCCATTTTTTCGATGTCGTAAACGCCTTGAGCCATTGGGCGAGTCATAAACGGTGCAAGCACAGTGCCGACATCAACCCATCCACCCGAATCTTGAATTGCATTCAGCTGGTACGCAGTTACTCGACCCTCTTTTGTGCCACCAATAGTTATGTATTGCAGTTGAGCGCGACCGTGCCCAAGGCCGACCATTGACTCGCTGCGTGTCTCGCGCCAACGCACTGGTTTGCCGACATTTTTTGAAATATTACCGAGCAAAAGTTCTTCGGAGTAGGCACTTATTTTTGCACCAAAACCGCCACCCACATCTGGAGTAATGATTCGCACTTTCTCGGCGTCAATTTTGTTGGCCTTGACAACTTCATTGCGAACACCTTGAGCGTGTTGAGTCGAGATCCATTGAATTAGTCGACCGTCTATCCATGTTGCGGCCGAACCGCGTGCTTCAAGTGGGCATGGTGCTACGCGTTGGTTCATGAATCGACCCTTGACCACAACTTCGCAATCCTTGAAAAGTTCATCACCAGTATTGTCTGGCATTCCCATTTCGACTGTGCCCATGACGATGTTGCTACCGCACTCTTCGTAAATTAAATTCATACTTGTCATCGCATGTTCTAGATCAATTAGTGGCTCAAGAGTTTCGTAATCAATAATCGCCCGTTCGGTTGCGTCTTCGCCTTGATCGGGGCGTTCTGTGACTATTGCGGCAACGAGTTCGCCAACCCAACGAACTTTGCCGATTGCTAAATGCGCGCGCTTCGCCGCGGCGTTAAAACCAGAAGCTTCTTCTTCAAGACCAAGATCGCTGGCTGTGAATACTGCAACTACGCCAGGCGCATTTTTGCATTCAGACAAATCAATATTTATAATTTTTGCATGAGCAACCGTTGAACGCACGTAAGTTACGTGTAATGCGCCAGCAAACATTGGCTCGTCATTAAGGTCTTCAATGTATTTGCCACCGGTCGTGAGAAACTTCGGGTCTTCTTTTCGTAATACACGATTACCTAAAATGCTTCCAGCCACAATTGCTCCCTAGACGATTAGTTCAATTTATATCTCGCCTTATATTACGGCTGAAGTGTGTCTAAAATTTCAACACTTTTGTCACGGTTCGCTTCTTCAGTTTTTATCTTCAAGATGTTGTTAACTAGCGAGTATGGCCATCGATCTGGCAGCGTGATAGACGCCGATGGTGAGTCAAGTAGCGGAACTCGTTTTTCGCTGGGCGATAAGTAACCCAATTGCGAACGAACGGCTTCTTTAGTGCCTTCCGGGGTTTTGAGATTGTCAACTTCTTCTTGCAGCGAAGCATTTATGTCTTCATAGGCAGCAAGTTGTGCGGTTCGCTGTGCCACAAGGGTGCGTTGCTTGTTCCATGTGCGTAAGGGAAGAAATGACAAAGCCACCAAAACTGCCCCAATAAACAATGTCCCAAGCGGAACAATCGCAAACCGACTGCGATTCTTTCGCGAAACACGAGCCGATGGGTCTACGCCTAGTGGTCTTGGTCGGGGGGCTGATTGAGAATTCCTTTGCGACACTCGTATATTCTGGCTTACGTAAACGGCTATTTGGTGGAGTGCCCAAATAAAACAGGATATTTAGCGTTTGTGCCCAGATCTTGTTCGATGCGCAACAACTGATTGTATTTTGCAACACGGTCGCTGCGAGCCGGTGCTCCGGTTTTTATCTGCCCACAATTTGTCGCAACAGCCAGATCAGCGATGGTCGAGTCTTCTGTTTCGCCACTGCGATGACTCATCACACTCGTGTAATTGTTGTTATCTGCGAGTGAGACTGCGTCAAGGGTCTCAGACAGAGTGCCAATCTGATTTACTTTTATCAAAATACTGTTGGCGGTTTTTCGATCAATGCCTTGTTGTAGTCGTTTTGTGTTTGTAACGAATAAATCATCGCCGACTAATTGAATTCGCTTACCAAGAGCAGACGAAAGTGATGCCCAACCATCCCAATCGTCTTGAGCCATGCCATCCTCAATTGACACGATCGGGTATTTATCAACCAGCGAAACCCACCATGCGACAAGTTCATCGTTAGTAAAAATCTTATTTTCGCCAGCCATGTGATAGCGCGAGTCTTTGTAGAGCTCACTCATTGCCGGGTCTAGCGCAATGGCGATGTCAACTCCTGGCTTAAAACCTGCACGCGTGATTGCATCTACAAGAAATTCAATCGCTTCTTCGTTGTTGGCAAGATTCGGGGCAAAACCGCCTTCATCGCCAACGGCAGTTGATAAACCTTTGGCTCGCAATATCGATTTAAGAGTGTGATAGGTCTCGACTCCCCATCGCAGCCCTTCGCTAAAACACGAAGCGCCGATTGGCATGATCATGAATTCTTGTAAGTCGATGTTGTTGTCGGCATGCACTCCACCATTAAGCACGTTCATCATCGGTACTGGCAGAGTGTTTGCATCGGCACCGCCGATTGATTTATACAACGGTAGATTTCGAGCGCTTGAGGCCGCTCTGGCAACTGCAAGGCTTACACCAAGTATTGCGTTTGCGCCTAGTCGCGATTTATTTTCGGTTCCATCAAGCGCAATCAATTTATTATCTAACTCTCTTTGGTCTAAGCAATTTAATCCAATTACGGCCTCGCGAATTTCATTATTTACGTTCGCCACTGCTTGCAACACACCTTTGCCCAGGAAGCGATTTCCTCCATCGCGCAATTCAACTGCTTCGTGTTCACCAGTTGATGCGCCTGACGGCACCATTGCTCGACCAGTTGCACCTGACCCAAGTAAAACTTCAACTTCTACAGTTGGGTTGCCTCGCGAATCTAAAACCTCTCGTCCGAGAATGTTGGCGATTGCTGTCATTTGATTAACTTTATCTCATTCCAAAGTTCATCAAGTTCATGGAGTGAACACTTTGTTAGATCAAGATTTCGTTGTGTTGCGAGTTCGACAACTTTTTCAAATCTTGCCTTAAATTTTTCAGATGCGCTGCGCAAAGCCGTCTCTGCATCAACTTTGAGGTGACGAGATAAATTGACCACACTAAACAGCACATCGCCAAGCTCCATTAGCACGGCTTGAGGGTCACTTTTTAGAAGTACTGCTTCACGAAGTTCGGCGATCTCTTCGGCGATTTTTTCGTAAGCACCATCGCTATTTGGCCAATCAAAACCTTGCTCTGCCGCGCGCTTTTGTAGTTTGGTTGAATACATCAGCGCTGGAGCAGCAGTCGCTACACCATCAAATACCGATTTGCTGTCAACTTCGCCGCGTTCTTGTTGTTTAATTGCATCCCAAGTTGAGACGACTTGGTCTGCTGAATCTGCACTCACATCGCCAAACACATGTGGGTGTCTGCGGATTAATTTCTCATGTATCGAATTGGCAACATCGGCGATACTGAATCGGCCTTGTTGCTCGGCGATGGTGGCATGAAACTCGACTTGGTATAACAAGTCTCCAAGTTCTTCAATTAAAGCGTCATCAGTTGATGGGTCATTGACATCAAGTTGATTGATCGCATCGACAACCTCGTATGTTTCTTCGATCAAATAGCGAACAAGTGATTCGTGTGTCTGCTCACGATCCCATGGGCACTGCTCGCGCAAAGTGCGAGAGAGTTGATGAAGTTTTGCCATCTCGGCAGCGACTGGCTCGGCAAGTCGCGGAATGTAAAGCGTTGTTAAATGATCTGGCTCAATCTCGCGATCGAGGTTTTGCCAAGTCGTATGAATAATGCGCTGGTCGTCTAACCCAAGGTGATGCAAAATCACAACTGGTTCATCGCCAGTTGCAGACTCATGTGCAAGTTTGATGTTTGAAAGCACCCATTGTGCGTGGCATTGTGCAACAAGCAGTGGGCCACTGTCGCCCGCGGCAAGCTCTGCAAAAAGATGCCCATCAATCATTCGCACACTTTGGTTGACAGGGTCAATTTTAAGTGCGCTCCATGCGACGTCTAAGAAACTCATTGCAGGCACCAACACGACTTCAACAGTTTCGTCATTAAGCAAATGTTGCACTGTTTGTTCGAGCACCAGCGGTGAACCTGGCACGGCGTAAAGAATTTCGCCATGTTGATGCGCCGCCGATACGAGTCTCTTGGCAATTGCTTCGTAGACATCGTTGAATGATTCATGTCGTTCGTATTCATCATCAAAACTCACGGCACCTTCGACCAGATGAGAAGTTGGATGACGAGTAGTTCGAACGTATCGAAATTTGATTCGTTCAATTGCTTGTAAAGTTTCGTGGTTTATCGAACCAGCCGAGCCTGGGCCAAGACCAACAATTGTTATTTGCGCGGTCATGCGCTTGTCAACTCAGTTTGCGATGATGGCGCCACTGGCAGGGTTCCAGCGGCCGTAGGCAGAGTCGACTTTTATCTTTGTTGTCGCAAGGTATCCATTAAAAAGAAGTACTCCAGCATTTGCTTCAAGTAATGCCGATACATCAGGTGCTACTTCGATGAATGGTCGAATCAAAATGATGTGGTACCCGAAACTTGATTTAACCGGGCCAGTTGCAACGCCTGGTTTGGCGAGTAATGCACCAGCAGTGAAATCAGGATCAAAACCACTTTGGTATTCGCTTAACGGCATGCATGCATTTTTTTCACCAGAGAGCGCGCCACCAGATACTTTTGCATTTGGCTCAATTGAATATTCTCCGGCGACAGTTGCGAAATCTGCGCCATCTGTAATTTTCTTAAGAGCCTCTGTAGCTTTTGCTTCTTCCTTGACAACTAAATGTCGAACACACATCACGCCAAGTGACGCAGGTGCCTCGTCATACATCTTTGCTGCTGTTTTGGCGTCCGGTGCAACAACTCGGCTGAGAGCGAGTCCGCCGGCGTTAAGTTCAATAATCAAATTCTTTAGGTGTTCAGTAAATTCAGTGGTGTCCGTATTTTGACTTACCGACACAGCAATTTCGTCACGGTCAGCTTTGGTAATTTCTTGCCCGTATTTCTTGAGTATCACTTCTGCGGCAGCACCTTGAAGCAAGGCGGTAAGAATGCTTCGTGCGGTATCGCCAGCGATTTCACCTTCAACTACTGGTGTCTGTCCTGCATCGCTGAGTTCTTTTACTGTAAGTTCAAGTTCATCACGAGAAATTTTTGTACCACCGATTTCGGCAGCAGAGTTCGAAGTTGAACCGCAACTTGATACAACAACTGCAAGGGTGACAAAAGCAGTCGTTGCGAGACGGAAAGAATTCGTTTTGTTATTTTTCATCGCACTTACCCTAGTGCCACTTATTCGACAAGTTCTTGCATAAATGTGACTAGATAAGATGCCGGCTCTTGACCGCGCGGAATCGCAATGCTCAGATCATTGGATTGCTCGCGATATGTTGCCGATGGCGACAATCGCACAAGGCGCATTGACTCGCTGGCCTTAAGTGTGATCGGTGAGAGTTTGGCGCGATTATCTGAAACAATAATTTCACGCAGACCGATGCGATGGCACTCGGCGCGAAGCGAGCCAACCATTAACAAAGACTCAGCTGGCTCAGGCAATTCTCCGAAGCGGTCTTGCCATTCTGCTTTAATATCTTGAACATCGGCGTGAGTTCGAACAGCGACTAGTCGTCTATAGGCATCAAGGCGCAACTCTTCTTTGGCGACATAATCATTTGGCAAAAATGCTGTGATCGGAACATCAATTTTTAGTTCGACCGGCATCTTCGGAACTTCACCCTTCATTTCGGCAACTGCTTCAGTGACGAGTTGGCAATAGAGGTCGTATCCAACTGCGGCAATGTGACCACTTTGAGCTTCTCCGAGCAGGTTTCCTGCCCCGCGAATTTCAAGATCGCGCATTGCGATTTTGAAACCACTACCAAGTTCTGTCGCTTCACCGATCATGCGAAGTCGTTCGTATGCGTGTTCGGATAACGCTCTGTCGCGAGGGTGAAACAAATATGCGTAAGCGCGTTGTCCGCTTCGACCAACGCGGCCGCGAAGTTGATGCAATTGTCCGAGGCCTAATAAGTCGGCGCGCTCGACGACGAGTGTGTTCACGGTCGGCATGTCAATGCCGCTCTCAATAATTGTCGTGCAAACAAGTACGTCGTATTTTCCTTCCCAGAAATCTTGTACGGCTCGTTCAAGATTTGCTTCATCCATTTGCCCGTGCGCCACGATGATTCGTGCTTCTGGCACCAGCTCGCGCAACTCGCGTGCACGGTCTTCAATTGAGCGAACTCTATTGTGCACCCAAAATACTTGGCCATCACGCAACAACTCGCGACGAATCGCTTCAGTTGCGACGCGGTCATCTTCTTCGCCAACAAAAGTAAGAATCGGCTGTCGATCTGCAGGGGGAGTATTGAGCAAAGACAAATCTCGAATACCCACAAGACTCATTTCGAGTGTGCGCGGTATCGGTGTTGCGGTGAGAGTCAAAACATCAACATTTGTTTTGAGCTGTTTCATTTGCTCTTTGTGTTGCACACCGAATCGCTGTTCTTCGTCAACAACTAAAAGTCCAAGATCTTTAAACTTCACGCCTTCTTGAAGCAAACGATGCGTGCCAATTACGCAATCAATTTGACCAGACTCAAGACCCTGCAGAACTTGTTTTGCTTGTTTGGCTGTCAAAAATCTTGAGAGCACTTCAACGCGAATTGGATATCCGGTAAAACGTGAGGTGAAAGTTGTGCCGTGTTGAGTCGCGAGCAAAGTCGTCGGCACGAGAACTGCAACTTGCTTTCCGTCTTGAATACATTTAAAAGCAGCACGCACCGCAACTTCGGTTTTGCCGAAACCTACATCGCCACAGACAAGCCGATCCATCGGAACTTCACGCTCCATGTCGGCTTTGGTATCAATGATCGCGATTCGTTGGTCTGGCGTTTCAACAAATTCAAATGCCGCTTCCATTTCGTGTTGCCATGCAGTGTCGCTTGCAAAAGCATGACCGGCAGCAGTTACGCGACGTTGATAAAGCACGACAAGTTCTTGGGCGATTTCACGCACCGCACTTCGCACACGTGCCTTGGATTTTGCAAAATCAGATCCACCCATGCGATTCAGAGTTGGAGTTTCTCCACCGATGTATTGTCGAATCGCGTCAATGTGATCGGTTGGCACATATAGATTTCCGTTGTTGTATTGCAACTGCATGTAGTCGCGTTCAACGCCACCCATCGACTGCTTTGACATGCCGAGATATTTGCCGACTCCATGCACATGGTGAACTACGTAGTCGCCAGGTTTGAGATCTTCAAAAACGCTTAGTGAGTTTCGTTTAACTGGTTTGGTATGTCGATGTGTTCGCCTTCGACCTGTCAAGTCACTCTCTGTGATTATCGCCAGATCGTGAGCGTTGATAATGCAGCCACTATGGAGTGGCGCGACAACGATCGAAACACCAGGGCTCGTGATTGTGGTTGCCTGTTGCTCAAGCGACCGCACTGTGACACCTTCAAGAGTTAATACTTCAAAAAATCTTTGCGCTGAACTTTGAGTGTCGGCAGCGATAATCACACGAAATTTCTTGGTGACAAATCGCAAGATTCTGTTGGCGAGTGCTTCGGTGTCGCCAGTGGCTTGCCCCCAAGTTGATGATTCAATGCTGGCGGCACCAGGAGAATCAGCAACTGGGCTAAGCGAAATTATTGACTCGGCATTTGTGTTTTTAAGAAACGACTCAATTTCTGAGTGCAGCCTCGGATATTTCTGCTCAGGATCTCGTGACCATGTCGATGCCAGCGCTCTTGCTAAGTCATCTTCTTCGGCGATCAAATCGCGTGCACGGTCGCGCAATCTTCGTGGCTCAATCAGCACGATGTGAACCGAGGCTGACTCGGCGCACACATCAGTTAGTACTTTGCTATCTGTTGCAACCCATGGCAACCAAGACTCCATGCCGTCAAAAGTCGCACCTTGAGCGATGCGCTCCCAATTTTCTTGGCCCCAAGGTTCTTCGGCGATCAAGTTTTGTGCGCGAGCGGCGACTTCTGAATTGATAATTAATTCGCGTGCGGGAAATATTTTCACGCTGTCTAGGTCGTCAGTGCTGCGCTGATCATTGACGTTAAACGTGGCCAGTCGATCAACTTCGTCGCCCCACAAATCGATGCGAATTGGTGTATCAGCCGTAGATGGAAATACATCGATAATTGATCCGCGTCTTGCAAATTCACCGCGGTGCTCAACGAGTTCTTCTCGTCTGTATCCAAAATGGGCAAGAGTCGAGATCAATTCATCCATATCGACTTGTGCTTTTTGTTTTATTACTAGCGGTTCAACCACGGTGTTACTGAGGTGTTGCAGTAACGCACGCACACCCGTGACAATTATTTTTGGCGGATCATTTTTAATTCGCCACAAGACTTCGAGTCGGCGACCCATTGTTTCGACATTCGGGCTCACTCGCTCAAACGGCAAGGTTTCCCACGCCGGAAAGAGAACAACATCTCGCTCGGGCAGAAAAGCGACGAGGTCATCGCGGAGTTGCCCAGCCATTAATCCTGTTGGTGCTGCGACGATCACTAATTCATTTTCGGTGCGCTGTGTTAAACCCGAAAGCAACAATGGCCAAGTGTGTTCAGCACAAACAATCGAAGCGCTTTTCTCTCCAAGCGCTGCACTTAGTGCTGGATCGAAACTAAATGTCGAAGTAAGTGCGCCTAAAACGGTCATCGCGTGGTGCCCTAGCGGGCATTGATGTTGCGCATTGCGGCATCAAGACCTTCGGCAATAATTAGTTGCACTGCATCAGCAGCAATTTGTACCGAAATGTCCAGCAGTTCACGTTCGCGTGTCGGGATCTTTGAAAGCACATGATCGGCACCAGCTTCTTTTGAAGCAGGCTTGCCGACGCCGATTCGCACTCGAATAAAATCCTGAGTCTTTAGATGTTGTTTTATAGATTGCAGGCCGTTGTGCCCAGCAAGCCCGCCACCAGATTTAATTTTTACGACTCCGGGTTCAAGATCAAGTTCATCATGCACAATAATAATTTTGAGTGGATCAGTAATCGAGAATCGTCGCGCCAGTGGCCCGACTGCGTTTCCAGACTCGTTCATAAAAGTAGTTGGCGTGGCGATTAGAAAAT
Organism: uncultured Acidimicrobiaceae bacterium; assembly: GCA_937890395.1. Lineage (GTDB taxonomy): Bacteria > Actinomycetota > Acidimicrobiia > Acidimicrobiales > Ilumatobacteraceae > BACL27. The sequence continues at coordinate 14,161 of CALACK010000134.1, read as the reverse complement.
GCTTACCCAGTGTGCTGACTTCGGCAGTTAGGGCTCTGTCACGACTTGCTTTTAGCGCAATGCCAACACGCGTTGAGAGAAGTTCAATTGTCTCGAACCCGACATTATGACGAGTGCGCGAGTATTTAGAACCAGGGTTTCCTAATCCAATAACTAATGCGTCAAATGGCGTGCCGCGACGCTCAAGATGCTCGGGCCGCTTCGTGCGACCGAACAGCCCCATTTAGTTTTAGGCCGTCGGTTTAGCGTCGCCTGCTGGAGCAGCGCCCGCATCTGGTGTTGCAGTGGCGGCATCTTCGGCTGCAGCGGCAACAACTGGTGCAGCCTCTTCAATCTTGGTTTCGAGCACTGTTACAACAACAAGATCCGGATCGCCAACCGCGCTTACGCCATTCGGCAGTACAACATCTGACAAGCGAATTACATCTTGCATGCCCATTGCTGTTACGTCGATCAAAATTTCGTTTGGAATATTCGAAGCCGTTGCGCGAACTTGAATTGTGTTAACCGTCGCATCGACTAATCCACCTTCTGAGAGAACAGCCTTGGCAGTGCCAGTGAGGTGAACTGGAATATCCATCGTGATTAATTCGGTGAGCGAAATTTGCATGAAGTCAATGTGTCGCACAACGCGCTTTACTGGGTCACGCTGAAGTTCTTTTACGATCGCAGGATATTTTGTGTCACCAACTTGAAGTTCAAGAATTGTGTTTACGCCAGCCGGCCCAGCAAGTGCTACGCGTAAGTCGCGGCGCTCAACGGTGATTTTTACTGGCACCATGCCGTGTCCATAAATGACACCTGGAATGTGATCTGTTGCTACGAGGCGACGAGATTCGGCACTGCCAATTTTACGACCGATTTTAGTTTGAAGAATAGTAGCCATGAGAACTCCGAAAGTTGAATAAGACGCCAACTGATTGACGGCTTTTTAGTCTAAGGGCGAGCGCTTGAACTTGCCACACACCAGAACTTATGACTGGTTTTCGCCCCCGAATAACTCGCTGACGCTGGTGTCTTCAAATACAGCGGATAGTGCATCGGCGAGAATTTTTGCAACAGAAAGGATCTCTATTTTGGCGATTCGTTTTTCAGGTGCAAGTGGAAGCGTATTTGTCAAGATAACCCTGCTAATTCGAGATTTGTCTAGCCGTTCAATCGCTGGGCCAGACAGCACACCATGGGTTGCCATTGCCCAAACTTCTTTTGCACCGCGGGTATATAGCAAATCTGCTGCGCTGCAAATTGTTCCGCCTGTATCAATCATGTCGTCTGCCAAAATGCAAAGTCGGCCCTCGACATCACCGATAACTTCTTTAGCTTCGGCGATATTAGTTGTGTTCTTTGGGCGACGCTTATTAACGAATGCGACATCTGCGCTCATGTCGGTTAAATGTTGCGCAAATCGCTCGGCAACTTTTACTCGACCTGCATCAGGCGAAACAATTACTAGTCCTTCGCGAGCGTTCTCGCGAACGTATTGTTCAAGAACGGGTATCGCAGTTAAGTGATCAACTGGTCCTTCAAAAAATCCTTGAATTTGGCCGCTGTGCAAATCAATTGAGACCATTCGCTTTGAGCCAGCGGCTTTGAACATGTCGGCAATCATTCGTGCAGTGATTGGTTCGCGACCTTCAGCTTTGCGATCTTGTCGCGCGTATCCATAAAACGGACAAACTGCAGTGACACGTTTTGCAGATGCGCGATATGCGGTGTCGATCATGATTAGTTGCTCCATGATCGAATCGTTAATGCTGCGTCCATTAAAACCGCAATGTGTTTGCATGATAAACACATCTCCACCACGAATGCTTTCGCCAAATCGTGGTCGAAGTTCTCCGTTGGCAAACTCGACGATGTTCGCTTCGCCGAGTTGCACATTTAAATGTTGTGCAACTTCTTCTGCCAGCGCTGGGTGAGTTCGACCCGAATAAAGCGCCATGCGCTTCGTCGTGACTTTGTCTATCGTCTTATTAACTTCATTCGGCCGAGTCATTGCTGACCATCATAGAACGAACTGGTGATTGCGTTGTCAGCGACCGAACTTCCGGGTTCAAGGTTCGCGAACGGTCCAACATGGGCATCTTTGCCGATCGTCGAATTTCGTGCAACAGTCGATTCAACATGTGAACCCGAGCCAACAACCGTGTCAATTAAGCGCGTATTTGGCCCGATTTCGCAGTTGTCGCCAATTACGGTTGCGCCTTGCAAAATAGTGCCCGGCAATAAGGTCACATCTTTGCCAATCGTCACTGTGACATCAATAAATGTTTGACGCGAATCAAACATTGTTACGCCGTTAGCGAGCCACTGCTTATTGATCCGTGCTCGCAACTCGCGTTCGGCAAGTGCCAACTGCCAACGGTCGTTGACGCCAGCGACTTCATTAGCCGGCGCAGTGTGCGAACCAACATGGTGACCCATGCTCGCAAGAACTTCAACAACATCTGTTAAGTAATATTCAGACTGTGAATTTTTGTTTGAGATTCTTCGCAATGCTGGGCCGAGAAGATCTCGACGAAAAGCGTAAATGCCAGTATTGATTTCGTTAATCGCACGAATCTCGGGTGTTGCGTCACGCTCTTCGACGATTTGTAAAACGCGATCATCTTTAGCCCGCACAATTCTGCCGTAACCAATCGGTTCATCGACGAATGCAGTTAATAATGTCGCGGCGTTATTTGATTGTTGATGTTCTCGCACGAGATTAGAAATTGTTGAAGTTCGTAACAACGGCGTATCGCCAGGCATAACAATGATTGTTGAAGTATCGTCAATTTCGGTTTGTTCGCCGACACTTTTATTTATCGCGCTTAACGCAACAATCGTTGCGTCACCCGTACCGCGCTGAACTTGCTGTTCGGCAAACGAAATATTTGACCACTTCGGTGCATGCATTGCGATAACTTTTTTTACTTGTTCGGCGGCATGACCAACTACTACGACAGTCTGCATAATTTCAATTTCGCACAGTGCATGTATTACATGAATCACCATCTCTCGGCCACACATCATGTGTAAGGGCTTTGGTCGAGTCGATTGCATTCGGGTGCCTTCTCCCGCAGCGAGGACGACGGCGTAAATTCTCACGACTCTTTTATACACGATTAAAAGTTTTCGGGCGTGAGACCAGTTCTCACGCCACTTCTAGTTCCGGGGAGAGGACTCGAACCCCTATATACGGGACCAAAACCCGTTGTCCTGCCATTGAACGACCCCGGAAAGGGCATTTCTTAACGACTCTACGGTAGCCAATTTATGTGCCGATTCTCATCTTAAGCAGATATCGTATTGCGAGTCATGGGATCACTGGTCAAGCGCCGTCGCAAACGAATGCGCAAAAAGAAGCACAAGAAGATGCTTCGCCGTACCCGGCATCAACGCAACAAATAGAACCGTCCTGCGCCGCATCTACGCGTAATCAACGCAAAAAATAGAACCGCTTCGCGCTGTTTCTATGCGGCATCACCGCAACAAATAACTAATTAGTTTGCGTGCAGACAACTGTGGCGTCTGAGAGTTGCTCGGCGAGATTTTCAAATTTTCCGTCAAGCCACCAAGTTGATCCACTTCCAGCGAGAACTGGCTCGACTCCGGCTGCTTGCGAAATTCTTTGCTTCCAAGTCGCGAGGCGCGGTTCAACTTTCATCGCAGGAATTTCTAAATCATTAACACCAGAATTATTTGCGTGAATCTTGCCAAAATCTGTGAGATCGTCAAATGCTTGATAAACCGCCGGCGTCGAAACACCGAATGGCGGAATCACGAGCGTAATATCGCGCTGAATTTTTTCTAACGGTTCAATAATTTCGCCGATGCCCAAGACGCGAGCTCTGCCGCCAACAATACAAAAAGCAATATCAGCGCCAAGTTTTGCGGCGCTGACCAAATCAGTGAATCCTGCCCACCGCAGAATTGCCGCCGCATCAGCCGAGCCGCCGCCCAATCCACCACCAGCTGGAATATTTTTGGTTACTCTCACATGGGCTTTTCGACCAGCGAGTAGCAGTGCTCTCGAGACAAGATTATTTGTCAGATCTTGGTTCGTTGCACTTAGATTGCCACTGAACTTGCCAATTATTTCGAGGCCCGTTCGCGAAACGTCAACATCTAATTCGTCGGCGAGTTCGAGAGTCACCATTTCGGCGTCGATTAGGTGAAATCCATCTGCGCGCACGCCAGTGACTTTTAATGAAACCGTTAGTTTTGCTGGTGCGACTAGGGAAACGATTTGTGAACTCATTGTGCTGCGCCCGCCAAACGATTCTCGATTACTTTGCAAAGTCTTCCCCATGCCGCTAAGTCAAGTTCTTCTGCACGAGATTCGGGGTTCACCCCAGCAGAGTCGAAATCTGCTGGCAGTGCAACCTCGGCCAATGCACGACGCAACATTTTTCGTCGCTTTGCGAAACCCGTGCGCACGAGTGCAAATAAATCATTTGCTTTAACATCTGCGACCCCAGGTTCATTTCTTCGGCGAATATCTACGAGAGCCGACTCGACACGTGGCTGTGGAAAAAAAACTGTTGCCGACACAGTGCCAACGATTTTGGCTATTGCCCAGTAATTAATTTTGACGCTTACAGCGCCGTAGGCATCACTACCAACTTGGGCGACGAATCGATCGGCAGCTTCGCTCTGCACCATCACTAATAGATGATCAACTTGCGACAGTCCATCCAATATGTCGGCGACAATTGGTGTCGCCAAGTTGTACGGCAAGTTAGCCACAACATGCCAGTGTTTTGACCTTGAGAGCAACGGTTGCCAGTCAAGTTGCATTGCATCCCCGTGGATTATCTCAACATTTGGCAGTGACGCAGTATTTTCTCGCAACACTTCAACTAATCCATTATCTATTTCGACGGCAACAATCTGTGCACCAGTTTCGGCAAGTGCGAGTGTTAAAGAACCGAGGCCAGCGCCGATTTCAAGTACAAAGTCTCCAGCGTGCACATCGGCAAGTCGAGCGATCTTTCGAACCGTATTGGCGTCAACTACGAAGTTTTGACCAAATGCTCGCCGTGGCGCTAGCCCATGTTTGGTTAAAAGCGCAGAAACTTCAGTTCGTGAGAATGTCACCAGGAGACGTTCACTGGGATTGGTGCATCAACAAGATTTGAAATCCTTTCAAAAACTTTGGTGTGTAACAACGCTGTCGCTCCTGCCGGCATTGTTGCACGGTAAACGTTGGTGCACGTTGTTGTTCTACCGTTATTGATATTTTTTATCGTTAATGAAACACCAAAAGGTGCTGCCGGGACAAAACAAATTACATCTGGAGCATTGTCAAAGTTGCTAAAAGATGCAATTAGCTGCAATCCGCTCGTTTCAGTTGATGGATAAGCGATTTGTGCCGAGCCGTCCTGAACAATTGGTGCAGGGCCACTCAGAATTATCGGCGCGGGCGACTCTTCATCTGAGACAACTCCAGAGCTTGGTGCAATCGTGTTAAAGACAGTGTCAATGGTCGTCGCTGTAGTTGCGGATTCAGAAGAATTGGCTCCACCACAAGATCTTAAAATAGGCAGCAAAATTAAAGTTATTACTGTCAAAACGACGATCCGTCGGCGCTGAAAAGTCGAAAGTAACAATTTAATTTCTCCCTGTTACTGAATTAGTTCTGCAGGTATCCAAGGCTATGCACATAGCCCTGCGAAAGCAATCAGCGCGTTGCTGGTTGTTTGATTTGCAATCTCATTGATCGAGACATTTCGTACTTGCGCTAAACACGCGCCGACATCAACAAGATATGCCGGCTGATTAGACACTCCGCGATGTGGCACTGGCGCGAGAAACGGGCTATCGGTTTCAACCAGCATTTTTTCTGTACTGCACATCTTGGCGGCGTCACGAATTTCTTCAGCTTTTTTAAAAGTGACGATTCCTGAAAAAGAAATAAATGCATTGCGATCTAGACATTTCTTTGCTTCGACCGGCGAACCCGTGAAGCAGTGAAAAATAGTTCGCTCGGGCACTCCGCATGAATCAAGAATCTCAAATGTTTCATCCCATGCATCGCGAGTGTGAATCACGAGTGCAAGTTTGTATTCATGTGCCAGAGCAATCTGCTCAGCAAAAATTTCGCGTTGCACCGCACGATCAGAGTGATCATAAAAATAGTCAAGACCACATTCGCCGATCGCAACAACTCGAGGCTGGGTGATTAACTCGTGCAAGCCATCGAGACCATGCTTTGCGTCATGCGGATGCAGGCCGACAGTGGCCCACACATCGTTGTGTTTTGCTGCGAGATCAATCGCGGCACGCGAAGTTGCCACATCGGTGCCGATTGTGATCATCCGTTTAACGCCAACTTCGCGGGCGGCGTCAAGTGCTGCGTCTGCGCCACCAGGAATATCTTCGTAGGTCACATGACAATGTGTGTCAACCCACTCTGGTATTTCGTTTTGCAAACTTGTCATCGCTAAATCTTCTTGCGAGGAAACAGTGGTTCGCCTTTCGTCACGGTCGTGCCACCTGGGTAGCGACCCCATTGCGTATCAGTGCCGATTCGTTGATCAGAAACTTTGCCAGATATTCCTAGGCGTTGCCAAACATCTTGGCAAGTTATTGGCATTGCTGGGCTTGCCAAAATTGTCACAATGCGTAATGCTTCAAGCGCGTCACCCATTACTAAGTCAAGATCTTTACCTGGTTCCATCTTCCATGGTTCATTAGTTTCGAGGTAAGCATTTGTTGCGCGAATGAGTGACCAAGTGGCGTCAAGTGCACGACCAGGTTGAACGTTCTTCCATTCGGCAATTGTTTGGGCGACACTTTGAGTGGAGATTTCTGCAAGCGGACTTGTCAAAGACGGCACAGGCCCGATGCCACCGCACTTTTTTTCGACAACAGTTGCCACACGCGCGGCAAGATTGCCGAAATTGTTCGCGAGATCTGAGTTGTAGCGCGAGAGTAATCCTTCATAAGAAAAGTCGCCGTCGTTGCCGTAATTAGTGTCTGCCAAAACGTAATATCTAAAACCATCTACACCGATTTCATCAATCAGATCAAGTGGGTTAACTACATTGCCAGTTGTCTTTGACATCTTTTCGCCACCAACCAGAAGCCAACCGCCGACTGCCCAACCCTTTGGCGGTTCTAAACCAGCCGACATCAACATCGCTGGCCAGTAAACGCAGTGAAAACGAATGATGTCCTTACCGATGAAGTGATAGTCGACAGGCCAATTAGCAGCGAACTGTTTTTCGTCGGTTCCGTATCCGTGCGCGGTGATGTAATTCGCCAGTGCGTCGAACCAAACATATGCAACATGCGAGTCATCCCATGGCAACTTGATGCCCCATGTCAAAGTTTTTCGACTCACCGAAAAATCTCTGAGACCTTGCTTTATGAAACCAGTTACTTCATTGACGCGATGATCTGGTTTGATTGCATCAGGGTGGTCTGCGTACCACTTCAGAAGTTTTTCTTCGTAGCGTGACAGGCGAAAGAAATAGTTTTCTTCTTCGACGTATTCGGCTTGAGTGTTATGGATTTTGCATTTGCCGTTGTCAAGCTCTTCGGGTGTGTAGTAAGCCTCGCAGGCGACGCAATAGTGGCCGCGATAAATATCAACTTCAATGTCACCAGCGTCGTAGCAGGCTTGCAATAGTTTTTGCACGCCAATTTTGTGGCGCTCTTCGGTTGTGCGAATGAAATCGTTGATGTCGATATCCAGGCGATCCCACGCATCTGCGAATAATGGTGCAATTTTGTCGACGAATTCTTTGGGCGAGATACCTTCGGCATCGGCGAACTGCTGAATCTTTAAACCATGCTCGTCTGTGCCAGTTAATAGATGTACATCTTCACCACAAAGTTTGTGCCAGCGACAAACAGCATCAGCGATGATCGTCGTATACGCGTGACCGAGATGTGGTTTAGCATTGACGTAATAAATTGGCGTCGTTGCTGAAAACTTCTTCACGTATATAACTTACAGTTTCAGACTTGTTGCTAATGGTTGTATTAGCGATTGCTATTCATCATCACGGACTTGCAGCGCAAGTTCGTAAACTGTGCGTTTGGCAACTCCAAAGCGAGCAGAAACTCGCGCGGCAGAATCTTTGCGACTTACACCCTTGGCAATTTCGGCTTTGATTGCGGCGACTAGTTCTTCGTCAGTTGGCGGAGCAGGTGGTTTGGCGGGCTCAATAATGATCACATATTCGCCACGAGGCTCGGTTGCCGCTACGAGCATGTTTGCATCTTGCAAAGTTCCGCGCCAAATCTGTTCATGCAGTTTTGTCAGTTCGCGCGCCAACACAACGCGTCGCATTGCACCACACGCTGTTGTTAAATCGCTCAAAGTTTTTGCAAGTCGATGCGGTGCTTCGTAAAGCACAATCGTTCGCGACTCTGTTGTCGTCATCGCAAGTCGATCGGTGCGCTCAGCCCCACTGCGCGGCAAAAAACCCTCAAACACAAATCTTGAAGTTGGCAAGCCACTAATCACGAGTGCCATCGTTAGTGCCGACGCGCCAGGCACGGCAGTCACATTGCCGCCGGCTTCAACTACTGCGACAACTAACCGTTCGCCAGGGTCGCTGATGCCCGGTGTTCCGGCGTCCGTGACTAGTGCAACTATTGACCCAGACGCAACTAGTGAAACAATTTCTTCGCGGGCATCGTATTCGGTGTGCTCGTTGATCACGATTAGTTTTTTGCCAGTTATGCCAAAATGCACGAGCAGTTTGCCAGAGTGTCGCGTGTCTTCACAGCAAATTACGTCTGCACTCTGCAACGCTTCAACTGCTCGTTGCGTCATGTCGCCAAGATTGCCAATTGGCGTTGCAACTAAAACCAATGAGCCAGCAGATTTAATCGCAAATTCAGTTTCGGATTTAGTTTTAGGGTCTTTGCTCATGTGAGTCGCGCTTCAAGAGTGTGGCCAATTACAAGTCCCCAATTTTCAAATGTGCCAGCGCCAGCCTCAAGAACATGGCTTGCGCCAAATACAGGCAATGCAACGCGTCGTGGTTTGATGGTCTGAATCTTGATGACTTTAAATTCATAATCGAGATACGCGACGTCGAGAGAACATTTCACGCCAAAAGTGTGAATCCACTTACAACAGTTGATCAACAGCGGCGTTTCAATTTCGGATTGACCGATCAAGCCGCGTCGTCGAGTTTGCGCAGTATCGGCAATATTCAAACTTGAAAGCACTTGCGCTTGGCACATCAACCAGCCAGCCTTAAATTGAGTCGGCTTGCTCATCGCTAATTTATGTGTTGTGGCGAATTTCTAGGGTGTCGCCGTCTACCACTTCGTAATCTTTGCCTTCAACGCGAATCTTGCCGACATCTTTTGCTTTGTTCCATGAACCAATCGCCAGAAGCTCATCCCACGCAATGACATCGGCGCGAATGAAACCGCGTTGTAGATCGCTGTGAATTTTGCCAGCACACTCGGGTGCTTTTGCGCCAGCGTGAAATGTCCAGGCACGAGTTTCTTTTTCGCCAGTTGTGAAATAAGTTCGCAACCCAAGCAGGTGATATGCCGAGCGCACCATTCTTGGCAAAGCACCTTCGCCTAGCCCAAGTGCCTCGAGCATCTCTTTGCGATCTTTTGGCTCTAACTGCGCGGCTTCGGCTTCAAGTTGCACGCTCATGCCAAGAACTTCAACTTGGTTCTCACTTGCCGAACCAGGTGGCGCAAGTTCTTTGCGTACGATTGCCTCAAACTCTGGGATTCGCGCCAAGTCATCTTCGGCGACGTTAACAATTGCCAGCACTTGTCGAGTCGTCAACAAAAAATGTGGCGCCAATAATTCTAAATCATCTTTTGAAATCGTCGCTCGATATAACGGACGACCTTCGGCGAGATTCGCCTGCGCGCGCGTCAACGCACCAAGTTCGTCTTCAAGCGACTTGTCCATTCGGGCAGCCTTCTGCATCCGATTAATTTTTGTCTCAACTGATTCAAGATCGGCGAGCGCAAGTTCGATTTCGAGTACTCGTAAATGTTCAAGCGGGTCACTCGGCCCAGGAATATCATCGTCGGCGAACGCGCGCAACACATAAACGATTGCATCTACTTCACGAATGTTGGCGAGAAATTTATTTCCGAGTCCTTCACCTTTGCTTGCGCCTTCGACGAGTCCGCCGATGTCAACAACTTCAACAGTGGCGTAAACAGTTTTCTGTGTCTTTGACATTTCGGCAAGCGCATCAAGTCGCGGGTCAAGAACTTTGGCCATGCCAATGTTTGGGTCTTTGGTTGCAAATGGATACGGTGCGGCGAGCGCATTCGACCCAGTCAACGCGTTATATAAGGACGACTTTCCAGCGTTAGGTAAACCGACTAGCCCGAAGCGTTCCATGAGAGGCGTCAGGCTATCTGTGCCGAACTACCTGTCTAGGTTTGAGCATTTACTAGCGATAATTGTTACTATGCAGATAGTGTTAATTAGTTAGCTAAACGACTAGATATTTATCCAGTTCTAAGGAGAATTTGAAGTGACGTCATTTGATCTAGATCTCAGCAAATACCAACTCGGCTGGAGTGACAAAGTCGAATATGCCTTTGAACCTGTAAAAGGTTTAAACACAGGCGTCGTCGAGCAAATCTCGTGGTGGAAAGGCGAGCCAGAATGGATGCGCAAGATGCGTTTGCGCTCGCTGCAAACTTTCGAACGCAAGCCGATGCTCGACTGGTTCGCCGTCAACATGCCAGACATTGATTTTCAAGACATCTTCTACTACTTAAAGCCTGCAACTGCGCAAGTTGACGAATGGGAAGACCTTCCCGAAGAGATGCGCAAGACTTACGAAAAACTAGGTATCCCAGAAGCAGAGCGCAAATATTTGGCTGGCGTCACCGCGCAATACGAAAGCGAAGTTGTGTTTCATCGCAATCGTGAAGATCTCGAAAAACTCGGCATTTTATTTTGCGACATGGACACAGCTCTTCGCGAGTACCCAGATCTCGTCAAGCAATATTTTGGTTCGGTTATTCCGCCGGGTGACAATAAGTTTTCTGCACTCAACACTTCAGTTTGGTCAGGTGGTTCGTTTATTTATGTTCCGCCAGGCGTTGAGTGCGAAATGCCGTTGCAGGCTTATTTCAGAATCAATAGCGAAAATGCCGGTCAATTCGAGCGCACATTAATTATCGCTGACGAAGGTTCAAAAGTTCACTACATCGAAGGTTGCTCTGCTCCGGTGTACACAAAAGATTCGTTGCACTCGGCAGTTGTTGAAATCATCGTCAAGCCAAGTGCCCATGTCACATATACGACAATTCAAAACTGGTCGCCAAATGTTTACAACTTGGTTACCAAGCGTGCGCGTGTCGAAACAGAAGGCCACATGGAGTGGATTGACGGCAACATCGGTTCAAAATTGACGATGAAATATCCAAGTGTTTATTTAATGGGACCAAAAGCCACTGGTGAAGTTTTGTCGGTTGCCTATGCAGGCGCAGGGCAGCACCAAGATGCTGGCGCAAAAATGGTTCATGCCGCGCCCGAGACATCTTCAAAAATCGTTTCAAAGTCGATTTCTAAAGATGGTGGAATCACTGCATATCGCGGTTTGGTTCGAGTCGAAGAAGGTGCGACAAATTGCAAGAGTCATGTGCAATGTGACGCGCTGATTCTCGATGAACAAAGCGAGAGTCGCACGTTTCCATACATGGAAGTTGGTGCGCGCGACGCACAGATTGGCCACGAAGCAACTGTTTCAAAAATTGCTGACGAACAACTTTTCTATTTGCAGAGTCGCGGTTTGTCACAAGAGCAGGCGATGAGCATGATCGTCAACGGTTTTATCGAGCCGGTAACGCGCACACTGCCAATGGAGTACGCCGTTGAATGGAGTCGTCTGATTGAGTTACAAATGGAAGGCTCGGTCGGCTGATCAAAGCCCACTGAAGTAAAATTTAGATATGTCAATGCGAACTGAGTGCAAGCACTTTGAAAGTCGCACGTATTCAAATGGCGATGCGATGCGTCGTTGCCGGCTTGACTTGGCGCCAGATGCACCTTGGCGTTGCCCAGATAATTGCGCAAAGTTTGATCACCGTGCAGTCGATATTGGTTGGGCGCACAGCACAGTTGTGCCGACCACAACCCCAAATGAGCCAAGCAGTGTCGCCGATGGCACTGCTGCTTCGGTATTAGATGAAGCTGAAGCAATTATTAACGCCATGGCTAGCGACATTGCAGCAGAAATTAAAGAGAAGCAAAATAAAAAGAAAAAGCGTAAACGCAAATGAACACACTCACGTTGCCAACTGTCGATGAAGAAATCTGGCGCTATAGCCGGATCGGTGAACTCAACCTCGACCAGTTCGAACTCGGCAAAGTTGCGACAAAAATCGATGTTTCTAGTCAGGCAAAACAATTTGTTTCATCGGCGACGAATATCGCGCCACGTAATGCAACAGACATCTTTGAAGACCTAAATGTTCGACATGCGCAACTAACAGCTATCAGCATTGCGAAGAACCAAGTCGTCGCTGAACCAATAGTTATTACGCACTCGCTCCACGAATCTGGGGTTGTGGCTTATCCGCGGTTAGTCATTGAAGCGCACGAAAATAGCGAAGTAACGGTTGTTGAACGATTTATTTCGAGTGCCAACGCAAAGTCGCTGATCGTGCCGGTTGTCGATGTGCGGGCTGCACAGTCGGCGCGAGTTACTTATGTGGCGATTAACGAACTTGGCGCATCAACTTGGCAAATCGGTTATCAGCAAGCAGTTGGTCAACGCGATTCAATGATGAAGTTGTTCACCGTCGCCCTCGGCGGCGATTATGCCCGCATGCGCGCCGAAGTGCGACTCGAAGGTCAGGGCGCCAACTCGCAACAAGTTGCGCTCTATTTCGCAGATGCAAATCAAATGCACGACTTTCGTACGTTGCAAGACCATGCCGCACCGCGCACACACAGCAGTTTGTTATTTAAAGGCGCAGTTAAAGACACCGCGAAAAGTGTCTACACGGGTTTAATTCGTATTCGTGAGAACGCCACAAAGTCAGAGGCGTTTCAGACCAATCGCAACTTGACTTTGTCAAACGGCGCATGGGCAGAGAGCGTGCCGAATCTTGAAATTGAAACTAATGATGTGAAATGCAGCCACGCCAGCACAGTGGGCCCAATAGATGAAGAGCAAAGGTTTTATCTTGAAAGCCGTGGCATTCAGCCAGAGATTGCCGAGCGATTAGTGGTGCTTGGGTTTTTTGATGAAGTGCTTAACCGTCTGCCTGCTTTGCCGTTTGTCAGCGGTCTGCGCGAACGCGTGAGCACGAAACTTCTCGGAGGAAAATCGTGAAACAAAAAATCTGCAAACTTGATGAACTGTTCTCGGGTAAGGCGCGACGCTTCGAAGTTGCCGACCGAGCAATTGCTGTTGTAAGAATCGATAATCAGGTCTATGCAATTGGCGATAAGTGCAGCCATGCAGATGTCTCACTTTCCGATGGCGAAGTTTTATGTGACACCAAAGAAATCGAATGCGTCCGCCACGCGAGTTCTTTCAGTCTTGAAACCGGCAAACCAAACACGCTGCCAGCAACCCAACCAGTGCCTGTATACGTTGCCACTGTTGATAACGGCGATGTGTTTATCGAATTGAAATGAGAGCACAATAATGACCACGCTTGAAATCAAAAACCTCGCTGTCGCAGTTGGTGGTACGCAAATTTTGAGTGATGTTTCGCTGACAATAAACTCAGGCGAAGTGCACGCTGTGATGGGCCCGAACGGCGCGGGCAAGTCAACACTTTCGGCTGCGTTAATGGGCAAACCCGGCTATGTCGTTACTAGCGGCTCGGTAACTCTTGACGGTGTTGACATGCTGGCGTTACCCACTTGGCAACGCGCCACTGCGGGCTTGCACCTGATCATGCAGTACCCAACCGAAATACCTGGCGTGATGTTGCAAGATGCAATGTCAGCCGCACTCAACGCACGCGGTCGCGATGCAAGCGAGTTGCGTTCGTTGATTGCAACAGAAGCTAAGCGGATCAGCTTTGACACTGAACTCGTTGACCGCGCGGTGAATGTCGACTTTTCGGGTGGCGAAAAAAAGCGCAACGAAACCGTTCAACTTGCAGTACTGCAACCCAAGATTGCGATTCTCGACGAACTTGACTCAGGTTTAGATATCGATGCATTACGCGACTGCGCTCAAAGAGTTGAAGACGCAAC
>CALACK010000133.1 GCA_937890395.1 uncultured Acidimicrobiaceae bacterium | reverse complement strand
GCGATCGCCAAATATCCATCGTCAAGAAACGCCGAACGAGTCACAAATGCGTGAATCTGACCGAAATATCGAACGCAAGTCGTCGGCACACCTAAATCGCTGAGCCGCTTTGCATACTGCTCACCTTCGTCACACAACGGGTCGTACTCAGCGGTGATAATAAATGTCGGAGGCATCTTGGCTAACACTGCGTCACTTGCCAACAATGGAGAAACCATTGGGTCATCAACGCTGCCACGCGATGAGCCGGCACTAGATAAATAGTGACCATAAAACCATGTCATCGCCGGAGCGGTCAACAAGTACCCAAGCGCATTTTTGCGATAACTCTCTGAGATACATCGCGCATCCGTCGCTGGATAAATCAACAACTGCATCTTGAACTCAACACCAGAATGTTGCGCGACAAGCGTCGATAGATTGCCGCCGGCAGAGTCTCCGCACACAACCATTCGGTTTGCATCGCAACCCAACGACTCTGCGTTTTCATGCGCCCAACGAGTCGCCGTGAGACAATCTTCAAGTGGAGTCGGAAATGGAAACTCGGGCGCTAATCGATAATCAATGCTCAAAACCGCATGACCTGATTGCATTGCAAGGCGCCGACAAATATCGTCGTAATCATCCAGGTTGTGAAACACCCAACCACCACCATGAATAAAAACGCACAAACCTAAATTCTTTTCGCTAGATGGCGAATACAAGCGCGCCGGCACACCACCAGCATCGACATCTCGAGACGCAAAAATTGGGTACTCCGAAGCAACATAATATTTGCGACTCATTTCGCGCGCCTCGGTTGGCGTCATCTGTTCTAGCGGTGGTTCGCCACGAGAAGCGAGTAACTCAAGAAAAGTTTTGGTCTGGTGATGAAGTGTCATGATGACAAAAGATTATCTATAACACGCACTTCACCGACAACCCGCCCATGCCCAAAAATTGGCGACGCAAATGCATGCGGGTCAACACCAGAAATATCAATGCCGAGAGCAGTTAGCGCAGCACGCATTAACGGTGGTCGCGCGCGATTCGCACCATCTGCAATCTTCAACGCAATCGCTCGACCGTCTGGCAAGGCGGCAGCATAAACACCTTCGGCGCCATCTTTGGCAACAAGACCAGCAATGCCCGACATCAGCAGCGTCACATCGCGAGTTGGTCCGCCAACCATTTGTGGATACTCACGCATTGCGTCTGCAACCACTCGCGCCGCCGAACCGGTTTTCGATATTGCAACCGCGCGAAACCCGCGCGCTAGGCCGACCAGAGTCATCGCATGCGCTGGCGCACCGCAACCATCCGTGACGATATGCGCAACATTCTCACCAATCAGTTCGGGCATCATCTCTGTGATGCAACGCTGCAGTTCATGATCTTGATCCAAATAACTTTCGTCGTGTGCCCAACCACATGCAACACACGTAGCCAACATTCCAGAATGTTTGCCAGAGCAATTCATTTGCAGCGAAGTTGCAATGCCACCGCCACGAACAACCTCGCGCGCCGCATCATCATCAAGCGGCAAATCTTTGGTGTTACACAAAGCATTTTCGTCAAGCCCGGCACCAGACAATATTTCGCGCGCCGCTTGCAAATGTTCGGGTCGACCATCGTGACTTGCACACACAAGTGCGAGAAGATTCGACGGCAGCTTTAAACCTGCGGTCACCATCGCAGTTGCTAAAAATGGCTTTGTCGATGACCGCGGGAAAATTACGGCATTCGGCGAACCAGCACTAAACACAATTGATCCGTCTCGTTCAAGGCAAACGACGGCGCCGTTATGAAATGATTCTTGAATACCGTTGCGCAACGTGTAAGCAACTGGCGTTGAATCAGATGCTTGCATCAGAATTATTTAACTTGCTGCGCTAGTGCGTCGGCGCTTAACTAGTGAAATCACAAACCTGACTACGAAAACGACAATCGCCAAGATAACGACCCATTGAAAAACCCCTACGTAGTCGCCGACTCGGTCCCACTGATCTTTTAATACTGCACCTGCTCCGATGAGCGCAATATTCCAAACGGCGCTACCCAATGCCGTAAGCACAACAAAACTTGACAGTTTCATGCGGCGAAAACCGGCAGGTATCGAAACGATCGAGCGAATCAGTGGTACGCAACGACCGACCAAAACTGCCAGCGACGACCGACGATCAAACCAAGCCTCAGCGCGCACTAGATCTGCAGGCTTCACACCAAACCACTTGCCAAATTTCTCAACAAAGGCACGTAATCGATCTGGACCAATTGCCGCCGAAACAAAATACAAAATCAGCGCACCGACTACCGAACCAACAGTCGCAGCAATCATCATGCCGATCACAGATGTATCGCTCTGAGCCGCACCAGAACCTTGCTGTGCAACGAAACCCGCAAACGGCAAAACGATCTCTGATGGAATCGGTGGAAAAACATTTTCAATCACGACCAGTAACGCAACACCAAAATAACCGAACTGATTAATTACATCTTGCACCCAAGTAGCGAGGTCACCCAACATAATTATCCCCTTTATAAAAATCGCGCAAATCAGCCTCGGCTGAGTTGCTTGCGATTCTTTGATTTTGATTTTCTAAAATCTGAGTTCATCAGCGCAATCACATCGAGCGAAATCTCTTTCGGGCATGCAGCAGAACATTCTCCATGATTTGTGCACGAGCCGAACTGGTCATCCATTGAGTTGACCATTGCTTCTGCGCGCTTAAAGCGCTCGGCTTGACCCTGTGGCAAAACACTCAAGTGTGCAATCTTGGCGCCGGTGAACAAATTTGCTGCACCGTTCGGGCACGCAGCAACACATGCACCGCAACCGATACACGCAGCAGAATCCATCGCCGCATCAGAGACAGGCTTTGGCACAGGAATCAGGTTTGCATCAGGTGCTCCACCCGTTGGCGAGGTGATGAACCCACCAGATTCGATAATCCGATCAAATGACGCGCGGTCAACCATCAAATCTTTAATAATCGGAAACGCAGCGGCGCGCCAAGGCTCGATTACGATTTCATCGCCACTTGAAAATGTTCGCATATGTAACTGGCAAGTCGTCGTTGCTCGTTGCGGACCATGTGCTCGCCCATTGATCATTAGCGAACAAGTTCCACAGATTCCTTCGCGACAGTCGTGGTCAAAAACGATCGCGTCTTTATTTTCGCCGATCAGTTTCTCGTTCAGTTGATCGAGCATTTCGAGAAACGATGCTTCATCGCTGACGCTTTCAACGACGTGCGTTTCAAATTTGCCGACCGTATCAGGGCCATCTTGACGCCAAACTTTAAGTTTCAAATTCGTTAAATGTTTCACTTGTAACTCCGAGTTGCGAGATGTGCAGTTTCAAATTCAAGTTTTTCTTTATTCAAGTCGGCCGCCATCGGGTCGCCCGTCCAGTCGTATGCAGAAACATGACAGTAATTCTTGTCATCGCGCAATGCCTCGCCCTCAGCAGTTTGGTATTCGCTGCGAAAGTGTGCACCACAACTTTCTTCGCGGTCGAGCGCATCGCGACACATCAACATCCCGAGTTGAAAGAAGTCGTCAACTCGCCCGGCTTTTTCGAGTGTTTGGTTAACACTTTCGCCGTTGCCAGTCACTCGCAAATCTTTTTTGAATTCGCTATATAGAGCTGGCAACTCTGACAATGCTTTTTCAAGGCCCTGTTGCGTACGCTCCATTCCGCAATAGTCCCAAATGATCTTGCCGAGTTCACGATGAAACCAATCAGGTGAGCGCGTGCCGCCAACATTTAGATAACCGTTAAAACGATCGCGGGCTTCAGTTTCTGCCTGAACAAATGCTGGATGATCAGTCGTCGGAATCGGCTTGTTGAGCATCGGCGCAAGTTCATTGCTAATTGTGTACGGAAGTACAAAATATCCGTCGGCAAGACCTTGCATCAATGCGCTAGCACCAAGACGGTTCGCACCGTGGTCAGAAAAATTTGCCTCGCCGGCTGCATACAAACCCGGAATCGTCGTAGCAAGTTCATAATCAACCCACAGACCACCCATTGTGTAGTGCGTCGCTGGATAAATTCGCATAGGTGTTGAGTATGGATCTTCGCCGGCGATGCGCTCGTACATCTGAAATAAGTTTCCGTAGCGCTCTTGCACAACATCGAGGCCGAGTCGTTCAATCGCTGCCGAGAAATCTAGATTCACACCGTTCTTTAGTGGCCCAACACCATGGCCTTTGTCTACAAGACGCTTTGCCGCACGCGACGAAATGTCGCGTGGCGCCAAGTTGCCATAACTCGGATACAAACGCTCGAGGTAATAGTCACGCTCGCTCTCAGGTATCTGGTCCGCAGGTCGCGCATCGTCGGCATTTTTCGGAACCCAAATTCGTCCGTCATTACGCAACGATTCGCTCATCAAAGTCAACTTTGATTGCGACTCATCACTTTGTGGAATACATGTTGGGTGAATTTGCGTGTAACAAGGGTTCGCAAACATCGCACCGCGTCGATGCGCGCGCCACGAAGCGGTGACATTGCAATTCATCGCATTTGTTGAAAGATAAAACACATTGCCATAACCACCAGTTGCCATAACAACTGCGTGCGCCGCGTGCGAAGTGATCTCACCGGTCAACAGATCACGAACGACAATTCCCGAACAGCGTCCGTCAACGACGACAACATCAACCAATTCAGTTCGATTGAAAAGACGAACGCCACCTAGACCGACTTGACGCGACAACTGTTGATAAGCACCGAGCAACAACTGCTGACCGGTTTGTCCACGCGCATAAAAGGTTCGACTTACTTGCGCGCCACCAAAACTTCGATTGTCGAGTGTGCCACCGTATTCGCGTGCAAACGGAACACCTTGTGCGACCATCTGATCAATGATGTCAACAGAAACTTGTGCCAAGCGATGCACATTGCCTTCACGGCTGCGAAAGTCTCCGCCCTTTATTGTGTCGACGAATAAACGATTAATACTGTCGCCATCGCCTTGATAATTTTTCGCAGCGTTGATTCCGCCTTGAGCGGCAATCGAGTGTGCGCGACGCGCCGAGTCATGAAATGTGAACGCATCAACTTGATATCCAAGTTCAGCCAAGGTTGCGGCAGCCGACGCGCCGGCAAGACCTGTACCAACAACAATTACTTTAAACTTGCGCTTGTTATTCGGGTTAACAAGTTTGGCGTCAGCCTTATAGTTATCCCACTTTTCGTGCAACGCACCACTCGGAATCTTGGCATTCAAAAGCGTGTTCATTATTTAACCTTTACAGTTTTACGATGCCCGCGAGCACCGCAATCGGGAATGAAATATTGCCAATCACAACAACTAACGCGAACACAGTCGCAAACGACCAACGCCAAGAATTAAACCGTGGATTGTTCCATCCAAGCGATTGAAAGATGCTCCACGCACCATGTCGCAGATGTATGCCAAGCAACAAATTCGCCAAGATATAAAACACGGCGACTGGCCAACGATCGAGACTTCGCACAACATTTGCGTATACCTCGCCCTTAACGAAAGTGTTATCAGTTCCAACAGTGTTGACAACACCAAACGTGAGATCTAGTAAATGCCAAATTAAAAAACTCAGCACAATCATGCCGCTGTAACGCATCGTGCGACTCGCAAAGTTTGCAACTTCATAGTCACGTGGTGATTGATATTTAACTGGTCGCGCCTGATGATTCAAAATTGTCAACGACCACGCAGCGTGCAAGTGCAATGCGAGCATCGCCAACAGACCACCGCGCAAAATCCATAACACTGCACCTTTTGGGGCAAGCGGATAAAGCAACTCTTTCAAAAATTCGGCGTAGTGATCGAGTTCAGCGGCACCGAGATACATCTTTAAATTGCCGATCATATGAAACAAAACAAAACCCATCAACGCAATACCAGAAATTGCCATCGCATATTTTTTGCCGATTGCAGTTGAATAAATGTCAGCAATGAAAGACCGCTTTTTGCGTACTGACAACGCCGTGCCAGTTACTGGCTGTCGCGGTGCCAGTGATTTGCCCGCTTTTGTCAATGTCTGCTGTGTTTTCGCCATAGTCTCGTCAGATCACATTAGTTGTCAGCTCGTTGCTGGACGACATTCTTGGCGACACAGGCAGCGTGAACCGTGTCTCATCCCGCCAAAACTAACGGTTTAGGTCTGGTGCTATATCGGCTAGCTATATCGGCTATCAAAAACAGCTCGCAAAACGACCGGCAATAAGTGACAAGTAAAGCGCAACAAAAATGCCAAGTAATTGCCCCATATTGGCATTAGTTGCCCCAAATTCTTTATACTTTCCGAGACACATTACACACGCGTCTCCATGGTGGCGACCCGATCAGAAAACGGAGAAATTACACGTGAACGCACTTTTTGCAACCGAAGGCGGATGGCAACAATTCACACTTAAAGGTGGCGAATGGTTAATCCTTGGACTCTCAGGGGCATCTGCTGTATTGGCACTTTTGGTCGGCTGGTACTTGATGATCAAAGTTCTTCAAGAAGATGAAGGCACCGACAAGATGAAAGAAATCGCCGTGGCGATTCAAGTTGGTGCGTGGGCATATTTGAAACGGCAGTTTCGCACGATCGGCATGATTCTTGTACCAGTTGGTGCAGTTGTGTTTTTAACTTCAGTCGCAATTGACAAACCAGGCGGCGATTCGGCGCTGACATTTGTGCAATCTGGTCTGTATCGAACAATTGCGTTCGTACTTGGTTGCGTTGCTTCAGGATTAACCGGTTACATCGGTATGACACTCGCAACACGTGGCAACGTTCGAACTGCTGCTGCTGCAAAACGTGGCTCGATGAAGCAAGCGCTTCAAGTCGCATTTCGCACGGGTGGCGTTGCCGGAATGTTCACAGTTGGTCTTGGTTTGCTCGGCGCAACAATAATCATCGCGTTGTTTCAAAACACATCGTCAGCAATGTTGATCGGTTTCGGATTCGGTGGTTCGCTGCTTGCATTGTTCTTGCGAGTCGGTGGCGGAATTTTCACAAAAGCAGCAGACGTCGGCGCAGACTTAGTTGGCAAAGTTGAAGCAGGAATCCCAGAAGATGACCCACGTAACCCAGCAACAATTGCCGACAACGTTGGTGACAACGTTGGTGACTGTGCAGGTATGGCGGCTGACTTATTTGAGAGTTACGAAGTAACACTTGTTGCCTCGATCATTCTTGGTGTTGCAGCTTTTAACTCAATTGGTTTGAACCCTGCACTCGGTTTGGTCTTCCCACTTGCCGCTCGCGCAATCGGCGTTATCGCATCTATCGCTGGTGTATTTTCGGTTCGCGCTCGTGACGGCGAGACGAATGCGCTTAAGCCAATTAACCGTGGCTTTTTAACTGCTGGCATCATCACCGTTATTGGTACGTATTTGCTAGCAACTTATTATGTCGGCAACGACAAACTCGAGAAGACTGGTTTTTCAAATACGGGTTGGCGAGTTTTCGGCGCCGTACTTGTCGGATTAATTCTTGCTCAAGTTTTGAGTCGTCTCACTGAATATTTCACTGGCACTGAATATGGCCCAGTAAAAGAAATCGCTGAAAGCACCGAGACTGGCCCAGCAACGGTTGTTCTTTCAGGAACAGCTTCTGGACTTGAGTCATCTGTATATGCAATTTTGTGCATCGCGATTGCGCTCGGCACAACAATCTGGATGGGTGGCGGAAACATTCAGTTCTCGCTTTACCTCGTTGCATTGTGCGGCATGGGAATGCTTGCAACAACCGGCGTAATCGTCTCTGAAGACACGTTCGGCCCTGTTTCTGATAACGCGGCAGGTATCGCCGAAATGGCAGGCGAGTTGCACGGTGAGACTGGCAAGATTCTTGTCAGCCTCGATGCAGTAGGTAACACAACAAAAGCAGTAACTAAAGGCTTTGCAATTGGCTCGGCAGTTATTGCTGCAGTTGCGTTGTTCGCTTCATATATCGAAACAATCGCCAGCGAACTTGGTCTGACTTACACAAAAGATAACATCAGTTCGTTTACCAATCCAGGAAGAAAGATTGGTGAATATCTTCAGGGCAGCGATATTTTCTCAGCCGTAGAAACACAGATCAACGTTTCAGATGTAAAAACATTTATCGGCTTGCTAATCGGTGGATCAATTGCGTTTATGTTCTCAGCACTCGCGATTCGCGCAGTTGGCCGAACAGCAGGCGTGGTTGTGCAAGAGGTGCGCAATCAATTTGCGGACGGCAAAATTATGGCCGGCACAAAGCAACCTGACTACGGCCCAGTTATTGACATCTGCACCGCGGCATCATTGCGCGAACTTACAACGCCAGCATTGCTCGCAGTTCTCACACCAGTAATAGTTGGTTTTGGTATCGGCTATGCAGCGCTCGGTGCGTTCTTGGCTGGTGTTATCTTGACTGGTCAGTTGATGGCTAACTACCTCAGCAACGCTGGTGGCGCATGGGATAACGCTAAAAAGTACATCGAAGATGGACACCACGGCGGCAAGGGCTCACCTGCACACAAAGCTGCTGTAATTGGTGACACCGTTGGTGACCCATTCAAAGACACTGCTGGTCCGGCACTTAATCCGCTGATCAAAGTAATGAACTTGGTCGCTCTTTTAACATTGCCAGCAATTATCAAATATCAAGACAACGACGCAATGCGTTTGAGCATCGCCGGTGTTTCGCTGGTGATTTTGGTTATCGCGATCATGTTCTCACGTCGTAAGTCAGTCAGTTTGGTTGCTGCTTAAATAGCGGCAACTATTTGACAGGCGAATAATGTCAGACCGCGTTGATTACCTCAGCAATGAGTGGATCAACGCGGTTGCTGAAGGCATCAAATTAAATAACGAAATCGCTGCTGTGGCACGCGACAACTCTGTATCGGTGACGCAGATTGTTACCGGCACTCCGCACGGCGATGTGACTTATCATCTTGAATCGCGCGACGGGCTAGTCAGTTTTGGAGTTGGCCCAGCAACCGTTTCAGATATCGCATTCACTCAAGACTGGAAAACAGCCGTTGGAGTTGCGACTGGCAAGATCAACGCCCAAGAAGCATTCATCAGCGGCAAGATTCGGTTCAAAGGCGACCACGAACGAGTGATTGCAACTCAGCCATTATTTCTCGCACTTGACGTCGTGTTCTCAGCAGTTAACGCCAACACAAACTTCTAACTCGCAACGAAATTTAAGCACTTCGCGACAAAATTTGAGCGCTTCGCGCCGCGTGGCGTGCGACTTAGATTAGGCCCAGGCTGCGAACGGCATCGCGCTCGTCAATCAACTCAGCGACTGAAGCATCAATCATTTTGCGACTGAAATCGTTGATCGGCAAACCCTGCACAATGCTGTATTGACCATTCGCGCACGTGCACGGAAACGACGAAATCAAGCCGGCTGGCACACCATAACTGCCGTCTGAAGGCACGCTCATACTGACCCAATCACCTGCTGGTGTGCCCTGCACCCAGTTACGAACATGATCCATAGCCGCAGTGCCAGCTGAAGCAGCCGACGACAAACCACGCGCCTTGATAATCGCTGCACCACGCTTGGCCACAGTTGGAATAAAAGTTTCGCGCAGCCAATTATCGTCGTTCACTAAAGTTGCAGCGTTCTTACCATCAACTTCACAGTTGTAAAGATCTGGGTACTGCGATGCCGAGTGATTGCCCCAGATCGTCATTTTTTTAATCGAACTAACTGGCTTGCCAAGTCGTTGCGCAAGTTGGGCGACCGCGCGATTGTGATCTAAACGTGTCATCGCTGTGAATTGTTTTGGATCAATACCCGACGCATTGCTCATCGCGATTAGAGAATTTGTATTCGCTGGGTTACCGACAACCAATACCTTGACATTTTTTTTGGCGTTTTTAGAAATTGCAATACCTTGTGGTTTGAAGATGCCGCCGTTAGCTGTCAACAAATCTGCGCGCTCCATTCCATCTTTGCGAGGCATTGCACCAATTAATAAAGCAATATCTGTGTCACCAAAAGCAATGTTGGCGTCATCAGTTGTGATCACATCGACCAAAGGCGCGTAAGCGCAATCGTCAAGTTCCATTTTTACGCCGTTGAGAGCGCCAAGCGCTGGCGTCACTTCAAGTAGTTGCAAAATCACTGGCGTATCTGGCCCGAGCATCTGCCCAGAAGCGATGCGAAATAAAATTCCGTATCCGATTTGTCCGGCGGCGCCTGTAACTGTGATTCGAACTGGTGTAGTCATAGCGCCCAAGCCTACGGTAAAAGTTAAGGTCGTCCAATTGCTTGCATCATTAAATCTGCATAGACTTTTTGACCTTCAATGCGGATGTGCGTTTGGTCATTATAAAGATATTCGGGGTGGGCATTTGCCACCGCGTTCCAGTCAAACACTTTAACGTTTTCGTATCTAGATGGCATTTCACTAAGTAGCAGGTTGTTTTTGTTTTGTCGCGCCTCGGCTGGCACATGCACATTGACAAATAAGACCAACGGAACATCTTTGAGTGGCACCATTATTTCATCAAGTGTTTGTGCATCAACCGTGTTGTTCGTACCAAGATGAATGATTACCACAGACCCAAGACGATTAATTGACTTCATGTAGTTAGCGATCTCAAGTGCCTGACGAAATGGACGACTCTTCAATGCATCGACCGTGACGCCGCGCTCGGTCAACACATTTGCGGCGCCAAGCATCACCGAGTCGCCGATTGCTAAAATATCAATTACTCGGCCGTCAAGAGACCCCGGGTCTGCCGGTGGTTGCCCGAGAATTGTCGTACCTGAGACCACAACTGGCGCCGCGGTTGCGCCCGAGTCAAGTAAATCAACAATATTTTGTTGATTATCAGTAAGGTTCTGCGTGATTTCATCAACTTGTACTTTTGCGGTGACCAAACTGACCACACCAAAAACTGGGAGTAGCGAAAAAACTGCTACAAACAAAATTTGTCGCTGGCGCGTAACGGCATCTGATCCGTAGCTTGGTGCTCTAAATTTCTTCCACCATTGCGAAATTGCGCCGTGTCGCACAGGTGTTTCAATCAAGCGAAAACTAAGTTCAGTAAACACAAGAGCGATTAAAACCAGCACAACAAACTCGTACGGAGTCAAACCTATGCCAGCAAACCGACGATAAAACTGAAATACGGGCCAATGAAATAAATAAAATCCATACGAGCGTCGACCCAGCCACACGAATACGGGGTTGCCCAGACTGCGCGAAACAATATACGAAGACGGATGAACTGCTGCCGCAATCAACGCGACACTGGCGAGATCTACGATGAAGAAACCCCCACGAAACAAAAAGTCATAACCAATCGTGCCTGCATCGGTGCCTTCAACAACCGTGTGAAATTTGAACATCGCAAAAACGATTACTCCGAGGCCGACGAGGCCGACAAGATCAAATAAACTTCCGTCGCTACCGGCTTGTGATCGCTTCAATAGCCAAGGTCGCCACCAAATTGCAAGTGCGGCACCGAGCAACAACCCGCCTGAGCGCGTGAGCGTGCCGAGAAATAGAAAATCAATTCTTGAGACAGAGTGACCAAAAAGTGACATGAATTGTTGTGGAGTTTGGTCAATCGTCGAAATCGTGCCCGAGCGGTAGATCATCGCCACATAAATTGCCACGCCGACCGACATGCCAAAAAACAAAACACCGACGCTCGGTAATTTTCGCTTGCCGAGTTTGGCGACCACCAACATCACCAGTGGCCAAACAAGATAAAACTGCTCCTCAACTGCGAGCGACCACAAATGCCGCAACGGCACAAACTCGAATGATGTGAAGTAACTTGTGCCGTTCCACACTTGAAACCAGTTGAAACCATATAACAGCGCTGCGACTACATCGCCACGAAGCGTGCCGAGCATCTCGCGTTGAAATAGCGAAGCAAAAACAACGACGCCCAACACTGCGACCCACAGCGCGGGCAGCAACCGCCTGGCCCGACGCATCCAAAACTGGCTCAAACTCACTGAACCGCTTTGCTCAGATTCGGCAAGTAACAGCAGTGTGATCAAATATCCGCTGATCACAAAGAAAACTTCAACGCCGAGAAACCCGCCGGGCAACCAAAGTTTGTTGGCGTGATAAACAATTACTGCCAACACCGAAAGCGCGCGAATGCCATCTAAAGATGGAATGTACGAAAGGAGTTGAGGTCGTTTGTTCATTGTCCGTTTACATCTTCCAGTGCTTGTATCTATTCGGCGACCACAAATACTAGACGGTCACCCGATAGCAAAACTGAAACCTAGAACCCTGCAACGATTTGCGACATTAGATCACAAGCCTCAGTTGGATTCAACCCGATCATCACACCAGCGCTTCTGAGCGCGTCCATCTTGCCTTGCGCGGTGCCTTTGCCACCTGAGACAATCGCCCCAGCATGACCCATTTTTTTACCAGCAGGTGCTGTGACACCTGCGATATATGCACTCATCGGTTTTGTCACATGATTTGTGATGAACTCGGCGGCTTCTTCTTCGGCAGTGCCACCGATTTCACCGATCATAATAATCGCATGAGTTTCGGGGTCTGCTTGAAACTCAGCCAGACAGTCAACGAACGAAGTGCCGGGCACGGGGTCGCCGCCGATGCCAACACAAGTTGACACACCAATATTTAATT
Organism: uncultured Acidimicrobiaceae bacterium; assembly: GCA_937890395.1. Lineage (GTDB taxonomy): Bacteria > Actinomycetota > Acidimicrobiia > Acidimicrobiales > Ilumatobacteraceae > BACL27. Next base: position 2,520 of record CALACK010000133.1, on the reverse strand, counting down.
GCTTGAGTTCGTAAAGTGCTTGATACGTAAGTGTGCCCGATCGCGAAACGATGCCGACGTTTGGTCCATGCTTAGTTGGCAACGCTGCGATCTCGCCAGCGGTGATTCCGATGTTGCATTTACCTGGGCTAATAATGCCAGGGCAGTTCGGCCCAAGCAACCGCGTCTTTGGAAAATCGCGTTGAAGGTTTGCAAACACTCGCGCTTCGTCTTGCGCCGGTACACCTTCGGTTATGCAAACAATAAAACTGATTCCGGCACGAGCAGCCTCCAGAATCGCCGCGGGCGCTGCCTTCGGCGGCACTGCAATAAATGATGCAGTTGCCCCAGTTGCAATAACTGCAGCTTCAACGCTGTCGTATACGGGGATACCTTCTACATCTTGACCGGCTTTTCCGGGCGTTACACCAGCAACAACTTGCGTACCATAGTCGCGATTGCGCAACCCATGAAACCGCCCTTGGCCGCCAGTTAAGCCCTGTACAAGAACTTTTGTATTTTCGTTTACAAATATTGCCATGTTGTTAATTCTTTCCTGCGAGATCGACTGCAACACGAGCAGCCTCAAGCATTGTTGAACGCGACATTAACTGTGACTCGTCAATGCCGGCATTTGCAATGATCGCACGACCCTCGATGGCATTAGTACCGTCAAGTCGAATCACAATCGGTGCGCGCAATTTGACACGCTTCATCGCTTCGACAATGCCTTTGGCGACTTCATCACCACGCGTGATGCCACCAAAAATATTGATGAAAATACTTTTCACTTTTGTGTCTGAGTTGATCACTTCGAGCGCCGCAGTCATAAGTTCGGCATTCGCGCCACCACCGATATCTAAAAAGTTTGCAGCCTTGCCGCCGACTTGGTTCACGACATCAAGCGTGCTCATCGCCAAACCTGCGCCATTGGCAATGATCCCGACTGTGCCGTCAAGTCCGATGTATTGCAGATTTTTTTCGCGGGCAAGTTTTTCGCGCTCGTCAAGCTCTTCGGTCGCACGGTATTCATCCCACTCTGGGTGTCGAAATGCTGCGTTATCGTCAAGCGTCACTTTGGCGTCAAGTGCATGCACTTCACCGTTTGGTTTTAAAATCAGTGGATTAATTTCAGCCAGATCGCAATCACCTTTAGTGAAGCACTCATAAAGTTTGACGAGCATTGCTGCAACGCCGTCGATTGCTTTTTGCGAAATTCGCGCATCGACAACAGCGCGTCGCGCAGTTTCAAGACTCAAGCCTTCAATTGGGTTGACATATAACTTGACGATCGCAGTTGGGTCGGTAACCGCAACTTGCTCGATCTCGACCCCTCCTTGTGCCGAGAGCATCAACAGATGTCGCTTGGCAGAGCGGTCGAGTGTGAACGATGCATAATATTCTTCAGCAATATCTGACGCGTGTTCAACCCAAACACGTTTTACAACATGGCCTTTGATATCCATGCCCAAGATATTGGTCGCATGCGTGCGAACCTCTTCAGCGTTGTTCGCGAGTTTGATTCCACCGGCTTTGCCGCGGCCACCGACTTGCACTTGGGCCTTAATCACAACAGGGTATTGCGCCAATTCGGCTTGTTTCACTGCCTCATCAACAGTTAATGCAACACCACCAGCAGACACAGCAATGTCGTAGCGCGCGAAATATTGTTTACCTTGATACTCAAATAAATCCACTTAACTTCCTTTTTATATTTTGCTTGTGTTATGAAACTTTATTTTTCGCGCGCATCAAGTGCTATCTCTAGCCATTTTGCGATTTCGTTAAGCGACGAACCTGGTCCGAAAATTTCACCAACACCCTGTTGTTTAAGCGTGGCTATGTCTTCAAGTGGGATAACCCCGCCACCAAAAATTAAAACCTCGCCGAGTTTGCGAGTTCGCAATTCTTCCATCACGCGCGGAAACAAAGTTAGATGAGCCCCTGAAAGTAGTGACAAACCAATTGCATCGGCATCTTCTTGCAGCACCGTTTCGGCAATCTGCTCGGGGGTTTGGTGTAAACCCGTATAAATGACCTCAAATCCGTGATCACGCAGAGCGCGGGTGATCGTTTTGGCTCCCCGATCATGGCCATCTAGGCCAGGTTTTGCGACTACGACTCGATAATTTCGTTTCACGACTTATTAACCTTACGACATGCGCCGAGTCGAATTCACATCGCCAATTTCACGAGCGATCATGCCAATTATTGGCGGTATCGCAGGTTTCATATTACTTTTTGGGGTGACCTGGATTTTGGCAAGCACTTCGACTAAAAATCGTCAGAGTCAGCCCCAGACGATTCCACAGACTTTTGAAATTGGGGAAGTAAAAGACGTCGCCAAAAGCATCGATCAAGATGGCCCAATTTTGTATCCAGACTTGCGCGACGCAACTGGCAAGCGTTCAATCGTGATTGACCACACTGGCTCTAACCCAGCAAAGGGCTGGCAGGTTTACTATGCCTACCCTGCAGACCGCACTGAAACCTGCTTAGTTGAGCATCTTAAAAAGTCTCGCAACTTTAAAGACTGCGAAG
>CALACK010000132.1 GCA_937890395.1 uncultured Acidimicrobiaceae bacterium | reverse complement strand
AACTTGATCGGCTTTCAAACCTGATATCGCCTTGGCTGGAAGAGCACCAACTTGTTGTGGTGTCATCGTCGCCATTGCGGCTGGCGGCAGCGCACCAACTTGGGTTGGCTTCATCGCCCCAAACGCTGCAGCCGGTAGCGCAGCAACCTGCTCGCTATTAAAAGAACTGAACACGTTTGGTGGCATTGATGCCAACTGCGTCGGTTTTATCCCAGCAAAAACTTGTGGCGCAAGAGCACCAACTTGAGCAGGTTTGAAACCAGCAAACGCATTGGCAGGCATTGCTTTGAACTGTTCTGGATTCATCGCCGAGAAAGTTTCAGCCGAAAGTTTTGCTGCGTCAGCAGGTTTGAAATTGTTGAACGCGCTAGCCGGAACTTTGTCAATGTTCCAACCAGTTAATGCGCCAGCAAGCGCTGCCGCGTTACCAGTATTGGTTGGTGCAAGATTTGCTGCAGCATTTAGTGCCTGCGTCGGCAACGCACTACGTTGCTCAGGGCTCATTGATGCAATCACATCCGCAGTCAAAGATTTAAACTGACTCGGTGAAATCACCGACAACGCACTAACTGGCATCGCATCCATTTGCGTCGGGGTAAACGCACCCATCGCAGCAGCCGGAATTGCCTTGAATTGATTTTGTTGCATTCCTGAAATAGCTGAAGCACCCAAAGCGGCAAACTGATCAGGCTTAAACCCAATCATCGCCGACGGAGGCAACGCAGCAAATTGATTTTGTTGCAAACCAGTAATTGCGTTCGCTGGCAAAACCTTAAACTGACCTAAATTCATGCCAGTCATGGCCGCTGGCGGTAACGCAGCTAATTGACTTGAACTAAAGCCAGTCATTGCATTTGGTGGTAGCGCAGACATCTGACTTGATTTAAAACCAGACATTGCACTTGGCGGCAAAGCTGCCATTTGGTCAGGCTTGAACGCACCCATCGCCGACGGAGGCAAAGCAGCAAACTGATCAGGTTTAAAACTAGTCATCGCACTCGGCAAGAGCGCAGACATTTGATTCTGGCTAAATCCACTCATCGCGGCAGGCGGTAGCGCAGACATTTGGCTCGAGTTAAAACCAGACATTGCACTTGGCGGCAATGCAGCCATTTGACCTGAACTCATCCCACCCATCGCAGACGGAGGCAAAGCAGACATCTGACTCGAATTGAAACCAGACATTGCACTTGGTGGCAACGCAGCCATCTGACCAGAACTAAACCCAGCCATTGCCGACGGCGTAATCTGGCCCGCCTGAGTTGGGTTGAAGCTTCTAAATGTATTGGGATCAACACCCGCCATGTTTCCGGCGGTCAAGGTGCTTCCGATTGGCACACCGCCAGCCCCAAATGTTGGCGCAGGCCCAATAATTGGAGCAGTCATACCGGGCAAAATCACCGGCTGAACAACACAGTTGAAAACGCACGGCACCAAAATCGTTGGCGTCGAGCTAGTGGTTCCGCCGCCACCTCCGCCACCGCCACCACCACTCGGAACACTGCCAGCAACTGGTGCTGCCGCTGTCGTAAATTCGTAACTACAAGGATGCGAACTACAAGTCGCCATGCCTGCATAATTGTTTGCCGAACCATCTTGAAAAGCGCTCGCTTCAATCAAAATAAAATATGTGGTCGAAAAACCAAGATCTGCTGTTGGGTTAATAGTTACCGTATTTTCAGATACCGCAACTAACCCACCGCTCGCAGTGCTGGTTTGTAATGTGAATGTCTGCACTGGTGTCGCGCAATCAACCGCGCCGGTACAAAGTTTTATAAATTTGTTCGCTACATCAACAACAGATTCACTGAACTTTAGAGTGATGTTTCGATTCGGCGTAAAAGTCGTCATGCCATTTGGTGGATCAGACTGCGAATTGCTCAACGTCGGCGCGATTGTGTCAGTGCCTGTTGAAAAACTCCACGTTTGTGGTGATGCTGAAAGCACCCCGACATAGCTATTTGGTGGTGTGGCAAGGTCAACAATTGCACCAGGCGAAATCAAAACGTGGTAGGCAACGCCTAACAACATCTGAGCATCTGGGTTGACCGTCACTCGATTGTCATTCGGAAACGCCGCAACAACTACTCTCGAGCCATCTGATGGAATCACCTCGGAAGATGTAATCAGGTCAGTCGTGCCGTCATTTTTCGTGGCCGTATATGTACATCCAGTGATTGCGCCAGACGCGATATCGCCATTGGTTTTCGCAAACGACACAGTGTTGCCACTTACTGCCGTAATTGCCAATGCCTCATTACTAAGCACAGCGTTTGAGCAACTTACTGTTGTGATTTTGTCACCGACTATGAAACCTGGCGCAGAACTAAAAGTAAGTGTTGCAACATTGCTAGTTAAAGAACCAGTCGTAATTGTTGGCACGACTGAGCGAACCAATGTGATGGTTTTTGAATTATTAGTAGTAAATTTTGCAACTGGCTCATTGAACTTAATCACCAAGTTTGCGGCCACTGCCGCCTGAGTCTCAGCGGTGAAAGGCGTTGCAGTTGTAACTGTTGGCGCCGATGTATCAGTGCCGATCGTAACTGTGGTGCCAAACGGAGCACTCAAGTTGTCGACGGAATCAACGGCATAAAGCCTGTAAGTGCCAGCGGCTAAACCTGTGAGTGCTAGTGAAGTCAGAGTGTTCGCTCCAGTTATCGTCACCGAATTGAAGTCGACGTTTGCGGCACTTGTGATGCTGGCTTTGTTTGTGACGGTGACTGTTGTGCTCACCAAATATGCAGTGCCGGTTTCGCTGCTTTGCACCGCAATTCGCGAGGTGTTCGAAGTGATCGGTGTCAAAATCGGGGCCATACCGACTGCCGGTGACACAGCATCAATCGTTACCGTGTTGGTCGAAGCCACCGAAAAGTTAAAAGCCCTATCCGTGGCGTAAAGCTTGTAAGTACCTGAAATCAGCCCCGCCACCGGCAAATTGGGGTTTGTCGTATCATTAGGCGTGTCAATGCTCCACCCATTTCTAAATGTTCTTTCGTTATCCGGCAAGTCCTGGACTTGAGACACAGAAGTCGGCGAGTTTGTGTCCTTGACCAACCACACGAATCCAAGTTCGTTGCTTTGAACAGTGGCGGTACCCGCACTGCCGATTGAGGCTGTCGTAACCGTCGCCGTCGGCTTAGTTGTGTCGATCACGATCGCTTTACTAGCACCAAGCGAGTTGGCCGCACCAGGCGTCGGCAAAGTCAATGTCGCATTTTCAGGCGTCGGCACGGTGGCATTTTTGATCGTGCCACCAGCCAACGCCAGTGAATCAGTCGCTTTGTAGTCGAGGTCAGCAGATGTATCTGGATTCGTGGTTATTGAAATTGTGTAATTAAATGTAAGTGTTGTTGTGCCCGTGCCAGAGAAATATGTGGCTAAACGGTCAGTTGTGCCCGTTTCTAATTCGAGTGTCGGCACACCAGCGACATTCACAACTTCACTAAATGTCACCTGGATCGGAATCACCTGCCCAACAAAGCCGTAAGACCCATTCAGAGTTGACGATGTAACGCTCAACACCGTCGGGCTGGCGGCGCGAACTGGGGCCACTGGCAACAATGCGAGAAGGAGCCCTGCGACGAGGAGCGACGACTTGCGACCCATATATCCCCCAAATAATCAGTCACAAGAATTTCTGGTGACTGATTCTTACAGTAGGGCTATGAATGGGGTACTACAAGAGAAATTATCCGAACTACCGCATCGGTAACATGTTGCGCTACTAATTAGCGTATTGCACAACTTCTCTTCAGTTTTTAGGCCTTGTTAGATAAACGGTTGCGCGTAAACATATTGAGTAATCGGCTGACCTGCCATCACAATCCATTGTGAGCCGGCGATTCGTTCAGTGAGTGCACGCATCGCCAAATCGCCAGCGACCGAAACATCCATCACGCCCATGCTGAAAGTTTTTGCATATTCGCGCGCGAGCTCGCTAACCAATGGCGTGTCTAGAAAGCCCGGGCATAACGCGCTAATGCAAACACCGTGTGGCTCAAGAGCGGGGCCAAGTGATTTCACGAGACCAACCATCGCGTGCTTGGTTAATCCGTAAATTGGATCAGGCGGAATCTGAATGATGCCAGCCAGTGAAGCAGTCACCAAGATATGGCCTGTTTTGCGCGCGACCATGCCTGGTATTACTGCACGCGCGCCGAACACAACGCCGTCAACATTGATGCTCATGATTCGCTGGTATGCGTCGTTGTCGAGGTGCTCAAGCGGATAATTCGAAATATTTCCGATCACATTTTGATGTGTAGAGACACCAGCGTTTAGACACACGATGTCAAACGGCTCAAACGTCGGCATCAGTTTTTGCCACGCCTGCGAGTCGGTCACATCAAGGTGCACATATTCGCCGCCAACTTCGACTGCAATTTGTTTACCAAGACTGTCGTTGACGTCGGCAACAACGACCGTTGCGCCTTCGCGAGTAAACCTGCGCGCCATCTCGGCACCGATGCCACTCGCCCCGCCAGTAATGAACGCGCGCTGACCGGCTAGCTGACTTGAAAGTTTTTCTGACATAGGCTTTTTAGATTACTGACTAAATTTTCAGCCGAAAGCTCTGATTGGTCTCACAAAATTGGCGCCACCCTTGAGACTCAGAAAACTTGTCTCATCTGCAAAATACTGTGTCCACGCAAATTTTGGGTGACTCTCGGATGAACTCCAGTAATGACCAACCGAGAAACCGCCATATCCTTTCGCTCGCAACACCGTTGACATTAAATTCAGTTCATCCTTTGAAGGTAAATACCAATCAGTTGCTCCACCGAAAACCAAAGCATCAGCCAAGCCTGCAGCATAAGTTGCAGAGACAACTCCTGTTTGACGCGCGAGAATTGCATTCGTATTTACTTGACCCATACCAATATCTGTGTTGGCGATACGGCTGGTTGCTTGACCATCTGTGTTCGAGTAAACGCCACCACCGTGACAGTTGACTTTAGGCGTATTTGACCTCTCTCGATAGCACTGCTCGAGATCCGCAACCCACGCCACTCGTGGATCAACCGCTTTGCCATACCAAGAATTCGGCGCGGCTTCTAAATATCTGCAGGCTGTATTGCACGGAGTACCCGGTGCGCTGAAAGTCGTCTCTGATACATAGAACACGACTCCGCCACCAGGACCGATGTTGCCGACTTCGCAATTCTTTGCAGCCGCGCAAGTTTTGGTAGCTGCTTTAGTTGCTGTTGGCAATGTTGCAAGTTTGCGCCACTTCATTGTCGTGCCATAGTCAGCACAAATCAGAACATCTTTTTTCAAAATTCGAATATCATTCACTTTGCTGCAAGCCGCACCATCTTTTGCAGTCGTCGCAGACGCTGGTGTGCTCGATGCCAAACAACCAAACGAGATCGTAATCGATACAACCATAAACTGCCGGAAGAATTTGTGCATCCGCCAATTATATATCACGGTCTAAAGACACCCAAAAGTTATCGGCCTGCGAGATTTGCATACGGCGTCATATACACCGAAACTTCTGCTTCGGCTTGCACAGAAGTGAAATAGACCTTGAAGTTGGCATTATTTGGGTTAGTCATGTTAAACCACATGCCGCATGACGTGGCCGAATACGAATACGGCGCATTGAAAACTTTCAAACCGGCACCGTACAGCATCGATGTCTTATAAATAATCACATTCGCTTCGGCAGGGTTGCGAGTGATGTAAACGCTGCCCCACATTCGTATGCCTTTGTAATAGCAACCAGACCAAGTACCTGATGTTGCTGAATTCGTAACACTTGCCGCACCGGTTGCAATCGGTGGAGTTGTTGTGGGCACACTTAAAGTTGTCGCTGTTTCAACACCAGCCATCGCACACGTTGAAGTCGACCAAGCCGACTTATCAATCGAGTTTGAGGCGAGAATCCAGTAGCAATAATTACCGCCACGCATAAAACCTTTTACTCCAACTGAAGTCTTGTTATTTTTTGATATGTACCACGCCTTATCAAGAGATTCTAGTTTCAGTGGCTCAACTGATGAGATGTAAAAATTACTTGCGTTGCCGACTTTGTCAAGCCATGTCAATTTTCCGGTGCCATCAAATGGCGACGTAAATGAAAGTTTAAACTCTGTGGGTGTATTTGGCGCACTCGGGATAGTCGTAGTCGTAGTTGATGATGTCGTCGTCGTTGGCAAAAGTGACGCATCTTCACAAACCGAATCAGACTTTGTCGTGCCGTACTCATTGCCGAGGGATAGCGAGAAACAAATTGGGACTGAATCGTTCTTTTTCAACTCGAATCGATAACTCGAAGCCCCGAATGCAAGTTTGACAGTTGTTACTAATGTTGTTGCACTACTTGACCAATAATTCATAACTGGATAAATGACATTATTCGAGGGCGACTTCCATGTCGCATCAAAAAAATTATGATTTGGGCTGGCCTTATCAGAAGACCGGACTATTGAAAGATTCACAGGCGTCTGTGGGGCTGCCACTACATAACGTGCCCAGATTTTTCGTCTACCCTTCAGTGTGCAAATAAGTTTCTCGCCAAAACTATTGACTGTTTTCTCGCCAGGGTTGAAGCAATAGTCACCCGGGTATATCGAAATATTTGCCGAGATAACTGGGTATTGCAGTTTTTTTGCCGAAGTACTAGATGCCCCAAAACCCATCATGGTTATGCTCATGACGAGAACAGCCACCAAGCGAAAACGTCTCACAATCCAATTCTACGACTAGTGGCGAGAAAGCCAAAGCAATGTTTATTAGTCGAGTTTCACCCATCCGCCGACGAGGCCACTCATGAATCCGCCGTCAACTTGAACGTCTGTCGCGTTTAACCACTCAAGTGTCGGGTCTGACAAAAATAAAATCACACGAGCGATATCAGTGGCTGTTGCATCTCGTCCAGTTTCTCGCTTCACTAGGTCAAGCAACGGCCCAACCGACTCGCGGAAGTCCTTAAGAATTGGCGTTTGCACTGGACCAGGACTAACGGTATTTACGCGAATACCCCGCTCGCGCAACCACTGCCCTTGTTGCTTTGCCATTACAACTACACACTCTTTCGAAAAATTGTAGGCGCGCTTGCCATCCATTGGATTATCTTTGACCCAATCAACACCAGATTCGTAGTCTGGAGTTTCAAGAAGTCGTTTCACCCCATCAAGACTCGCGGCCCATTGGGCGCCAGCGATTGACGCAACATGCGTAATCGAACCACCTTGACGGATTTGGTCTACTAATAAATCCGTGAGCATACGTAAACCTAAAACATTTACGCGCATGACAACTTCTGGATCAAGGGTGCCAGGTACTCCGGCAATGTTCAGCAACACATCAATCTCACCATCAATTTCTTTTGCCGCTGCTGTGATCGATTCTGGTTTTGTGAAATCAATTGAGATGTATTGATCAACTTTTAATGCAGTAGCGTTGCGATCGAGCGCTATTACTTTTGCGCCAGCAGCCAACAAAAACTCAGTTGTCTGTTGACCGATGCCTGAAGCCGCACCAGTAACCACAACTCGCTTGCCCTTATACGCCTCGTGCTGACTCATAACTCAAAAACTAACACGCATCGATTACGACTCAATATTCACAGCAAATGCGCGAAGCCCTCAGCAAAATGAAATAGCAGTGGGCGCTGAGGGATTCGAACCCCCGACCCTCAAGCCGACTGTAATCAGTTGCGCCATCTTCGTCGTCATACTTCCAAAAGATCCGCTCTACGCAGTAGTTCGAAATGAACGCTTACGCTTCCGCGGCATACACCACCGAGCAACTGGTTTTACCGTCCGTACTTTGCACCAACTGCACGAATACCTTGTTGGGATTAATGCATTCGGACGACCCAAGGTGTTTCGTGTGTAATGACATGAGGTGCGGCTGGATAGATATCAACACACTGCCCGAACCTGTGCAGCACTTGCGGCAAACAGGGATCGACGTCGAACATGGATCATCAGCTGAGTTTGAAGCGCAGCACGCGGTTGCCAAACTTCTGCTCACCAACCCACAAGTACCCATGGGTCACCATGAGCGATCGTGGCATGCGGAATTTGCTGATACCCAAACCCGAGTTCGCTTTGGTTGCACCAGTCGATGCGCCGAGTACTGCGGTTGGCGCACCACCTGCAAGTGCCGTCGACATGCTCGACCACCACACCACGCGATCAAATCCAGTATCGGCAACAAAGAGACCGCCGTTCACCGGCAATCCACCCATTGGCAAATTGAACTGTGTTCCGGTCACTGTGGTGCCCGCCTGATTATTGGCGAGTGCACTAACAGTCCACACGAAGGTGCCTGGGTTGGCGATGCAAGTGAGCACCAAATAATTGCCGTCTGACCAAAGCTGCGTCGCGGCTGGGCAGCCGGGCAACGTGAAGACTGGTGCACTCGTCGCCGTGGGAATCTGGTTGAACACATACACCTTTGACGCCTGCTTGTCTGCCAGATAGATGTAGTTGTTGTCGGCGGCTACTGCAGTGAGCCCCGACATGGAAACGCCACCAATGTTGTTATCGAGCTGAGTCGTGGGAAGCGTGGACTTGCTCAGCGGAATGCCCCCCGACCAAATATGGAGTTTGCCTTCGCCAGCAACCGCATAGATCTTGGTGCCCTTGAATGTTGCAGCAA
>CALACK010000131.1 GCA_937890395.1 uncultured Acidimicrobiaceae bacterium | reverse complement strand
AGACGATCCGAATATTCGCCAGCGCATCTTTAAACGTTGCATAGTCATCGCCAAGACGATCGCCAAGAGTGTCGACAATTGCAGCCAGGGCGTCTATGGCCAATCGTGCATCGTCGAGGCGTGGCGGATTAGCGCCCAAGTGAATGGCCGCCAGTTCGTAAAGTCCAACAACATGATTCGCTACAACTACATTGGCTGGTGTCTCGGCTAGGCGAGCTCGAGCGTCGGCCAAAGCCTGCGCTTGTTCTGGGGTGGGGTTGTCACTCATTTGGGCTTTTGCTTCGTTCTGTTCTGTTCTGGGGTGAGGTGGGGTTCTAATTTGTTTGCGCTAACCTTATGACAGCGATATCGGCAATGTCAATTGCTTTTATCAAACAGCAAAGTGGAAACTAGTTTCCCACCTAGCCACCAAGATTTGCGATGTTCGAAATTAGAACTTGCCGATGAGTGCGTCTGGGTCGAGCTGATGCGAGTGGCATTGCCACCGCTGGTCTCGACTCTCGTACGTCGGCAAACTCATTTTTGAACTTCGAGTTTTATCCAATACGAAGAGGAGGCACAGCCGCTTGTCAAGCAGTGAACAGTCATAGCACCGCCAACAAATGAGCCACGCTACAACGACCGAATTCGAGCCAAACAGGTTCGTCTCGTCGATGCAGATGGATCACAAGTCGGAGTCGTCAGTATCGAAGATGCACTTGAGAGATCTCGCAAGGTCGATTTAGACCTTGTTGAGGTTGCTCCGTTAGCCGAACCACCTGTATGTCGAATCATGGACTACGGAAAGTTCCGCTACGAAGAAGCGCAAAGACTGAAAGAGTCCCGCAAAAAAACGGTGCAGATAACGATGAAGGAAGTCAAGTTCAAGCCGAAGATTGCCAAAGGAGACTTTGACACCAAGGTGCGCCATATGCTCGAGTTTCTCGACGAAGGTCACAAGGTGAAGGTCACTCTGCAATTTAGAGGTCGCGAAATGGCTCACCCCGAGTTAGGTTCGAAGATTTTGGATGCGGTGATCGAGCAACTCGGTCAAATCGCCAAAGTCGACACATCGGCTCGCCTTGAAGGTCGAAACATGACGATGGTTCTTTCGCCAGACAAAAAAGCAGTAAAGCGCGCAGTTTCTGTTAAACCAGCAGAAGCAAAGCCGCAAAGTTCGAAACCACCAACTATTTCAAATACAGATCTCAATACGACAACTGAAACGGAGAATCAAAATGCCGAAGATGAAAACATCCAAGACAGCAAAGAAGCGATTTAAGAAAACTGGTACGGGCAAACTTCGTCGTCAACAGTCAATGCGTCAGCACTTGTTCGAGCACAAATCAAGTGAGCGAACACGACGTCTTGATGGCACCGTTGACGTTCACACTGGTGACGTTAAGCGCATCAAGCGACTTCTCGCAGAGCGATAAATCGCACAAGTTATTTAGACAGTTCATTGGCCAGCTAACCGAATTTTGATTGAAAGGATTTCAAAATGGCACGAGTAAAACGCGCAGTTCACGCCCGCAAAAAGCATAAGGCGATTCTCGAAAAAGCAAAAGGATATTACGGCGACCGTAGTCGTACGTTTCGCTCTGCGAACGAACAAGTACTTCACTCAGGACAGTATGCATTTCGTGACCGTCGCGCAAAGAAGGGCGAGTTTCGTAGTTTGTGGATTCAGCGAATCAATGCTGGATGTCGACTTCACGACATGAGTTACAGTCGTTTTATTGCTGGTTTGTCAAAGGCAGGCATTGTTGTCGATCGAAAGATCCTCGCAGACCTTGCAGTGCAAGATGAAAAAGCATTCGCGCAATTAGTTGAAACCGCTAAGGGCGCACTCGTCTGAGTCTCACGCAATTAGCGTTCACGAGCAATCGTGTTCAGCGTCTACGAAGATTATGCAACGACAAGTCTGAACGAGCGCAAGAGAATGCGTTCGTTATCGAAGGCGCGACATTAATTGACGAAGCGATTCGTGCTGGCTGGCAGATTGAGTCACAATTTGTTGCGCCTGGTGCGAGCCCATGCTCGGGTGCCGGAAGCGCAGTAAATGACTTAGCTGCGGGCGTCATTGAACGCGTCGCGTCAACAAACTCTCCGCAACCAGTTATGGCGATCGCTTTGAAGCGCGAATTAGATATTGCCGATCTTGGTTCTGCTAAGAAATCAGATTGGATTGTCGTAGTCGACAAAATTTCAGATCCAGGAAACCTAGGCACTATTTTGCGTTCGGCAGAGGCAGCTGGGGCGTCGGCCGTTGTTCTGACTAGTGGCACGGTTGATGCGTTTAGTCCGAAAGTCGTTCGTGCGTCGGCTGGGGCGCTATTTAATGTGCCGATATACGAAGGTGCGACGATCGAACAAGTAGCAGATCTTGGGTTTGCACTATGGGGATCATCGAGTCATGAAATGCAAAACTCGAGCAGTTTTACGGCCACAGACCTCTCGGGCAAAGTAGCTATCGTGCTCGGCAACGAAGCCCACGGATTATCGGCAAGCACGAAAGTTGATGGTTGGTTAACGATTCCACATGCTGGTCGCGGTGAGAGTCTGAACGTCGCAATGGCGGCAACTCTTTTGTGTTTCGAAGTCAAACGTCAACACGAGATTTAGCAGAATAATTAAACGCGACGCACTGCATCACTGAGACTAAAGTTAAATAGCGATGTCTGATCAATCAGTTGTTACGGCGATGACGCAAGCTGTCGAGTTGGCGCAAAATAGCGCTCTAGTGGCGATTGCTGCAACGAAAGACCTGTCTGCGGTTAAAACTTTGACAGCAGATTTAAATAAAAAAGATAGTGCGCTGAACACGTTAAAGAGTGACCTCGGCAAACTGACATCTGTTGACGACAAACGCGCAATGGGGCAGTTGTTAAATACTGCGTCGCAGTCAGTTAATACTGCGTTGCTGACAAGATCAACCGAACTTGAATCGTTAGAGATCTCTGCGCGGGTTGCACGCGAAGCAATGGATCTCAGTGAGTTTGCCACTCGCCGCAAACGTGGTCACACTCACATAGTTACGCAAGCGACACAGCGTCTTGAAGATGTTTTCATTGGTCTTGGTTTTCAAATTGCTGAAGGTCCTGAAGTTGAAACTGATTTTTATAACTTTGAAGCCTTGAACATGCCGAAGTCGCACCCGGCTCGCTCAGAGTTCGACACGATGTTTCTCGAATACGGCGAACCAAATTCGGTGTTGCTGCGCACGCACACTTCGCCAGTGCAAATTCGGGTAATGCAGACATGGCAGCCACCGATTTATGCGATCATGCCCGGCCGAGTGTTTCGGCGTGACACGCCCGATGCAACCCACATGCCGGTGTTTCATCAGATTGAAGGTCTTGTCGTTGATCGTGGGATTACGTTTGCCCACCTGGCCGGCACGATCGAAGCTTTTACAAAAGCGTTTTTTGGCAATGAATTCACGAGTCGATTGCGCCCGTCGTTTTTTCCGTTTACTGAACCAAGTGCCGAGTTCGATATTCGTCGCGCCGATGGTGAATGGATTGAACTTGGTGGTTGCGGAATGGTTCATCCAAATGTTTTGATCAGTGGCGGTATCGACCCAGAAGAGTTCAGTGGTTTTGCCTTCGGATTCGGAATCGATCGCATGGCCAAAGAACGTCACAATGTTGAAGACATTCGTGAAATGTATACCAATGATCTGCGATTCTTGAGGCAGTTCTAATGAAGATTTTAAATTCGTGGCTGAATGAGTTTGGCGATTTCGGAACAGATGCCGAAAAACTTGCCGCAGCGATGACAAGTCTAGGTTTGGCTGTCGAGTCGATTACAAGTGTGGGTGCACCAGTCAAGGGTGTCGTCGTGGCGCGAGTTTTGCGCACCGAGCGTCACCCTGATGCAGCGAAAGTGCACCGAGTTTATGTTGATGCAGGTGACGGCGTTGAGTTGCACGTTTGGTGTGGCGCGTTCAACATGAAACCGGGCGATTTGATTCCGTTGGCCACACTTGGCACAACGATGCCAGACGGACGAGTGATTACCCCTCGCGGAATCCTCGGTATCGAAAGTCACGGGATGCTCTGCTCAGGTATTGAAATCGGTTTAAGTTCTGATGCTGACGGTATTTTAATTTTACCGAGCACGTTGAAGCTCGGTGAAGATGTGTTCTCTGCACTTGGTGTAACTGCCGACACGGTTTTTGATTTAGATGTAACGCGAAATCGCCCAGACTGCAACGGCTATCTCGGGGTAGCACGCGACCTTGGCGCAAAATTAGGCGTCAAAGTTTCAGCACCAGCTTTAGACAAAGTCAAAAAGGGTAGTGCACGTTCGTTGAAGGTTTCGATATCTGACAAGCAAAGATGCTCGCGTTACAACGCAACAGTGATGTCAGGAGTCGTTGTAGCAAATTCACCTGCATGGATTGCTCGCAGGCTGACAAATAGCGGAATGCGACCAATTAATAATGTCGTTGATGCTTCAAATTTGGTGATGTTAGAGCTCAACCAACCGACTCACGCTTTTGATGCCGACAAGATCGCTAGTGGGTTCAAAATTCGCTGCGCGCGCGATAAAGAAACCCTCGTCACACTTGATGGTCAGATGCGAGAGCTTGCGATTACTGATTTGTTGATTTGCGATGGCAAAGACATGCCAATTGGTTTAGCCGGGGTCATGGGCGGCGCAAGCACCGAGATCAGCTCGACAACTTCTGTGGTTGCACTTGAAACTGCATTCTTTGAACCGTCCGGTGTTGCAAGCACAGCTACACGTCTCGGTCTGCGATCAGAGGCGTCGTTGCGCTTTGAGCGGGGCGTTGACCCGTATGGGATCGAATTGGCAGTAGACAGATTTGCGGCTCTGTTGCGCGAGTCGTGTCCAAAACTAGTTGTGCATGCCAAAGGCACTGATGTAAAAGAGAAGTCGCTTCCAGCGAAGCAAAAAGTTGTTGCGTTGCGTGTTTCACAAGTCAATCGCATTCTTGGTATAAAGCTTTCGGCGAAGGCGGTTAGCTCGTTGCTCGCGAAGATTGGTTTCGTTACTAAGTCGACGAGTACTGGCAAAATTATCACGCTCAAGATAGGTGTTCCTTCTTGGCGACCAGACTGCGAATCTGAAATTGATTTAGTCGAAGAAGTCGCACGACATTATGGCTACGAAAACCTTGGCAAAATTGTGCCGCAGTCAACGATGCACGGAAGATTGTCGCCGATGCAACAACGTCGCCGCGAAATGCGCGAAGTTGTGGTTGGTTTGGGTGTTAGCGAAGCAATGCCCAACCCGTTCTTGGCACCGGGCGATTTGTTGAAAACCGGATTAAGTGAAGATCTTGCGATTCGCCTTGCAAACCCACTTGTGTTCGAAGAAAGTGTTCTGCGAACGTCATTGCGACCAGGGTTACTCAAAGCAATTAGCTACAACCTCTCACATCGCAATTCAGATATCGCGCTATTTGAAATCGGTCATGTATATCCAGCGCGCCCAGTAGTGGTTGCTGGTGAGTTGCCAGATGAATTTGAGTCACTTTGCATTGTTGCTGCAGGCGTAACCAGCGAAGTTGCAATGAATTGGTGGAGTCAGTTGTCGGTGACGATGGGGTTTGGTGCACAACTAGACCAAAAGAGTGTCGAGTCTGGTTATCACCCGACGCGAAGCGCATCACTTCGTCGTGGCAAACAACTTCTTGGCAGCGTTGGTGAGATTGATCCAATTGTGCTTGCGAAACATGGCATCAATGTTTCTGTTGCGTGTTTAGAACTCAATCTGAGTGTTTTATTGACTGAGATACCAAAAGTTCCAACCGCCAAGCAAGTCAGTCGATTTCCGCGTAGTGATTTCGACCTTGCATTTTCGTTAAAAAATAGCGAACCCGCGAGTTCGTTACTCAAGGTGTTGCGCCAAGCAGCAGGACCAGAATTGGTAGACCTTGCATTATTTGATGTTTACAGAGCACCTGAATCGGCGCAAGACGCGGTACAAGACTCTGCACAAGAATCGTCGCCAACTTCATCTGCGCGAAGTTTGACTTTTAGATTTCAGTTGCAGGCGAAGGATCGCACGCTTACTGATGCTGAAGTTTCTACGGCTCGTCAAAGATGTATTGATGCAGCGACAAAACTTGGTGCGCAATTTCGCACGATTTGAAAAAGTTTTGTTTGCGTAAAACATGAGTCATGATTCACGCTAGAGCGCTCGTTATTGCTGCCGATTCAAAGTCGCGTTGCTTTTGGTGCGGTGATGATGAGCAATATGTTGCATATCATGATTTGCAGTGGGCGAGACCAATCGTGGACGACTCGGCTCTTTACGAGAAGATTTGCCTAGAAGGCTTTCAGGCAGGTCTAAGTTGGCTGACGATTCTTCGAAAGCGCGAATCATTTCGTAAAGCGTTTCGAGGGTTCGACCCAAAGATTGTTGCGAAGTTCAATCAACGCGATGTGAATCGCTTAATTAAAGACGAGTTAATAGTACGTCATCGCGGCAAGATCGAAGCAGCGATTAATAATGCTCATGCAACGCTCGAAATTCAAAAAGAGTTCGGTTCTCTTGCAACATTTATTTGGGCGTTTCGTCCGAAATCATCGACTTGTTCGAAAAATAAAGCGCCAAAACGAATCTCAGATATAAAAGCCTCGACGATTGAATCTGAGGCACTGTCAAAAGCATTACGCCAACGCGGTTTCAAGTTCGTTGGCCCAACGACGATGTACGCCGCAATGCAGTCGGTTGGCCTTGTTAATGATCATTTTGAGGGCTGTTTTGTGCGTGAAGAGTGCGCGCAACAGCAGTTGATCGCAGTAAAAAAGATGGCTAAAAACGCTCGCGGTAATCATGCATAGTAATGCATCAATGTGTATAATAATACAACTATGATTAAAGTCGGCATTTTAGGCGGTTCGGGTTTTGTTGGCGCTGAGTTGTTGCGAATCTGTGCATCGCACCCAGAGTTCAACGTCGTATATGCGACAGGCGATTCTCAAGCAGGTTCGCTGGCGTCGACCCTTTACCCAAACTTGACTGGCGCATACCCGAATTTGATTTTCGAAGAATATTCGCTAGATGCAACTCTTAAATGCGATGTTGTATTTCTTGCATTGCCTCATGAAGCAAGTTTGGAAATTGTCCCAGAGTTACTCGGCAAAGTTCGCTTAGTGGTTGATTGCAGTGCTGCGTTTCGCTTGAAAGACGCGTCGTTATATCCGAAGTGGTACGGGTTCGACCATAATCAAGCATCTGCACTTGAGTCGGCAGTTTATGGGTTGCCAGAGTTCTATCGTTCGGAACTCAAAAAAGCGAAATTAATTGCAACGCCAGGTTGCTATGTGACGGCGGCAAGTTTGGCGCTCGCACCACTAGTTAAGGCTGGTGTGATTTCAACAACAGGCGTCATCGTCGACGCAGCGTCTGGTGTATCAGGTGCCGGTCGTGCGGCAAAAAATAGCAATTTATTTTGCACAGTCGACGAAGACTTTACGGCGTACGGTTTACTTGATCATCGACACACGCCAGAAATAGAACAAGTAACTGGTGCTCAAGTTTTGTTTACACCACATTTGGCGCCAATGAACCGTGGAATTTTGGCAACTTGCTATGCCAGGCCAGTTGACACCAAAACGACAAGTACTGCATCGTTGCTGGCTGTTTTGAATCGTGCATATGCAAAAGAACCATTTGTCGTTGTTAGACCTGCGTCGCCGTCGACAAAAGCCACGCTTGGTTCTAACAGTGCACACTTGTCGGCGCGCTACGACGAACGAACTGGGTATGTAATCGTGCTTTGTGCGATCGACAACTTAACGAAAGGTGCTGCCGGTGGGGCAGTGCAAGCGGCGAATGTCGCTCTCGGTCTTGATGAGACTTTCGGGTTGAGCAAAGTTGGAATGTTTCCATGAGTAGTAATCCAGCGATTGTTGATCCACTAAATACAGCGAAATTATTGATCGAGGCGTTGCCGTATATCCAACAGTTCGCGGGTAAAACTATCGTCGTCAAATACGGCGGCAATGCACTTGCTGGTGCAACTGACGACGATGTACTTGGCGCCTTCGCTCGCGATATTGCGCTGTTGCATGCTGTTGGTATCAAGCCAGTTGTCGTGCATGGGGGTGGGCCACAAATTTCGGCGCTGATGGAGCGTCTCGGTAAGACACCAAGTTTTCATAACGGGCTGAGAGTTACTGACGCCGAAACAATTGAGATTGTCAGCATGGTGTTGCTCGGTACTGTCAATCCACAAATAGTTTCGGCGGTTAACTTTCATGGTGCACCAGCGGTTGGCGTTTCGGGTCATGATGCGAAGATGTTCGTAGTTGCCCCGCGAGATGAAGCGCTTGGTTTTGTCGGCGACATCACACGTGTAGACGCGACGATAGTCAAAGAACTTCTCGCTGATTCGCGAGTGCCAATTGTTGCGACGCTTGGTAGCCACTCATCGGGGCAGGCCTACAACATCAATGCAGATACTGCTGCTGGTGCGTTGGCTGAAGCATTGGGTGCTGAAAAATTAATTTATCTAACTGACATTGAAGGTTTAAGAACTAACAAAGACGATGATGGGTCGATAGTACGTCAAGCGACAACATCACAACTTAGAGCAATGCTTGGTTCTGGGTCGATAGATGGTGGCATGATTCCGAAAATTGAAAGTTGTATTGCTGCTATTGACCGTGGTGTTCATCGAGGCCATATTTTGGATGGCCGAATTGCTCACGTTTTGTTGCTTGAGTTATTTACAGATTCTGGTATCGGCACGATGGTCTCGAAGGGTTAGGAAAAATTGATGACTGCTAAACAATCACACGCATTTGCAACAAGTCAGACGGCAACCGCAATTCTTGGTGGTCGTCCAGAGTGTCCGTTTATGCCAGTGTTTGGCGCGCCGCAGGTGATGTTTGAGCGCGGGCAGGGCACTCAGTTATGGGATGTAAACGGTAAGCGTTATTTAGATTTCTTGTGTGGCATCGCCGTTACATCGCTCGGGCATAGTCACCCAGTGGTTGCGGCCGCTATTGCTCATCAAGCCAACACGCTGATGCATGTCAGTAACTTTTTTTCAAACCCCATTGCAACGCAAACTGCAATCATGGTCGACGAACTAATTAGTCGCTCATCAGGTCTTGCATCAGGCGCTGGTCAGGTTTTCTTTTGCAACTCTGGCGCTGAAGCCAACGAAGCCGGCATCAAACTTGCAAGAAAGTTCGGCGGACGCGGCAAGCATGTTGTTGTGAGTGCGCTCGGAAGCTTTCATGGTCGAACGCTGGCTGCACTCGCAGCAACTGGCCAACCAGAGAAACACGAACCATTTGCGCCGATGCCCGACGGCTTTCGTCATGTTGTGTTTAATGACATCAAGTCTCTTGAAGCATCACTTGATGCATCAGTAGCCGCTGTTTTGCTCGAGACTGTTCAAGGCGAAGGCGGTGTGATTCCGGCTTCTAATGAATATTTGCAAGCAGTGCGAGAACTTTGCACGCAACGCGGCATATTGATGATGATCGACGAGGTGCAAACTGGCTTTGCTCGAACCGGCGAGTGGTTCGGTTTTCAGCATGCAGGTATTGAACCAGATGTAGTGATGCTGGCAAAAGCAATGGGCAATGGCATGCCGATCGGTGCGTTATGGGCGCGCAAAGAAATAGCCGCTGTTTTCAAACCCGGCGATCATGGCAGCACGTTTAGTGGCACCGCGATTGCAACCGCCGCCGCGCGAGCAACAATTCAATTGATGATTGATATGGATGCGCCGACAGTTGCAACACTGAGTGGCAGAGAACTTTCAGAAAAACTTCGCGCTGTAAATGGTGTAGTTGAAGTGCGTGGCAAAGGTTTGCTACTGGCTGCCGAATTGAAGCCAGAACTTGATGCAAAAAAGATTGCTTCGCAGTTATTAGATCACGGTTTAATTGTCAATGGCGTTACGAGTCATGCTTTGCGATTAGCCCCGCCATTAACTGTTAGTAGTGCAGAGATTGACGAAGCAATCTCGATAATTAAACAGGTTGTGCAATGAGATCAGATTTATGAAGAGTAGACATTTTCTTGACATCACGGATCTCTCGGCGCGAGATCTCGGCAACGTAATGAATTTTGCGCAAGTTGAGATCTCGTCTCTTGGTAGACCACTTTCTGACAAAGGTGTTGCATTAATTTTCGAAAAACCTTCTAATCGAACGCGACAGAGCATGGAGATGGCTGTTGTTCAACTCGGTGGTCATCCAATATTTATTAGGGGTGAAGAAGTTGGGTTCGATCAACGAGAGACCGTTGAAGATGTCACGAGAATTATGGCCGGGTATCACCACGTTATTGCCGCACGTGTATTTGAACATTCGATTCTTCAACGAATGGCTGCCGTATCGAGTGTGCCAATTATTAATATGTTGAGCGATCATTCTCATCCGTTGCAGGCACTTGCAGACTTATTGACAATGCGTCAAGAGCTCGGTGACCTTAGAAACAAGACTGTCGCATGGATAGGCGACTACAACAATGTTGCTAGGTCGCTTGTTGAGGCTTGTGCACTTGACGGCATGAACATTCGAATCGGATGCCCAGAAGGTTACGGAGCAGAGGCGGTTGAACTATCTCGAATTGCGAATCTTGGTGCCGCATCAGTTCAGCAATTTTCTTCGGCGCGAACTGCGTCGACTGGCTCTCATGCCGTTCACACAGATGTATTCGTTTCAATGGGACAAGAGGCAGAAACTGCAAAACGGATGGTCGACTTTAAAAGTTTTTGTGTTGATTCTGAAGTTATGGCGAACGCTGCGAAGGACGCGATCTTCATGCATTGTTTGCCAGCCCACCGCGGCGTAGAAGTAATGAGCGAAGTAATAGATGGCGCGCAGAGTCGTGTCGTAACACAAGCGCACAACCGAATGCACGCAGCCAGAGGGTTGCTTGCACATCTAATGGGGGTAACAAGATGAGTTCAAAAGTTCAGCGTCAACAACTGATAGCCAAACTTGTAAGTTCTCAGACCGTTACAAGTCAACCTCAGTTGCGAGAGTTGTTGCAAAAAAAAGGTATCGCTGCGACACAAGCGACTGTCTCGCGAGACTTAGAAGATTTGGGCGCAGTGAAAGTGCGTACGGCTGCTGGTGATACAACTTATGCGATACCCGAGTTTGAGCCAGACAGACTTGCTCCGCACGATCAACTCAAACGTGTGTTGGCAGAGTGGGTTGCCGATGTTCAGTTCAACGAGCCAATAGTTGTCGTGCGCACGCCGCCAGGTTGTGCACACGTTGTGGCATCGGCATTAGATCGCTCGCGATTAAAAGGATTACTTGGCACTGTTGCTGGTGATGACACAATGATGTGCGTGGCAAGTTCTGAACATACCGCTAAAAAGCTCGCGAAAGATATTCGAAAACTCGCAGGTCTTGACAATGGCTGATCAACCACTGTGGCATGGCCGTTTCGAGTCGAGCCCTGCCGAAGCACTGATGATGTTCACAGAGAGTCTTTCGTTTGATCAAAAACTTTGGCGCGATGACATCACTGGTTCGATCGCTCATGTAAAAGGTCTTGCTCACGCCCAAATAATTAGCAAAGCCGAATCTGACAAGGTGCTTTCTGCGCTCAACACTGTCGCTCAAGAGTTCAACGATGGCACATTTGTTTTTGTTGCAAGCGACGAAGACATTCATACAGCAATCGAGAGGCGAGTGACTCAACTCGCTGGTGATGCTGGCGCAAAATTGCATACTGGTAGAAGTCGAAATGATCAGGTCGCAACTGCACTGCGACTTTGGTGCAAAAGAGAACTAACAAATATTGCACAACTGACTCTCGCGTTGTGCGATGTTTTCAACAAACGAGCCCAAGAGTTTGGTTGGGGTAGCGATGGGGTTTATCTACCTGGCTACACGCATATGCAACGCGCGCAACCAGTTTTGCTTGCGCATCATTTTGCGGCTCACGCCTGGGCAATGCTGCGAGATGTAGATCGACTGACGCAAACAATTGAGCGACTTGACGTCTCGCCGCTAGGTGCTGGTGCGCTGGCAGGTTCATCCTTGCCACTTGATGCAGATTTTGTTGCCACAGAACTTGGTTTTGCCCGGCGCTTTAACAATTCTCTAGATGCTGTCTCTGATCGTGATTTTGTTGCTGAAGCGCTATTTGATTTGGCTTTGATTGGCGTACATTTGTCGCGCCTTGGTGAAGAGTGGGTGCTTTGGACTACTCAAGAATTTGGTTTCGCCGTATTAGATGACGCGTACTCAACTGGTTCATCAATGCTGCCGCAGAAAAAAAATGCCGATATCGCCGAACTGGCTCGCGGTAAATCTGGGCGATTGATTGGCAATCTGACTGGTTTGCTTGCAACTCTCAAGGGAATGCCACTGGCGTACAACCGTGATCTACAAGAAGACAAAGAACCTTTGTTCGATTCTGTCAATCAGGTTTCGCTTGCGTTACGAGCACTTGCAGGCATGATCTCGACAGCAAAATTTAATACTTCAACGATGCAAACTGCCGCAGATTCAGAGTTGCTCGGCGCAACAGATCTCGCCGAGTGGTTGGTTGCACAAGGCATACCTTTTCGCGAGGCACATGCCCATGTTGGTGCACTGGTGAGTAAATCAATTCGTGATTCTGTGCCACTCGCACAATTAGTTACGGATGACAAAAAATTAGGTGACAAGGCAGCAGAATTGCTCAAGCCAGGCGTTGGTGTTGCGCGTCGAACAACCAAAGGTGGCAGTGGTCCAGTGCCTGGTGCGATACAAGCAATTGAACTGAGTGCTGCGCTGACCGTGATGCATGCTCGCGTTGCAACTTTCAATGCGCCACAAACCAACTCGTAGCAACGCCTAATATTAAATAATGACTTCTCCGCAAGATTTCGTACAAGAGTTTGCGGCCAGAGGTCTAATTCATGACAGCACCGATCGGGCCGCGCTTACTGCGCGAGCAACGCAATCGTCGCTCGGTATTTATGTTGGGTTTGATCCAACGGCTGACTCGTTACACATCGGTCATTTGTTGGGCCAAATCACGCTTCGACGTTTACAACTTCTTGGACATCGGCCAATTACTTTGGCGGGCGGCGCAACCGGCATGGTCGGTGACCCATCTGGCCGAAGTGAAGAACGAAATCTTTTAGACGCTGAGACGTTGCAGAATAATGTGCAAAATATTAAGAAGCAATTAGAACGAATTCTTGATTTCGAAAAAGGCCCAACTCAGGCGACGCTGGTTGATAACGCAGATTGGACTCGCAAAATTTCGATGCTCGATTTTTTGCGAGATGTTGGTAAACATATAACCGTTAATCAGATGCTGGCAAAAGATTCTGTGAAAAGTCGCATCGCCGATGCAAATGGTCTCTCGTTTACTGAATTTAGTTATATGTTGTTGCAGGCCAACGACTTTCGTCATCTCGCTGAGCACAACAACTGTGAAATGCAAATGGGTGGCTCAGATCAATGGGGCAACATCACTGCCGGTATAGATTTGATTCGCAAGCGACTTTCGAAGTCAGCATTTGGCTTGACTTGGCCGCTAGTGACGCGTGCTGACGGTACGAAGTTTGGTAAAACCGCAGATGGTGCTATTTGGTTAGACGCAAGCCGAACATCGCCTTATCAATTTAGACAATATTTTATTCAGATAGCAGATACCGATATTGAAAAAATGTTGATGCAATTTTCATTGCGACCATTAGAAGTAGTTAAAGAAATAGTTGCAGAGCAAGTCCTTCGACCAGATACGAGAATTGCTCAACGCAGTTTGGCGCGCGAATTAACTGCTCTTGTGCACGGTGATGCTGCAGCAGAAGCCGCCGAAGATGCCGCGGCGGTGTTATTTGGTGCGAACCCGACTTCTGCCTCTTTGGCTACATTGCAATTGATAGCCAGCGAAGTACCAGTTACTCAAATGGGTGTTGCGGCACTCGGTGATGCAATTGGCGTATTAGTTCAAACGAATCTCGCAGCATCAAATACTGAGGCGCGTCGGTTCATTTCTCAAAAAAGCGTTCGGGCAAACGGCGAGCAAGTTGATGAGCAGACGAATCTTTCGAGGATTCCGCTTTTGCATGGGCGTTGGCTACTGCTACGCAAGGGTAAAACCAGTTATCACCTTGTTGATATTGCCGGTTATTAAATTTATTAACTAGCTAACTAGCTAACTAGATAACTAGCTAACTAACTAGTAAGTTCAGTTTTACTGCGCCACGAATTGTCAGTCGATCGCGCCACTCGGGTTCGCCTTCAATCTCAATATTTTTAAACTCACGCACCAAAGTGCCAACTGCGACTTCAGTCTCAAGTTTGGCGAGAGATGCACCCAAGCAATAGTGAACTCCACCCGAGAATGCGACATGGCGATTTGAATTCGTCCGCGAGAAATCAAGAGTGTGCGGGTTGGTAAAAACGCTCGCATCGTGATTAGCGGCCGCCAAACTTGCCAGCACAAGTGCGCCTTTCTCGATTATGCGCTCTTGGCCATCAACATTCAGTTGCATATCAACTAATGGTGTGCGAATCGTGTGTTGAACTGGTCCGTTATAGCGCAACAATTCGTCGACCATGTTTGAAGTACAAGACTCTCGTCGCATGGTTTCAAGTTGTTGGGGGTGGGTGAGTAGCGCATGCACGGAGTTACCAATCAAGTTGACGGTCGTCTCATGACCAGCGATATAGAGCAAAATAACAAATGACATCAATTCGTCGTTGTTGAGTTTTTCGCCTTGCTCTTCTACGGCGATTAATGACGACAACATGTCATCGCCTGGCTTATGGCGCCGATCTTCAATGATCTCATTCAGGTAGGGTCGCATTTTGCCAATCGCAATTTCGGCGCGCTCAAGATCTTCAACGCCTGTCGTTGGCTCGAGTGTCGCTGTAATAATTTGCGACCATTCGCGCAATTCATCGCCACGGTCAGTCGGCATTTCCAGCAAATCAGAAATAACTTGAAACGGCACAGGAAAGGCGAGTTCTTCAACTAATTCGAGCTTGCCAGTTTGCTTGGCATTTGCCAGCGATGTATCCACGAGTTCTTGAATTCTTGGTCGAAGTCTTTCGATCGCGCTCGGCGTAAACGATTTTGAAACAAGTCGCCTCAGGCGTGTGTGGTCAGGTGGGTCGAGGTTCAAGATTGATTTACTTCTTGTATTTTCTCGCTTGAATTTTCGCGTCGGAGTCTCTGGCAAATTGGCGTTTAATTCAATGTCGCGACTGAAATCGTTATTGCGTAATGTATTGACAACATCGTCGTATCGAGTTAAGACGACAAACCCAATTGGCGTTATATGGATGGGTTGCTCCGATCGCAGACGATCGTAAAACGGGTGCGGATCTTTTCTGAATTCAGGGTCAAAGGGATTAAATGAAATCTCACTCACAACCAAACCCTAGTTAATCA
This sequence comes from uncultured Acidimicrobiaceae bacterium, assembly GCA_937890395.1. Taxonomy (GTDB): domain Bacteria; phylum Actinomycetota; class Acidimicrobiia; order Acidimicrobiales; family Ilumatobacteraceae; genus BACL27. The sequence goes on along the minus strand of CALACK010000131.1, from coordinate 10,996 downwards.
CCTAACCACTGCCCGTGTTGGCGAAAGGCCCAATATTTCTATAATCTACGGCAGTGGATATTGGCAATCATTTCGACGTGATCGTCGTGGGTGCTGGTATTTCTGGTATCGGTGCCGCGTATCACCTGCAGACCATGAGTCCGAAATCGAGCTATCAGATTCTTGAAGGGCGTGCAGACTTCGGTGGTACATGGGATCTTTTTCGCTATCCAGGTATCCGCTCTGATAGCGATATGCACACACTTGGTTACCGCTTCAAACCTTGGACTGCTGACAAGTCGATTGCTGACGGCCCACGAATTCTTGATTATTTGCGCGAGACGATTACCGAAAATTCGATTGATAAAAAGATCCGCTACAACCAGCAAGTAACAAAAGCGCAATGGTCAAGCGAAGATTCGCGATGGTCGCTGACGGTCACCGACAAGGTTTCTGACGAAGTAAAAACTTTTACTTGTGGCTATCTGTTTATGTGTTCGGGTTATTACAGCTACAAGCAGGGTTTTACCCCAGAGTTCGCTGGAGTTGAAAAATTTCGGGGCAAAGTTGTGCACCCACAGCAGTGGCCACAAGATTTGGATTACAAGAATAAACGGGTAGTCGTAATCGGCTCGGGGGCAACTGCGATGACGTTGGTTCCGGCGATGGCAAATGATGTCGCGCAAATTACTTTGTTACAGCGCTCGCCGACATATGTAATTTCGCGGCCGTCGGTTGATCCGTTTGCCAAAAGAATGCGCCGAATTTGGCCAAAGAAGATCGCCTATGCGCTGACGCGAGTTGAAAACACAACGAAACAACAAGAGTTATACAAACTTTGTCGCGAAGCACCAGAAGGCGTCAAAAGTGTTTTGATCGATGCAGTGCGAGCTGAACTTGGTGCAGATTTTGACGTCGATAAACATTTTACGCCAACTTACAAACCGTGGGATCAGAGAATGTGTCTGGTGCCCGATAGCGATCTGTTCGTCGCACTTCGATCAAACAAGGCAAAAGTTGTTACCGACACGATTAAGACTTTCACTGAAACTGGGATTCAGCTTGATTCAGGTGAGCATCTTGAAGCAGACATAGTGGTTACTGCGACTGGTCTTAATCTTTGCACGCTAGGCGAGATGGAGTTTGTCGTTGACTCGCAGCCTGTTGATTTTGCGAAGACGTGGACGTATAAAGGTTTTGCTTTCTCTGGCATTCCAAACTTGGCGTCGTCATGGGGTTACATCAACGCTTCGTGGACGCTTCGTGCTGACCTCACGTGTGAGTATGTTTGTCGCTTACTTCATCACATGCGCAAGACGAAAACGAAAGCGTGTACGCCAACGCTGCGAAATGAAGACCAAGATATGCCCCAACGCAATTGGCTTGAAGATTTTTCATCTGGTTATATGAAGCGAATGATGCACAAAATGCCTCGCCAAGGCGATCACGAACCGTGGATTAACCCTCAGAACTATGAACTAGATAAGAAGATGTTTCGCAAGTCTCCAGTCGATGATGGAGTGATGCAGTTCACCAAGTAGTGTCTGCGCGTTTAACGTCTTGTTGAGCGATATCGGCGATAGTGTCAATATGCCATGCCACGCGACGACTCTGAATCTTCATCAAGTCGTGAACCTCGACGATCAAGCGGCGAGCGCACCGGTCGTCCAGCACGCCCTTTCGTAAAAGGTAGTCGCCCCGCACGTCCAGCAGGTGCAGGTCGTGGCGATCGTCCAGACCGGGCAGATCGTCCGCCGCGTCGTAGTTCTAGTGACAGTTCCGATCGTCCGGCAAGAAGTTTCGATCGCGATCGTCCGCCACGTCGTGACAGTTCTGATCGTCCGGCAAGAAGTTTTGACCGCGATCGTCCGCCACGTCGTGACAGTTCTGACCGCCCGGCAAGAAGTTTTGATCGTGATCGTGCACCGCGTCGCGATAGTTCTGACCGTCCAGATCGTCCGCGTCGTAGTTCTAGTGACCGATCTGATCGTCCAGATCGTCCGGCAAGAAGTTTTGATCGTGATCGTCCACCGAGTCGTAGTTCTAGTGACCGATCTGATCGTCCAGATCGTCCGCGTCGTAGCTCTAGTGATCGATCTGATCGCCCGGCAAGAAGTTTTGATCGTGATCGTGCACCGAGTCGTAGTTCTAGTGACCGATCTGATCGTCCAGATCGTCCGCGTCGTAGCTCTAGTGATCGATCTGATCGTCCGGCTCGTTCGTTTGATCGCGACCGTGCGCCGCGTCGTGACAGTTTAGATCGTCGTCCGCGTCGTGATAGTTCTGATCGTCCAGTTCGCGCCCGTCGCGATGATGGTCCAGATACTCGTACTACTGCGCAACAAAAATCTGATGATGTAGCTCGTCGTACTGGCGGTCGTCGCTACGGTACAGATCCGTATCCACCGGCTAAGCACACTCGCGAGAGTTGGCAAGACGAGGGTTCGACACGTAGATCATCATCGGGCCCGCGAACAAGTTCAAAGCGTTCACCGCGCTTCGAAGATGACGACGATCGCGCAATGACAATCAGCATCAAAAATGTTGAGGCTGGCGATGCAAACAAAATTAAAGAACAACTTGGCGCAACTGCCGATCGAGCGATTGAGCGACTTGCTCGTTCGTTACACGCATTCGAAGCACACCGATATTCTGAAGCGCGCAAATTGATTATGCCATTGCTTTCGAAAGTTATCGGCATCGCAGTTGTCCACGAAGTCGCAGGTCTGTCGATGTACCGCCTTGGTCGTTGGCAAGACGCTGCTGATCAACTCGAAATCGCACGAGGCCTCAAGCCTGCTGAAGTTGTTAATCATCCAGTGCTTGCTGACTGTTATCGCGCATTGCGTCGCTACGAAAAAGTTACAGAACTTTGGGAGTCGATGAAACTGATGTCTCCACAGCCTGGGCTACTAGCTGAAGGTCGAATTGTTGCAGCAGGTGCTTTGGCTGATCAAGGCGAGTTGCAGGCTGCGGTTCGAATGATGACTCACGGCACCAGTGACCCTCACAAGGTACAAGAACACCACCTTCGTGAATGGTATGTTTTGGCAGATCTTTATGATCGCGCTGGCGATGTTGCAAGTGCGCGTCGCTTGTTCGTCAAGATTCAAAGCAGCGAGCCAAAGTTCGCCGATGTTGCTGACCGTTTAAATACTCTCGGCGAATAGCCACATCAACCGGGTTCGATTCCCGGCGTCGCCTCAATTAAGTTCCACAGAATACGATTCATCCATGGATCCATCTAAAGATGTCTATTCCCATGGACATCATGAATCTGTATTGCGCAGCCATAAATGGCGAACTGTTAGTAATTCTGCGGAATATCTAAAGAAACATCTAGTCAAGGACGCATATGTGCTGGATGTCGGATGTGGCCCAGGTAATCTCACTGCAAGTATTTCTGAACTCGTAAATCCAGGTGTTGTCATTGGTATTGATATCTCTGATGATGTGATTGAGGTGGCGAGAACGGATTTTGCGTCTAGTCGCATCAGTTTTGAAGTTGATGATATTTACGCTCTCAATTATTCAGATAATGAGTTTGATGTGGTGCATGCGCATCAGGTTCTTCAGCATCTAGGAGATCCAATTGCTGCGCTACATGAACTAAAACGTGTGGTCAAAACTGGAGGTATTGTTGCGGCGCGTGATTCTGACTACGGCGAAATGTCGTGGAGTCCAAAGGATCCTTTACTCGATCGTTGGTTAGACATTTATCAGCAGATTGCTCGTAGAAATGGCGCTGAACCCAATGCCGGTCGATACCTCAGTGATTGGGTTCGTTCGGTTGGATTCAATGAAGTTGTTATTTCGGTCTCTGAATGGAATTTTGTAAGTGAAGATGACAGAAACTGGTGGGGAAACCTGTGGGCTGATCGTGTGCTTCAAAGCCAATATGGCGTTCAAGGATTGAAATATGGATTGACAACGAGTACTGAGCTCGAAGAGATTGCGATGGCATTTAGACGATGGGCCGAAAAACCAACTGGAAATTTCGTGGTGAAGCATGGAGAAGTGCTCGCAAGGAAATAGTTGAATCTGGTATGAATTTGGTACTACCCCGTTAAAGCTCATCCGAAAACTGGGGGACAGACGGGACGTTGAACTCTGAACTCGAGTGATGAAATGGCTGATTGAAGCCAAACAGGATTATGGGTGACGGTTTTTGCCGATTTCGATTCTCGGCGTCGCCTCAAATTCCTAATGGATTAAATAGCTGATTGATCTCTGCGACGCGCTGTCTTACCAGATAAATATTGCCTTGGCCATTCGATCTGTTCATAGCCCTGATCAATCGCGGCGTTGAGAGTCCAATAAGGGTCAACTAAGTGCGGTCGCGCGATTAAGCAAAGATCTGCACGACCAGCAAGAATAATTGTGTTCACGTCGTCAACACTTGAAACGCCACCAACTGTCATCGTCGGAATACCGACTTCTTGACGAATGCGATCAGCGAATGGCGTTTGATATAGACGCCCGTATGCAGGTTGTTGGGCACGGTCAACTTCGCCTGTTGAAACATCAATGATGTCAACACCAATTTGTTGAAGTTGTCGCGCAAATTGCGTTGCCTGATTGCCATCGAACCCTCCATCGATCCAGTCAGTCGCAGAAATTCGAACACTGAGCGGCAAATGATCCGGCCATGCTGCACGAACGCAAGAGATTACTTCAAGCGGGTATCGCATGCGGTTCTCGAGTGAGCCGCCAAATTCATCTTGGCGTTTGTTAGTGATTGGCGAAAGAAACGACGATAACAAATATCCATGGGCGGCATGAACTTCAAGCAGATCAAACTTTGCTTGCGTCGCTAATTTTGTTGCATGCACGAATTGATCACGCACTAAATCCATGTCACTTCGTGTCATCGCTTTTGGAACAACACTCTCGGCAAGATAAGGCAATGCAGAAGGCGCAAGAAGTGACCAGTTTTCTGATTCAAGGGGCAAGTCCATACCTTGCCACGCAACTCGTGTCGAACCTTTTCGGCCTGAGTGTCCAAGTTGCATCCCGATCAGACTTTGTGTTTGATCGTGCACAAACGTCACGATTCGACTCCATTCATCGGCCTGTTTTGAATTCCACAAGCCTGTGCAACCAGGCGTGATCCGGCCCTCAGGTGAAACGCAGGTCATTTCGGTCATTACTAATGCGGCCCCACCAACAGCGCGAGAGCCTAAGTGCACTAGATGCCAATCATTTGGCATTCCGTCTACAGAACAATATTGCGCCATTGGTGAGACAACGACTCGATTCTTTAAACGCAGGCTGCGAAGTTGAAATGGATAAAACATCGGTGGCGTGTTTGGATTGTCCGGCGTGATATCGGATGGTTGAGCACGATGAAACCAACCGAGAATCTCTTTTGCAAATTCGGAATCGCGCAAGAATAAGTTGTCGTAAGTAATTCTCTGACTGCGGGTCAAAATCTGAAAAGCAAACTGTTCGCTCGGAAGATCCATATATCGGGCGACATTCTCAAACCAATCTTGGCTAGTCGCCGCAGATCGCTGAATGCTGGCAACGGCGGGGCGTCGTACGGCCTCGTAGCTAGTCAGCGCGCCTGTAATTGTGTCTTTTCGTTCAATGATCGCCTGAGCAAGCGCAATTGAGTCTTCGAACGCCAACTTTGTGCCCGAACCGATAGAAAAGTGGGCTGTATGAGCGGCATCACCTACTAAAACAATATTTGAGGTGTGCCAATGTTTGTTAGACACAGTTGGAAAGTCGAGCCATCGAGAATTATTTCCAACTAAGTCATTGCCGTTTAAAGATTCTGAAAAAATATTCTGACAAAATTGCAAAGCATTTTGGTCTGTTTCGCCTGGTTTCATATTTTTTGTAGCATCTTTATCAAGTCCGGCATTGCACCAAACTTCAGGGCTCGTCTCAACAATGAAAGTCGCTTGCGTATCCGAAAATGGGTAAACGTGTGCCTGAAATAATCCCCATTGTGTTTCGGCAAACAAAAATGTGAATTGATCAAATCGTTTTGCAGTGCCGAACCAAATATATTTAGCTTCACCTCGTCTTATACTTGGCACGAATTTGTCTGCTAACTGATTGCGTAATGAACTATTGACACCATCGCCGATCACGATCAAATCACTCGCGGGTAAATCCTGAATTGATGTGACTTCGGTTTGATAATTAATTTTCACGCCGAGTTCTATTGCTCGCGCGGCAAGTAGGTTGAGCAAACGTTTTCGCGATAACGCGGCAAATCCGTGGCCGCCAGACCGTAACAAGCGACCACGATGTACAACGTCCATAGTCGGCCAATGAACGAACTCTTTTTCTATTTGTTCAAATACTTGTGGGTCGGCACCACGAAGATTGGTCAGCGTTTCGTCTGAGAAGACGACACCAAATCCGAATGTGTCATTAGGTGCATTGCGCTCGTAGATCGTCACTTGTGCAGCGCTAACACGATGCAACAAAATGCCGAGCAATAAACCTGATGGCCCACCACCAACAATAGAGACACTAAGTGAACTTGATTTGTATGGCGAGGCAACTTCTCTGAGAGAATCCACATCTACACATTACGCATTAGTTCGTTAAATCGGTTTGAACTACGCTCAATTACATGCCCACTGGGGAATCTTCAGCAAGCGACTCAGCGATTGCTAGTGCTTATCTGGATACGTTTGTCAACGAAAACTTGCCACCAGCAAATCTCCAACCAGAATTCACATACGAATTATTAAGTCTGAAATATCCATTGAGCCTGAACTGTGGAGTCGAGTTGCTTGACAAAATGGTTGAAAAAGGTTTTGGTGAGCACCGTTGCTTGCGCGATGGCGCAGGAACCGAGTGGACTTACAGCGAAGTGCTTGATCGTGCGAATCGAATAGCGAATGTTCTAAAAGACACCTACAGTCTTGTTGCAGGCAATCGAGTGTTATTGAGGGGTCCAAATAACCCGTGGCTTGCTGTCTGCTGGCTTGCCGTGCAGAAAGCTGGTCTCGTCGCGGTGGCGACAATGCCGATGTTGCGCGCTAATGAACTATCGGTTGTAATTGATAAAGCGAAGATAAATCTTTCACTTTGTGATTCTCGGTTTACAGATGAGTTGGCGTCAGTCGCGACCCACCCAATTGTTGATTTCGGTCAAGGAAGTCTGCTTGAGAAGGCGATGAATAGTGTCTCAAACGTTTTCACCAACTGTCAGACCATGTCGAGCGATATCGCCTTAATTGCTTTTACTTCTGGGACTACCGGTCAGCCCAAGGGTTGCATGCACCAACATCGCGATGTACTTGCAATCGCGGACACATTTTCGAATCAAATGATAAATCCAACGAGTAATGATTTATTTTCAGGTAGTCCGCCTTTGGCCTTCACATTTGGTCTTGGAGCATTGTTGGTGTTTCCATTACGCGTCGGGGCATGTGCATTGCTACTTGAGGCTGCATCGCCACCAATTTTGTTAGAGGCGATTACCAAACATCGCGTCACAATTGTGGCAACAGCCCCGACTGCGTATCGTGCGATGCTTGAAACAATTTCAAGTGCAGATATATCTTCGTTGCGAGTTTGTGTTTCAGCAGGTGAGCCGCTCGCATTAGATACTCGTATTCGCTTTGAAAAATTGACTGGCATCAAACTTATTGATGGCCTCGGTGCAACCGAAATGCTGCATGTATTCATTTCTGCAACGGGTGATGGCATACGTCCAGGCGCAATCGGTAAACCAGTAAATGGATTTACCGTCACGATTCTTGATGACAATTACAACGAAGTTGCACCTGGCGTCGTCGGCCATCTTGCAGTGAAAGGCCCAACTGGATGTCGGTATTTAAATGATGATCGTCAAAAAAATTATGTGCGCAATGGTTGGAATCTTCCAGGCGACGCAATGTATCGGGATGAAGATAATTATTTTTGGTATCAAGCCCGTGCTGACGACATGATTATTTCGTCTGGTTACAACATCGCGGGCCCAGAAGTCGAAGCGGCGGTACTTACGCACACTTCAATTCGCGAATGTGCTTGTGTTGGTGTTTCTGACATTGAGCGTGGAATGGTGGTCAAGGCATTTATCGTGCTTAAAGATTCGTATACGCCAAGTGATGAACTCGCTAAAGAAATTCAAGATCACGTCAAAGCCACGATTGCGCCATATAAATATCCACGGTTGATTGAATTTCGAAACGAATTGCCGAAGACTGCAACAGGCAAAATGCAGCGATACCGTTTACGGTCGGAGGTAGCCGATGACGAGCGCTGAGAATCGCACTGCGCTGATCACAGGTGGCGCCAAGGGGATCGGTTTGGCCTGCGCAACCGCGTTTGGAAATGCCGGATTTAATGTGAAAGTTTTAGGTCGCGATCTGGTAGCGCTAAAAGCATGTGGATTCGAATATGAAGTTTGCGATGTCACCAGCGAATCGGAAGTTTCTGCAACACTGGAGCGAATCGGGCAAGTCGACATTTTGGTTAATAATGCTGGCATCGCCACGACTGCGCCGGTGCATCGCACGACTATCGCAGATTGGAACTCGGCGTTCGCTGTCAACGCAACTGGCGCATTTTTGTGCACTCGTGGCGTGTTAGTTGGTATGCGTCAGAGAAAATGGGGTCGGATTGTCACAGTTGCATCGACAGCTAGCCATTCTGGTGCTTCGTACATTGCGGCTTATGCAGCATCGAAGCACGCAGTCTTGGGTTTGATGAGAGTTGTCGCGAGTGAGGTTGAAGGCTCTGGAGTGACTGCTAATTCGGTCTGTCCAACATTCGTTAGAACCGAGATGACCGAGAAGTCAGTTCTTAAAATCGTGCAATTGACCGGCTGCACACCACTTGAAGCAGAACAGACTTTGGCAAATCAGTCGGCACTTGGAAGATTGTTAGAACCACAAGAAGTGGCGCAAGCCGTGATTTACTTGTGTTCAGACTCGGCGTCAGCAATCAACGGTCAGTCGATCATTATGGATGGGGGGACTACTCAATAATGAAACCGAAAATTCCGTTTAAGGGATCTGCCACGGTCACTGAATCTTGGCATCATTTTGATGTTCAAGTTCGCGACCGAGTGATGACTCTGACACTTAATCGTCCAGACAAACTAAATGCAATCACCTTTGATGCCTACGCAGATTTGCGTGATTTATTTCGCGAATTACCGCACGCTGATATTTGCGATGCGGTGGTAATCACTGGCGCAGGTAAAAGTTTTTGCTCCGGTGGTGATGTCAACGAAATTATTGGTGAGTTAATCAAGATGGATCCACGTGAGTTGCTCGAATTCACTCGAATGACCGGTGCAGTAATACAAAATATGCGTGAATGCCCGATACCCATCATTGGGGCGATAAATGGCACTGCTGCTGGAGCGGGTGCAGTCATCGCCATCGCTTGTGACTTTCGAATTGTCACACCGTCAACGAAGTTCAGATTTCTTTTTACAAGTGTAGGTTTGTCGGGTGGCGACATGGGCACTTGCTATCTTTTGCCGAAACTCGTGGGTCTTGGCAGAGCCACAGAAATTTTGATGTTTGGTGATCCCGTCGCGGGCGAGCATGCTGTCGCTATCGGTCTTGCAAATAAATGCGTAGATGCTGAGCAACTGCTAATAGAAGCGCGCACGCTTGCAGAGAGAATTGCGAATGGTCCGACTCTTGCTTATCAAAGTACAAAGATGTTGCTGACTCGTGAAGCCGACATGAGTTTGCATGGCGCACTTGAACTAGAAGCAATGACCCAGGCCCATCTAATGCAGACGAAAGACCATCGCGAGTTCCATCGCACATTTAATGCCGGTGAGAAACCACAATGGAGTGGACGATGACTAACTCGGCTAACTCTGGCAAACCGGCTGTCAGCCCGCACCTTTGCGTTAACCCGACTGAGATGGCGGTTGCACGAGGTTTTTCACATGCTGTGGTGGCTCAACCTGGCACAACAATTTATTTGGCCGGACAAATCGCTGTAGATGCGAATTCAAAAGTTGTTGGTGACAATTTTGCTGAGCAATTCGCAGCTTCGTTGCAGAATGTGGTGCAAGCGTTACGCGCCGCAGGTGGCACTCCTGAACATTTGGTATCGCTAGTGATGTATGCCACCGATGTCAGCGCGTATCGTTCTGCATTGCGTGAAGTTGGTGCCGCCTACCGTCAGATCATTGGTGACTATTATCCAGCAATGGCCCTGGTTGGCGTTACAGAACTAGTCGAGCCAAAGGCAATGATCGAGATAATTGGTACTGCAGTCATTCCTGTTAAGTAGAGTTACTCGGCAATTCCTGATTCGCCACGACCTATCACTGTGATGGGTATCAGCGGACTTGAAGGGGTTTCTACTGCCTCAACTACGACTACAACGACCGTTCCAGCTAATACAGTCGCGACGAGCATCCCGAGTGCTTCAACAGCATCAAGTTTGGAAGGTAAGCGATGCACTAGGACCGGAAGCATTAGAAATACTCCTATTGGAAAATTTGCTTGCGTTAACATTGGTGCGAAACTGAAATGGAAACTACTTCGGTAGTAATTGAAGCGGTCGTGTTTGGTAGACATTTGGTATGCGTAGGCGAGTGACGAGCCAGAAATATTGGTTTAGACGAGAAGTTCTGAGACACCGTTGAGGGATGAAACTCAACTAGTAGTACGGTTCAGTATTTAGGAGATAATTTTCGCGGATTTCGATTCTCGGCGGCGCGGAAATTAATAATTTGTTTTAATTGGTTGCATTACTTGCTCGATGAACCGCATCACGGGCTCTGTTGATTTCGGGTGACCAAAATCTAAAACGAAATGAGACACGTCGAGTTCAATAAGGTGTCGCAAATCATCAGCAAATTGCGCCGACTCAGAATCAGTTGTTGGAAGCGGGCGTTCAATTGTCAAAGAGATTTCAATTGATTTCGGGTCGCGACCTGCTTGTTGTGCGCTAGCCCGCACGATGTCTCGCTTTTTTATCCATTGATCTTCGTTGCCGTGAAGTGATGAGTTCCAAACATCGGCGAGGCGACCGACCATTGGTAGACCGATTTGTTCGCCGTATGCACCAA
>CALACK010000130.1 GCA_937890395.1 uncultured Acidimicrobiaceae bacterium | reverse complement strand
AAACGAAAGCAGCAGCAAATATGGTGTCCGATGTGAATAGCCAGGGGAAAAAGGATGCGTTTCCTCGGCCGAAAGTGGTGAGGGCCGTGGTGCCCGCTGCTGAGGCGCAGAAGCGCATTGTTGATACCGCAATCGAGATGCTGCGCACAATCCCTTTCGACAAGGTGACTTCTCGGGAAGTCACGAAACGGGCGGGCCTCGCGCAGCCAACTATCGCAAGAAATTTTGGATCGATGGAAGGACTATTTGTCCACATAACGTCGGTTCTGATGGAAAACGCATTGGCTCGCTTTCCCGAAGTTACTAATCAATCCCTTTTTTTTAACAGTGATTTTTTATTGCGGGTTCGATTGATTTCGTGGCTCATCTCGGAGGGTTCTCCAGCGAAGATTTTTAACTTGAACTTCTTTCAAGAAAATATGCGCGCCTTTGCAAACCAAGCAGGCGGGATCTGCGACAGAACATCGTTTACGTGGTTGATTCACGTTACATTGCTAGTGGAGGGTTACGCAATCTTTGCCGGCATGCACGATCTCACCGATACTCAGCTCGCAGATTCACTGACAATGATTGCTGCACTCAGGGCCAAGTTGCCCGAACTCGAGCGCGAGCTGGGCTGGACGCAATGACGGCCTGCTTTTGCAGGGCACGAGGGATTTGAACCCCCGACCGTCACTCAAATGGTTGCTCAGTTGCCTGTCAAGCGCTCAACGTCCAGAAGATCCTTCGGTCGCCCGGTCGCACGCTTGTTCTTCAACAAATCGTCACGCCCGATGAATGGCACATTCAGCCCGTCAACATCAACTACCAATCGGTTCGCCCAAGCACTATCAAACTCGACACCGCTAATCGAAGTGATGATATCGATTCGATAGGGCGGATATCCGAGTTGCACTACCCGATCAAGAGTTGTGAAGTCGTCCGTCGAGAGATTGAGACTACCGAAACCAAATTTAGTGAGACAGTCAACGATCTTTACTGCATTTTCAGGATTCGCCCACACCCACGCATCAAAGTCGTCGGTGGCGCGAGGGTAGCCATGTGCCGCGAGTGCATAGCCACCGACAACTAAAAATCGAACATCGTTAGCGACGAATAATTCGACAAACTCGTTGAAGTCCTTGTCGAGTTTCATCAGCACCCCCGAATACTCTTTGACGAATAATCTCTACTGCAGCAATTCTCTCTGCTGGTTCACGACTCAGCCAATATTGAAGCTCGGAATCACCTTCGTGCAATTTGACTCGATTCACCACCAACGCCATCTGACCATTGCGGCGAAGCGGTACCGACATATCCATATTGTACCGAAGATACGCCGACGCTGGGCCGCAACACAATCTTTGAAACGTCCCATCACCACCAAGTATGAGTTCGTGATCGCGCTAAAAATCAGCCAGTCATCAGTGCGACACCAATGTCATTCGCCGAGAAGGCACTCGACTTCTAAAATTTTAAATCACAGCACGCGGTTGGAGTAGCCATCGGTTGCAAATGGATTGAGAACTTGACGCTTCCACATCCCATTGCGTTGTGCTTCAGTGAGATTCGCGTTGTCGGCAACTTCAATCCACTGAGTACGAATTACATGAAGCTGGTGGTCAATAATGTCTCGCGCTTCGGATTCATCTAAGAAATATGTTTCAGCAGCACCCACACAACCCACAAGTTGACTGAGTCGAAATCCGTTTCGACCGATTGCCATCGCCTGCGCTGCCTCGCCACCAGAACGAGTCTGTGGACAGATGTCGTACGCGGGAGTAAGTGTCAACATTTTCCCATTCCAAAATGCTGCGTGATTTCGTGCATGATCGTCAGTATTGCCAACACAGATATTTAAAACGATGCGTGAGAAGAGTTCTTTTAACGTCTGCTTCGGAGATGTGAATTTTTCTCTAATCATGTCAGCCAATTCAAAATACGTGGCGTATCGACCTGTCATTTCATCAAGCTCAAAAAGAGTAAGCGCAGACACCACCATCTTGCGTTCCCCGACAGTGGCGGTTCGATCAAACCGTTCAATGAGCAACACATCATGACCAAGACTGATGGTCAACTCGGTCGCAGCAACATTTAGCCCCACACGGCGTGCTAAATCCATTGCCAGTGCTTCGGCTTTTACAACTGGGTACGGATCGGTACTTGAAGAAAACTTCGCAATGAGTTTGCGGTTGCCGTCGTCAAGAAGTGCTTTCGGGCGAACACCACCGATCGATGAACCATGGAGAAGTGCTCCGTCAACTGACGCAGAGAATGGTTCGCCGGCTTCCAATCGCTCTGCAGCAAATCGAAGTTCTTCGAGGGTTCCGTTTCCGTCCCGCGATATATAGGTGTCGGCGCTGGTTTGAAAGTCGAGTGCCCCAAAACGATCTGAACCAGATTCAAGTAAATAATCAACGAGGCTCATCTCGCGAGATTGATGCACGCCATCAATTTGACTGAGGTGCCGATGGTCAATCACACGTTGGCCCCAAGTATCAGGTGCACCGTCATTGATACATCCAGCAACTCTCAATCCTGCTCGCGGTCTGATGCGTCCTGGTTGAAGTGGAAGCTCTGGCGCATACAGCGATACTGCGTTGTCTCGTGCCAGATAGCTGCGTGCGTAGTTGAACACGAGTGTGTCACCAACTGGTTCAAGTACTCCACAAACTATTGGATTGATTGCTTGCGGCAACCACACCCACACATACACGCGCGAGTTTGTGTTGTTAGAAGTCATCATGCACCATGGTGCTTGGTTCGCGGACGCGAGTTGGAAGTAAAGCAAGTCGGCTCTGAACTCGCAAAATTAAATCAGGGAGTGCTTCACGTTCAATATCAAAAAGGTGAACCCCTACAAGAGTTGCGACTTCAAAGACAGTTCCAAGTGCAACCGTTGGGTCGCCGCGTTCTACTTTGCGCAGCGTGACCGCGGTAATGCCGGCCCTTTCCGAGAGCTCGGCGGCTGTCCAACGCCGCTCTTTTCTGGCACGCGCTACTTCTAGGCCGAGCAATTGCGCTGCTTCACGAGTTGTCTTTGACCATTGATGATTTATACGCATCACCTACCCCCTTTAACAATAGAATACTATCAGTAAAGGCGTTTAGCGATAGTTTTGCGTTGGTTTTACATTAGTTTCGCAATAGTTTCATTAACTTTTCTCGTTAAAGCCCCAAGTCAAGCCAGTTTGCGAGAGCACGCAACTCGTCAGTGAGCGCGCCGTTGATAGACGCTCGCTTGATGCCTTTTTCGGTGTGCACGCTTTGCACGAGCAAATTCGAATTGGCGCGATCAGCTTTGAGATCAACTCTGCCGACTATTTCTCCATTAAGCATGAACGGCAAGACGTAATAGCCGAACTTGCGTTTTTCTTTAGGCGTATAAATCTCGATGCGGTAATGAAAGTTAAACAGTCGCTCGTTACGTGGACGACACCAAACAAGCGAATCAAACGGTGACAATAATGCAGTGGCGTAAAGCTTCTTGGGCAGTTTTGCGGATCGATGAACGAATGCTTTTTCAACCCATGTATCAACTGTTACTTCTCGCAACTCGCCTTGTTCGACGAGTTCAATGACTAACGGTTTTATAACAGCTGTTTTTTGTCGGTAGTAATCAGCAAGATCGCTCAGAGTTGCCACGCCTTGTGCTTTTGCCGCACGCACTAACAATTGTTTGCGCGCTTCATTTTCGGTTGGTGTGGGTGTGTTAAGGATCTTTGATGGCAACACGCGCTCAGTAATGTCGTAGATCCGAGCAAAATCAGTGCCACGACCACGAGCCATTATCTGACCCGTTAAAAATAAATATTCAAGTGCCGTTTTTGCTTCATCCCAATCCCACCACGATGATTTCTTTTCGGTGCGCGTCGAAAGTTCGCGTGCTGTAACCGGCCCGTTAGCTTCGACATGTTTCAAGATGCGTTTTACAAACGCTTTGTTGTCGGCATAAAAACTCGTCAAACCCCAGTGTTTAATTTTGCCTGTGCGAGCCGCATTCATCTTCCAGCGAAACAACGGTTGCAATTCGACTGGCAGCAATGCTGCTTCGTGCCCCCAATATTCAAAAATCTTGCTTTGCGCCGTGGCTTTATTTATTGCATTTCGGTCGTGATCGCCGAGTCGCGAGAACAGCGGCAACTCTTGACTACGCACCAGCACATTCACCGAGTCAATTTGAATCACTCCGAGTTTTTTGATCACTTGAACTGCATCAGCAATTGATGATTTAGATTTTGTACGAGGTTTATCAAAACCTTGCGCGGCGAGTGCTAACGAACGCGCTTCAACGATCGTTAGTTCGTCGAGCCGTTTTGGCATCGCGGATTATTTACTAGTCAGCGACAGTAATTGTGATCGATTTAATTACTACATCTTCGACAGGTCGATCACCAGGTCGCGTCGCAACATTTTGCATCGCATCAACAATTTCAAGCCCCTTGACAACTTGGCCGAACAACGAGTATTGCGGCGGCAGACCGACGCCACTTGAGCCGCTGACAATGAAAAATTGTGAACCGTTTGTGTTTGGCCCAGCATTAGCCATCGCCAGACTTCCGATTTGATATTTGCCCGGTTTCGGCAGTTCGTCCCCAAATTTATAGCCAGGGCCGCCACGACCAGTGCCATCAGGGTCGCCACCTTGGCACATGAAGTTTTTAATAATTCTATGAAAAATCACCCCATCGTAATAGTGATGCGCGGCAAGAAAAACAAAGTTGTTAACCGTCAACGGGGCAGCAGCGGCGTCGAGCGCAATTACGAGCGTGCCTAGAGTCGTCTCCATTGCCACGCTGTAACGCTTGGTCGGGTCAATGCCCATCGGTGGCATGCTGGCGAATTTCTTAATTGTTACGGCCGAACCGTCAAGAGCCGGAAATTCTGAAGGTTGTGTTGTTGACATAGCCTTGAACCCTACACTCGTGTCATGACAGAAACGACTGGTTACGGCAATTTAGATATCGCACTGATTGATGCAATTGAACTTGATTTAAACGGCGTAGATGCAGCCATGGAGCGACTTGAAAAAGGCACATACTTTACTGACGAGATATCTGGTGCGCCACTCGAAACTAATTTTCTGATCTCGAATCCGCTTGCTCGCCGCAACCCATAGGTTACGAATAGCTGATTAGGTTGACCGCAATTCTCTAGCGAGTTGTAATTGCATCCATTGAGGCATCGAGCGTCATCACAAAACTTGAGCCGGGTAAACAATCTTTAAATGAAGCCGCATTTTCGTCTGCGTGTTCCTGCGAATCAAACGCCTTGAATTGCACTGTGTCCCACATTCGGCCGTCACCGATTATCGTTCCTTCTGCCGCGAAATTTGTCGCGCTCTCAATTTGAGAAAATACGTTCGTGCGATTCTCTGTTTGACGTACAACCATTAATACTGTTCGCGAATCGCCAGCGTTCGCCCGACCAGCCCTGTCGAGTGCGATGTCTTCAGGTCGACAGCACACGATAATCGTGCGTTGCATACCGGCTGCTTTGTGCTTATGTTTTTCGCTGAAATCTTTTCGCGACTGCATTTCAATAAACGATTTACGAGTGGCGTAGCGCACGATCGCAATTCGATCCCAATCTTCGTTGCCGACGTGATTCTTATTTACATCTGCGACAAAAACAATGTCGGCACCAATTTTGCTGAGCACACTAGACGGGTTGTAACGATCATCGGCTTCACGACCACTAATAGATTTATCCATGCCGTCATCGCTCTGGTACTGCGCAACTTCGTGATACTTCATTAAATTGACCATATATATTGGTCCGTCATTTTCTGGGGCTCGCGTCGCTAAATCAATTCCGTATTCTTTGTTGACCGTTCCGTAGTTGTGTTTGAGATTTTGCTTGTCGCTCATGACCAAAGCATATTCTTTGCAGTAACAC
>CALACK010000129.1 GCA_937890395.1 uncultured Acidimicrobiaceae bacterium | reverse complement strand
ACATCTAAAGTTTTCGTGTCACCGAAGTAGTCAGAACCCCAGACTCGGTCAATCAGAGTTTCACGTGTCAACACGCGACCGGCGTTAGACATCAAGATATACAACAATTCGAATTCTTTTAAAGGAAGTTTCGTGACATCGCCACGAATTGTCACCACATGTTGTTCAGGGTCAATTGAAATGCTGCCTATTGCAACTGTTCCGACTCCTGCGGCTTCGTCGCCTGTGGCCGAGAGTGCTCCACGACGAAGTGCCGCTCGTAATCTTGCAACTAATTCTCTAAGTCGATACGGCTTAACAATGTAATCATCTGCCCCAACTTCTAATCCAACAACAGTGTCAATTTCTGCACCTTTGGCTGACACCATAATGATCGGCACCGTGCTCTTCTTTCGAATTTCACGACACACATCTGTGCCGGAGATTTTTGGCAACATCACATCTAACAACACAGCATCTGGACGAACTGCATCAAATACTGCAAGTGCTTCTGCGCCATCACGAGCAACTTCAACTCGAAATCCCTCACGCTTTAAACCGACTTGAAGTGCTTCAATAAATGATTCTTCGTCGTCTACAACCAAAATTGTGGGCAGCGAATTAGTGATCGTCATAATGAAACTCCCGTGGTGATAGTTGGCATGTCTGTTGATTCTGAGACAAAATGCGGAAGCCGAATTGTAAAAGTTGAACCGATTCCTTCTTCTGAGACAATGTCTATTGAGCCACCATGTTCTAAAACTATGTGCCGAACAATTGAGAGGCCTAAGCCAGTTCCTCCCGTGGCTCGACTTCGAGCTTTATCGACCCGATAGAAGCGCTCAAAGATCCGATCTTGATGCTGTTTCGATATACCGATTCCATGGTCGGTTATCGCCACAACAACTAACTGGCCGACTATTGAGCTTGACACTGAAACTATCCCGCCTGGTTCGCTGTATTTAATCGCATTGTCAACGAGATTTGAAAAACCCGACAACAATTGTGATCTATCGCCAAGCACATTTAGATGCGAAGCACCAGTTAGTGAAAGCTCGATACCTTGCCGCTTTGCGGCATGTTGATTAGTACTTACAACCTCAACGAGCACCGGTGCTAGATCAACTTCAGTCCAATCTTCGGTCCCACTGAATTCAATTCTCGACAAGTCAAGCAGGGCATCCACGATTCGTGCCATGCGATGAGATTCGGAAACAATTCTTTCAGCAAGTCGCCAAACCACCGCAGTCTCGGTCTCGCCATTTAAAGAATCTGCTAGCGCGGCAACTGCGCCGATCGGAGTCTTCAATTCGTGACTCAAATTTGCAACGAAGTCAGTTTGCACAGTTTCAATTCGTGATTTCGCTGTGATGTCTTCAACAGTTACGAGTATGTATTCGTTCTTTAGATTACGGCCACGAATTTGAAGAAAACGTGTTGTTCCAGCAACAGCTTCAAGAATTCGACTTCCTGTACCTTCCTGTTCAAGTTGCTTAATCATCTCGTCGACTGCTTGATCAATCAAAATATCCACATATCTAATGCCAGTCATTGCAATGGCAGCTTTATTTCTGAATTTATGATTTGAGTTGTTATCGGCAACAATTACACCGGTCTCTAGAAAATCAAGAATCTCAAACAATTGTACGAAATTATCTCTCGTTGTTGACTTTGTTACAGCACTCTTATTAGTTAATGCAAGTTGAATTTCTCTAGTTGAGCGTTTTGAAATTAGAAAAGCAATTGCAGTGGCCAATAACACGCCAATTAAAAAGTAAACAACACCCATAACGAAATTTAAATCAAACTAATTCTGCTCAAGATTCAAAGTAAATTCTCCGGTTGTATCACCTATACGAGCTTTATAACGATTAATACCGTCACGTTTGCGAACCCAGCCAGTCACGATGAAACGTGTTCGCTCACTTACGTTGACAGCGTGATCACCAATTCGCTCGTAAAAGCGAGCAACGACTGCCAATTGCACAGCCACTTGAAGATCAATTTTAGAGTTCGAATGTGATTCAAAAATTTGCTGAATGAATTGGCGATGCAAACTATCTAAGTACGAATCCATATCGTCAATTGCTGCGGCTTTAGCTGCATCATTCTCTTCAAACGCCTCCATTGTTGATTCAAAAAGTTTCTGAGCCTGCTCACTCATCTTTGAAATCACACCGCGTAAAATTGGATCAATATTGTGGCCATATATTCGTCGCGCCGCTTTACAAATGTTGACGACAAGATCTGCTGAGCGCTCAAGTTCTCCAGCAATTTTGATAATTGCAATAATTTGCCGAAGATCGGCGGCAACTGGAGCCTGAAGTGCCAAGATTTCAAAACACAGTGCTTCTAGTTCTGCGGACCGAGCATCGAATTCGTCATCTGCTTGAACTAAATAATCAGCGCCCTCTAGATCTCCACTCAGCAAAATTGCTGTCGCGCGCGGAATTGACTCAGTCAAAGAAGCCCCTAAGCGAATTACCTCGGCACGCGCAGCGTCAAGATCATTGTGGAAATCTTTTCGGATTTGTTCCATTAGTCATCACCCCATAATTTTAAGATCAGTATTAACTGCTTATATCTTACGAATAACGGTAGTCCTTGTTTCGTGAACTGCAGTCGTCCATCAAGTGACTTAACGGTGAACAGATGAGCAGTTTTAGCGCAATTGGGTTGCAACTACCCACTCATGCAAACTCTGTTGGGCATCTCCTGTTCGCTCATCACCAAAGACTTTGTTCCATTTATCGTCGCTGCCTAGAGTAAAATTACTTACATCTTCTGCTAGCAAAAACCCAAGTACTTTATCTAGCCATGCCCGATGTTTCGGGTGAGTTAAAGGCACGAGAACTTCAACTCGACCATCTAAGTTGCGACCCATCAAATCTGCCGAGCCAATTAGGTGCAAGGGCGATTCGTCGTCAAAACCGTGAGCGAACCTATATATACGAGAATGCTCAAGATAACGACCAAGGATTGAACGCACCGTGATGTTCTCTGACATTCCAGGTACGCCGGCACGCAGACAGCAAATTCCGCGGACGATTAACTCAATTTTTACACCAACGTTGCTCGCCGCATATAGCGCCTCAATAATTGCAGGATCAGAAATAGAGTTCAACTTTATTGTGATGTGACCAGCTTCCTTAAAAGCCGCTTCACCCTTAATTAGTTCTATAAGTTTCGGTCGCAACTGGTGTGGCGCAACAAACAAGCGTTGATAGTCCGGCTCGCGTGCATAGCCAGTCAAATAGTTAAATAGTTCTGTTGCATCTGCGCCGATTGCTTCTTCGCAGGTAAAAAAACCGATATCTTCATACATCCGCGCTGTTGTTGAGTTGTAATTTCCTGTGCCGATATGCACATATCTGCGCATCTGATCACTATCTTCACGCACGACCAAAACACACTTTGAATGAGTTTTTAGGCCGACGATGCCGTACGTAACATGCACTCCCGCATATTCAAGTTCTTTTGCCCAGGCGATATTTCTCGCTTCGTCAAAGCGTGCTTTAATTTCAAGAACTACGGCAACTTGCTTTCCCGACTCGGCGGCGCGAACTAAGTGCTTGGCAATTGACGAGTCACCCGAAGTGCGATATAAAGTCATTTTTATTGAATGCACTTTCGGATCACTTGAAGCCTGTTCAACGAATGTCTCAACAGAAGATGCAAAAGACTCGTGTGGGTGATGAACGAGGAGTTGTCGCTCGCGTATCACCTGAAAAATATTTTGACCATTGAAATCAGCCGCGGCAAGACGACCGGCAGTGAGTGGCGGCCACGGCTGAAATCGTAAACTCGAAATATCAAGAGACGCCAACTGTGATATACAACCCATCTCAATTATGCTGCGATGATAAGTCACATCTTCTGGGTCAAGTTCGAGTTCTTCGCACATCAAGTCGATAACTGACTGAGCAGTGCCATGCGGAACTTCGAGTCGCACAGCGCGTCCAAACCTACGACGGCGCAACTCTACTTCGACAGCGGCGAGAAGATCTTCGGCATCTTCGTCATCAAGTGAAAGATCTGCGTTGCGTGTAACACGAAAAACAAAACACTGCTCAATGGTCATCCCCTGAAATAATCGCGAAAGATTTGCCGCGATCAGTTCTTCGAGCAACACAAAGTTGTTCGACTTTCCGACCCTCATAAACCGACTCATGTTTTTAGGAATCTTCAATCTTGCAAATCTTTGCTCTCCAGAATTTGGATCACTGGCAACTACAGCCAGATTTAATGCAAGGTTCGAGATGTATGGAAAAGGATGCGCAGGATCAACTGCCAATGGAGTCAGAACCGGAAAAATTCTCTGATCAAAATCTTTAGAAAGTTCTGTCTTCTCGTTGGCAGAGAGTTGCGACCAGCTCTGCACTCGAACATCAAATAGTTCAAGCTGAGGTAATAATTCTTTTCCCCAGATATCTTCTTGTCGCTGAACAAAACTCTGCGTGCGCTCAGTAATCTCTCTAAGTTGGTCAAGTGGCGAGCGCCCATCGGGGGTTTTTGTTGAAATGTCTGCGGCAACTTGATCTTTCAGTGCG
This sequence comes from uncultured Acidimicrobiaceae bacterium, assembly GCA_937890395.1. Taxonomy (GTDB): domain Bacteria; phylum Actinomycetota; class Acidimicrobiia; order Acidimicrobiales; family Ilumatobacteraceae; genus BACL27. Next base: position 33,241 of record CALACK010000129.1, on the reverse strand, counting down.
GCAACTCGAATTTGGTAAAACTCGTCAAGATTTGACGAGCAAATTGATATGAAGCGACAGCGCTCAAGCAACGGAACATTCTCGTCGCACGCAAGTGCCAGCACTCGATCATTGAAGTCAAGCCAACTTAACTCGCGATTTATATATCGATTTATATTTTTGTGTTCAATGTTTTCAGCGTATAAATTTTGAGCAGATCGATAAACTATTGACAGTCGATTTCGCCAGGATGTCACTTTGATTTCATCTCAGTGACATATTTAGACGTCGCAACTAGTTGCTGTTTAGCCGCAAATTTTGAGATACTGCTATTCGGTTGGCACCGCGGTTGCATCAACAGCAGCATTAACTGCTGGAGTTGACGCTGAGTCTGACGAAACTGGATAGCCCAACTCCCACTCGATACTGATTCGTTCACGCTCAGCATCCTTACTAACTCGCTCTTGATTTCGGCGGAATTGAGGATCATTTCGCGGCAAAAGAATCAATCTCGCAAGCACACGAGCTCGGAAATCTTCAAGTAGGTTTTGGTCTCCATAGTTGCCATAAACCTCCCAGTGAGGAGAAACTGAGCCTAAGTAGACAATTCGGGCGTGCCCGCGCGGCGGCTCGTTAAGAGTTGTTGATTCAGCAAAGTTTGTCATATCGTGCCTCGATTCGTTTGTGAATCCTACCGTCAAACAATCTCATTCTAAGATGAATGCTTGTGTGGTCTAAATCTGAGGGGATGTTTGCTGCACTTGATATCGGAACGAATAGTTTTCATTTGGTTGTCGCAAAACCCGTCGAAACTGGTTTCGAGGTAATCACAAGCGAAAAAGAAGTAATCCGCCTAGGTCATGGCTCAGGGGATATGAAACAACTTGAGCAGGGTGCAATGGATCGGGGTATTGCGGCCCTTAAACGAATGCGCGCACTTGCTGATATTCACAACGCAAAATTGCGTGCCGTTGCAACAAGTGCCGTGCGCGAAGCCCAAAATCGAAACGAATTTATTAAGCGCGCACGCAAGGAAGCAGATGTAGAAATCGAGATTATTTCAGGAATCGAAGAAGCTCGATTGATTCATCTGGGCGTCAGGCACGCAATTGCGATCGGCGATTCAAGGATGTTGATGTGCGATATCGGCGGGGGTTCAACCGAGATTGTGATAGCAACTGGCGAGAAGATTTTGCTGTCGCGAAGTTTCAAACTTGGTGCAGTTCGCTTAACAGACCGATTTTTTGCAACGGAAGTATTGCACCCGAGCGCAGTAGGAAGTTGTCAAAAATTCGTGCGATCAATGCTGTCAACAATTGAACCGCAAGTTGATCAACTTGGGTTTGAAGTGGCGGTTGGCTCTTCAGGCACAATTGAAGCGATCGCCAAACTTATTGCCAAGCAGAATAAACAACCAGAGCCGAAGTCATTCAACCGCTATGAGTTCGCAGCTAACGATGTCAGCAAAGTTGTTGACTTACTGGCCGATCAACCATCTGTAAAGCAACGAGAAAAAGAATTTGACCTTGAGTCCTCTCGCGCTGACATTATTTTGGCTGGGGCCATAATTTTAGAAGGCGTCGCATTGTCTTTTGGGGTCACGAACTTTACGTATTCAGACTATGCATTGCGCGAAGGTGTACTCTTTGACACTCTGCAACGACAAGACTTACTCGATCATCCCGATGGTGTTGACCCGGCGCTTGCGAGTGTGCGGCAATTAGCAGATCGTTGTGATGACCAACCAGCGCACAGCAGAAATGTTGCCAAAATTGCCTTATCACTTTTTGAAAACTTGCAAAAGAAATTAGATCTTGATGAATCATGTCGAAGATATCTTGAGGCTGCAGCACTTCTAACAAATGTCGGCGTGGTCGTCTCACATTCGAAACATCATCTGCACTCATATTATGTAATTCGCAATTCAGAACTCGTCGGACTTACTGATCGCGAAATTGAGTTAATCGCACAGATCGCTCGCTACCACCGAAAGAGCGTGCCAAAAGATTCGCACCCTGAGTTCGCTCTGCTTTCTGAAACCGACCAGCACATTGTGCGCTCACTTGCCGGCTTGCTACGAATAGCGATTGGGCTTGATCGCACTCAAGATGGACGAGTGAAGAAAGTTTCTACCCGATCAGAGGATGAGCAACTACTGATTTTTGTTAAAGCTTCAGCAAAATTTGATTTAGAGCTTAATCTCTACGCAGCAAATGAGCGACGCGGTCTACTCAGCGATGTACTCGGGACGAAAGTAAAAATCGTCGCGATTGAATAAGAGAATTATTTGCTGTCGGTTTTTGGAGTTTCGTCTTTTTTCGCTTCGGCAGCACCCTCAGCAAGCCCTTTTTTGAGTTCGCTTTGAGCCTTACCTAGGTTTCGAGCAATATTTGGAAGGCGCTTGCCTCCGAATAGCACTACGACGAGCAAGATGATGATCCAAATTTCAGGTCCGTTGAACATGCCACAACTCTAGCATCACCCACCAAAAGTGCGCTAAGAATTACAGATGCTTGAATGCGTTATAAACATCAGTGAGGGACGGCAACTAGACACGATTGCCAAGATTCGTAGCCAAATCGGTAACGATGTCTTGGACATTCATAGTGATTATCACCACCACCGCAGCGTATTCACAATCGTGGGTTCTAAAACCCCTCACCAACTGGCTGAGCTTTGCGCCAAACAATTTGATTTATCTGAACATATTGGCGTTCATCCACGTATTGGAATTATCGATGTCGTGCCATTTGTGCCACTTGATGACTCAACGATTGAAGATGCGATTAATGCGCGCAACGAGTTTGCCGAATTTGCGGCAAGCGAGCTAAAGATTCCGAGTTTTGTATATGGGCCTGAGCGTGACCTGCCCGAGGTTCGCAAGCGAGCGTTCGTTGACTTAACGCCAGATTTTGGACCGAACGAATCTCACCCTACTGCTGGTGCAATTTGTGTGGGTGCAAGGCAAATTCTCGTCGCCTACAACGTCTGGTTAAAAAACTCGACTATTGAAGACGGTCGCCGAATTGCTCGTGAACTACGGAGCCGCGAAGTGCGAACTTTAGGACTAAAACTTGGTGATGAGATTCAAGTGAGCATGAATTTGATTGCCCCAGATGTTGCCGGACCTGCATTCGTTTTTGACGAAATTGCGAAGCGCGCAGAGATCGATCGTGCCGAGTTAGTCGGTCTCGTGCCAGCACGAGTGTTGACTCAAATTACAAAATCGCGATGGGCCGAACTCGATTTAAGCAAAGAAAAGACAATCGAATGGTGCCTGGCTGCGCGCAACCGCGCGATGCAAAACTTTGAGTGAACCGTCTAATCAGCGGCGGATATGCGCAGGCGATAATACGAAGAGCCGGCGCTTAAGCGCTGGCGATGTTGCGAGTGCCTTGCGCACGTTGACGACGCAGACGGCGACGCTCGCGCTCAGAAAGCCCACCCCAAATACCGAACTTCTCGCCATTTTCTAGGGCATATTCAAGACAATCATTTTTGACAACACAGCCACGACAAACTTCTTTGGCTTCGCGAGTTGATGCACCGCGCTCTGGAAAAAAGAGGTCGGGATCAACACCTAGACAGTTGGCTTCGTCTTGCCACGCATGGTCGCTATTTGATGATCTGTTCGCTCTAAAATCCAATTTGACTCCTAAATTAAATGACTTCTGCTTTAATTACGAGAACTAGTCGCGCTAGCACCTCGTAACTACAAGTATGTAATTTAGCCCCAAACTCAAGAAAATGCAAATATTTCTTAGCTGGCGCGACGAGAACCCCGATGCCGAGAAAGTTGTCGCTTGTGTTCGATGAAATCAACAAGCAAATATTCGCCAAGATTTTCTGGGCTCGTAAAAAATGCCCGACCATGATTGATCGCGGTTAGCTGCTCAATAAATGCCTGCAACGCATGTGATGCGTCAAGCATAAAAGTGTTTATCCGTATGCCTTCGCGGGTCGCACGCATGACTTCACTCAATGTCGCTTCAATCGTTTCACGAACTGGCGGATAGTTAAAAAATACATCCCCAGACTTTGAAATATGGGCCGTTGGTTCGCCGTCGGTAACCATAATTATTTGCTTCGTGCCACTCTGACTTGACAACATTTTGCGAGCCAACATAAACCCGTGCTGCATGTTGGTTCCGTAAACAAAATCCCAAGAAACCTCCGGCAATTGCTGTGGCGTAAGTTCACGAGCCACCTCGCTAAAACCGACAATACCCAAATAATCTCGCGGAAACTGCGTACTCATTAAAGAGTGCAATGCCATGGCAACTTTCTTGGCAGGCAAAAAGTAATCGCGCATCGGCATTGATAATGAAAGATCTAACATCAGCACCGTTGATGATCTTGTTAGATGTTCTGTCTGTTCAATTTCGAAATCATCGGCAGACAATTTAAGCGGAACTGTCGGGCCTTGACGCTGTAGCGCATTACGTAAAGTCCGTTGCAGATCTAATTGAAACGGGTCACCATATTCATATGGCTTTGTGTCGTAAGTTCTCTCATGTCCGACACCTAGGCGCTCAACTTGATGTTGCCCGAGACGGTCTTTCTCTAGGGATCCAAACACATCGCGCAAAGCATTCGCACCGATTTTTCGCAAACCACTGGGGGTAAGTTCGAGTTTGCCTTCTACCTGATCAATCAACCCCGAGTCTTTTAATTTCTTTGTCAATTGAGCCATTTGCTCAAGCGATTTTGCAACATCTTCGCCCAACATTTCTCGTACACGATCTAAGTCGGCTTCAGCCAAGGCAGACGGTGAAGACGCGTTGCGCAAAAGATTGTCTAGTTGATCTAGATCACCAAGTTCTTGCATTGACTGCATCGCCTGACTAAAACCCAATGGTTCATCGCCAGTGAATTCATGCGACTGGCCCCAACCTTTTTGCGGAAACATTCCCTGTAGCTTTTGCGAAAGTTGATCCATTTGCCATCGTAAATCCATGTCTTCTAAGAGTTTTTCGCTAAGTTGACGCATCTGATCACGCTGCTCAGGTGTCATTGAATTCAACATCGCTTGAGCATTTGCCATACGTTGAGCCATTATTTCAAGTAACTCATCAAGCGTCTGCGGATTTTCAGGAAAAAAATCTCCAAAACTCTCCATGAACTGCTCAAATTTTGGTTCTTCACCGCGTTCGCGAGATACAAGCATTTCATTTAACGCCGCCATCATGTCTTTCATTCGTTGCATGTCTTGCGGAGTCAATTGTTCAACGGCGCCAGACATTCGATCGAGCATTTGTTGCATTATTTGCTGACGAAGTTTTTCGAGAAGCGCTTCAAATCGTTGCTTTGATTCAGACGATTGAAAGTCGTAATGTTCAAGTTCGTTAATTTTGCCCGCCAGATCACTTGGCAACATGTCAAGGCGAAAATTGCGCTCTTGCGATGACTCTTTGGCGACTTCAGCGCGACGCTGATCGCCAGATTTTTCTGCCGTCATAAGTGCATCTTCAATTGCATGTCGTTCTTCATCGACGAGATCATCTAGCTCTGCTGCTATTTCGCTATACACGCCACCCAGATCGCCACGATCTTTTATTTCTTCGCGGCGCTCACGCAGTCGTTGCATCATTTCGCGAAGTCCCATTAATTGGTCGCCACGTTCGTTTCGCATACCTTCTTGCATCAACCGACGCAGTGCGGCGTTGACATCACCGTGATACAACAGGTCGTCGGTTATCTCATCAACAATGCTTTGTGCATCAAATTCAAAGCCACGTTGAGTTCCATCCCAACGCGAATAATTAAAGCGACTAACCACAATCGCACGCTAGTACTGACGGCCGTAGACTGATAATTCGTATGAGATTTCCTAGAACTTTTATTTTCGTTGATCTTTCGGGGTTTACGAACTATATGGAAACCAATGGCGACCGCAAAGCGACTGGGTTGCTGGCCGAGTTTCGTGCTGTAGCCCGAGCGATTGCCTCAGAACGTGGCGTGCGAATCGACAAGTTTCTTGGTGACGGATTAATGGCCGTGGCAGTCGACCAAATTGAGGGCATAACATTTGCCTTAGAACTTGAACGACGGGCCGAGACAGTATGCGCACCTCTGAAACTGCGCATTGGCATTGCCACTGGTGACACAATGCTGTTTGAAGGTGACGACTACATTGGGCCGGCACCAAATCTTGCTGCACGACTTTGTGACCATGCCATCGGAATTGGTGTTTTGATCGCGACTGAGCAGATAATTGAACTTCCGCAAGGCGTCAAGACAAAACAACATGATGCGATCAAACTTCATGGATTCAATGAGCCCGTCAATGTTTCGGTACTTGTAGGTCGACCCGTTATCGTAGAACGCCATGACACCAGCGAAATCTGGGCGCAGCGACTGCCCATTGATTAATTTTTAGCGCGTTGATTAATTTTTAGCGCGATAAACCGCTCGTCCAGCCGTTGCATCTTTGTTTAAGCGTTTCGAGAGATGTAAACCTTCAAGCACAAATTCAACGGCACTTGCAATTGCCGCAGGTGATTCATCACCGTTTGTAAGCCCATTTACGGTTGTGCGAAGCGCTGGCATTTTTTCAAGAAGCGCTACATAATCTGTCGAAATAATATCTTCACCAGTTTGCACAACAACACCTTCACTGAACTCTTCTGCAACTGCACGAAGATTTTCTAAGTCACTGTGTTGTTTGAAAACTTGGAGTACTGCTCCGCGAACTAGTTGCTGAAAAATCTGACCCTCGCGGCCATCTTCAACAGCATCGATTTCGATTTTCCCTGCAGTTGACGCGGCTATCGCGTCTAGATCACTAACTCGCGGAGCCACATCAGTTTCTCCAGCATGCAACGCTCTACGAACTGCATTTGCGCACAAAAGTTCTTGGTTGCTCGTAGTTAAACGAACACTTACGCCGCTGCGTTGATTGACCTGGCTGTTGGCTCGAGCAAGATGACTGATTGTGGCAATTATTTCTTCCATGAACTTTGGCGTTCGAACTTGAACTGAACCAATGCTGGCTGGGCGCGACTCTTGCCGCACAACTGCAATTTCGGTTTCAATGTCAAGTGGATAATGCGTGCGAATCTGGCTACCAAATCGATCTTTAAGTGGTGTGATAATTCGCCCACGATTTGTGTAATCATCAGGATTGGCTGAGGCGACCAACATCACGTCAAGCGGTAAACGAATTTTGTATCCTCGAACTTGAATATCGCGCTCTTCAAGAACATTTAGCAACCCAACTTGAATTCGTTCTGAGAGATCTGGCAGTTCGTTTATCGCGAAAATTCCGCGATTGCAGCGCGGAACCAAACCGTAATGCAAAGTCAACTCATCGCTCAGATAGCGACCCTCTGCAACTTTGATCGGGTCAACTTCGCCGATCAAGTCGGCGATAGATGTATCTGGTGTGGCAAGCTTTTCGCCGTATCGCATGCTTCTATGCACCCACGAAATAGGTGTTGCATCGCCATGCTGAATGACCAACTCACGCGATTGACGTGAAACCGGCCCATACGGGTCATCGTTTATCTCGCTGCCTGAAACAATTGGCATCCATTCGTCGAGCAAAAAGATTAGCGACCGAATAATTCGCGTCTTTGCTTGACCGCGTTCACCGAGAAATACGATGTCGTGGCCAGCAAGTAACGCGTTCTCGAGTTGTGGCATAACTGTTTCTTCAAAACCAAGAACTCCCTCAAATAATTGTTCGCCAGCAGTTATTCGTGCAACTGCGTTTTTTCGAATTTCTTCTTTAACTGCAACCGATTTCCATCCGGCTTTTTTTAATTCGCCAAGAGTTTTTGCAAGATTTTCTGGGGTCTCAAGTTCAGTCATGACTTGACATTAGTTGCATGAATTAGACTTTGACTAAGCCAACAACGATTTCTGCTGTAAATATTGGCTACTTGCTGGCTTTAGACGCAGTGGTATTTGCAGTTACTGCGGCTTTAGACGTAGCCGTCTTAGATGTCGCAGTCTTAGTTCTTGCACCTTTATTTACATTTTTCTTTGGTGAACTTGACCTGATCGCAACTGTTTTTTTAGGTGATGCTGAAACAGCACCATCTTTGTCAACAACGACAATCTGGAATATGTTTACGCCACCTGGATTATCAGAAACTTTGATAGAAGCTGCAGCAGATGCAGGAACACTACTCACAAGGATTCCGTTGCGGTAGATATTTACTGTTGCACCACGTTTCGCTTTCACTTTGAAAATCACAGCATTACCAACTACTTTGGCGGTTGCCGCTGCTTTCTTTGGTGAACTTGACCTGATCGCAACTGTTTTTTTAGGTGATGCTGAAACAGCACCATCTTTGTCAACAACGACAATCTGGAATATGTTTACGCCACCTGGATTATCAGAAACTTTGATAGAAGCTGCAGCAGATGCAGGAACACTACTCACAAGGATTCCGTTGCGGTAGATATTTACTGTTGCACCACGTTTCGCTTTCACTTTGAAAATCACAGCATTACCAACTACTTTGGCGGTTGCCGCTGCTGGTGGAGTATTAACCAATAATGGCGGCATTGGTTGACCAAGTGTTGGACGATTTGCCCTATCACCATTTGAAGTTTGGAACCCGATCGGAAAACCGTTTGGAATTATCGGTGCACCTGCACCAATTGGCAGAACATTTGGAATATTTGGAATTACACCGATTGGATTCGGCAACGATGTAAATGTATTCACAGGAATCAACGATCGAACTAGAACAGTCGTCGTAGTTGCCCGGCTGCTTCCTCCGCCGCCACTGCTTCCGCCTCCGCCGCCGCTTCCACCGCCGCCGCCGCTTCCACCTCCGCCACTGCTTCCACCGCCGCCAGATGAAGGTGTGGCAGTAGTAGTTGTAGTGCCGCCGCTAGTTGTGAACGAATAATTACTAGTTGTTGTACCACGAGAGTCGGTAACGGTTGCAGATGCATAGTAAGTAGTGCCGCTATCAAGTTCTCCGAGTTGCGAGATTCCATATCCACCACCACATGTAGACCCGCTGCCGCTGCCGCTGGCACGAGCAACAATGTTCGTCAGCGCAGCGTTTCTCGCCAAGACACCGCTTGTAATATGCCAATCAACGCAGGAGAAATTGAATTCAACGACACCGTTATTGAGTGTCCATGAAACTGTCGGACGACTCGGGATTGTTGTCGTAGTGGTAGTCGTCGTCGATGTTGTAGTCGTTGTAGTCGTTGCGCCAGTTGGCGAACCTGCTGGTGGCGAAGCACTCAATAATGAATACGCCAAAAGATTTGGTGAGCCACTACCTGACCCAGCAACAACGCCAGCAGTCGCAGATGAAGTTATCCATGATGCAACACCTGAAACCGAAAGCGACGGACTTGCGCTGAGCGCCAATGCCGCAACACCGGCCACATGTGGAGACGCCATTGACGTACCTGAGATTGTATTAGTCGCACTATTTGACGTGTACCAAGAAGAAGTGATATTCGTACCCGGTGCAAAAACATCGACGCATGATCCATAATTTGAAAATGACGATCTATCATCGGCCGAAGTTGTTGATCCGACAGTTATCGCTGAAGATTCAGCAGCTGGCGAATAGTTACACGCATCTGCATTTGAGTTTCCGGCAGCGACAACAAATACAACTCCATCGGCAACACCACGAGCAACTGCGAGATCAAGTGCAGCCGAGCGAGAGCCACCAAGACTCATGTTGGCAACAGCAGCCACGCCACTTTGGTGATTCTCGACGACCCAGTCGATGCCCGCAATTACACCTGATGTTGAGCCGGAGCCACTGCAGTCAAGAACGCGAACTGCAATCAGTGAGGCGCTCGGTGCGACACCATAATTAGAACCAGCGACCGTGCCGGCCACGTGAGTTCCGTGACCGTTGCAGTCTTCGGATCCGCGTCCATCAGAGATTGAGCTGTAGCCAGGCGTAACTCGCCCACCAAACTCACCATGACTAGCCAAAATACCGGTATCAATTATGTATGCATTGACACCAGCACCCGAGTAGTTTCGCGCGTAAAGACTGTTGAGTGGCAGGTTGCGTTGATCAATTCGATCTAAGCCCCATGACAATGCGGTTACTCCACCATCGGGGTTCGCAACTGGGGTCACAGCGCTAGACGCAGCCGATGCAATTGAAGTGCCTGCCGAGTTAGTCGCTGTAACAGTAAACGTATAAGCAACGCCGTTAGTTAAACCACTAACTACACAAGTCAGAGCACCAGAAGTTGAGCAGGTCTTAGCCCCAGGTGATGACGTTGTGGTGTAACTCGTGATTGTTGCATTGCCGTCGCTAGAGGGAGCAAGCCAATAAAGATTTGCCGATGCATTGCCTGCACTCGCACGAACATTTTGTGGCGCAGTCGGTGCTTGCGGCACCGGTGCCGCGGTGTATTGCCAATTAAGACGAGTTGAACCTTTTTTGCCACTGTAACCATCAATCGCAATTTGATATGTAGTACCACTTCTGACAGCAACTGTTACTCGGCTCCAGAGTCCTATTTCACCAACTGCATCATCATTAACCGCGACCGTTGTCAAACTGTTGACTGCAGAACCTGCGTAAACGCCAAGAAGCGTGTCAAAGTCGCTCGACAAAGTTGTTAAAACTAAAGTGCCAGTTTCGGTCGCAACCCACTTGTACCAAATTGATGCACTCGGTGCATATCCACCATGTGTCGGCTCACCGGATTCACGAGTTGAAGTGAGCGTCGAACTTAATGTGAAACTATTCGCGCCCGAGATAGCGATCGCGCCAGAAAACGGATCGTTCGAAAGTGACCCAATTGTTGTAATTGGTGAGGTCGCGCTTGTCGGCACACCTGTGCCTGCTGAGTTAGTCGCTTGGACTCGAAAAATATGACTTACTCCAACACTGAGTGTGCGCATTGAGACAAAAGTTGAAGTGCGTACGCCGTCAACAAATGTTGCCCAAGTTGTACCAGAATTAGTTGAATATTGAATCGTGTAGTCGGTTATAAATGCGCCACCATCAGACGTTGGTTCTTCCCAATCAAGATCTACTTGACCGGTGCGAGCCGTAACCGTGAGATTTGTCGGGGCACCGGGTGCTATCGGTGTCCATGGCGTGGACGCATCTGAAGCTACTGACGGCTGACTCAGGCCTATCGCATTTTGTGCACGAACACGAAAGCGATGTGCGACACCATCGGCTAGCGGGCTTACAGTTCTCGCAACATTTGCGCATACGCAACCAGCAACACCTGTCCATCCACTCCAAGTTGTCCATGTCGCGCCATCGTTAACTGAATATTCGATGACATAGTTTGTGATCGGCGAACCACCGTTAGAAGTTGGCGCACCCCAACGAATTGCTACATAACCGGGCCCAATTTGAGCGTCGTTTACACAACACGGCTCAGAAGGAACACCTGGCGCAGCAGCAGCCGATGAAGCAGACACTGCGCTTGTTCCGGCGCCGTTAGCTGCACTAACTCTAAAAATATAAGTGGTGCCACTAGTTAGGCCCGTCACCGTGCCCGATGTGTTCGGCGTAAAATTGTCGGCAAAAAGTGCCCACGAAACACCTGCATTGCTTGAATATTCGATGACGTAGTCAACTACTGAACTGCCGCCATCCGTGAGAGGCGCTGTCCATCGAATTGCAATTTGATCTAATGAAACAGTAGAAATCAGAACATCGCGTGGCGCACTAGGTACAGCCACACTCCATGGAGTTGCAGAAACCACACCAGATGCTGAACCGGTACCGATTGAGTTAACTGCTCTAACCCGAAACAAATATGATGTGCCGTTGGTTAACCCAGTAACAGTTGTTGCACGAGATGTTGATACCCCATCTGAAAAAATCGTATAGCTCGTGCCAGCATCGCTCGAATATTCAATTACATAATCCGAAATCGCAGACCCGCCAATTAGTAACGGTGCACTCCAAGTCAAACTAATGCTCAAGTTGAGCGCAGTAGGTAACAGCGAGGTCGGCGCACCTGGAATACCAATAGTTGCTGTCGTCGTACTTGATGGACTACTCGTACCCGCGCTGCTGACCGCACTCACCCGAAATAAGTAAACAGTTGAGTTGACTAAACCAGTTACGGTTGCCGAAGTTGATGCTGATGTACCGTCATTAAATGTTGACCACGCTGCACCACTATTTGACGAATATTCGACAACATAATCTGTAACTTCATTGCCGTTACTAGAGGTTGGTGCAATCCAACTTAAAACAGCAGAGGCGTTACCGCCGATTGCAATTAAATCACGCGGAACACTCGGCGCGATCGGGACAGGTGCCAACCATGCAGATTTTGTATACACCAATAAGTTGACAGAACCCAAACCAGCACTGCTGATCGCATCAGGTGTTGCAAATGTAATTAATTTTTCTCTGACTGCTGCCGGCGACATTGTTGAATCTGACTCAAGAAGTAATGCCGCTGCCCCCGCAACATGCGGAGATGCCATTGACGTGCCTGATAACGAACGAATTGCATTAGACGAAGAGAACCAAGACGAGACGATGCTTGAACCTGGCGCAAAAATATCTAAGCAGTTACCGTAGTTTGAGTAACTTGCACGCGCATCAGCCGAAGTGGTTGCGCCCACCGTGATCGCGACCGGCGCAGACGCAGGTGAATAATTGCATGCATTTGCATTGCTATTGCCTGCGGCAACTGCCATCACGATTCCATCGGAGACAGCATTTGCGACTGCTGCGTTCATTGAGGATGAAAACGAACCACCAAGACTCATATTGGCAACTGCGGGAACCCCAGACTGGTGATGAGTAATCATCCAGTTGATACCCGCGATAACTCCAGATGTTGAACCACTACCAGTGCAACCGAGCACACGAACCGGCACGATCGAAACCGATTTTGCGACACCGTAAGTTGAGCCACCGATTGTGCCAGAGACATGCGTGCCATGCCCATGACAGTCTGCCGAACCACGACCATCACTAATTGATGTGTAACCCACTAAAACACGGCCAGAGAATTGCGAGTGATCGGCACGAACACCAGTATCAATGACGTATGCACTAACGCCGACGCCAGTGAAGTTATATGAATAATTTAAATCGAGTGTGACACCGCGTTGGTCAATGCGATCTAAACCCCATGACGGTGGGTTTGCTTGATCGCCGTCAACTGTAACTATTGCATCTTGTTCGATGCTCTCTACACGAGAATCTTTTTCAAGTCGTGATTTTTCTGCACTTGTTAGTACAGCCACATAACCATTAATTGCCTGCGTGAAAACTTGTAGAACATTGACACCAAGACCTTGCTCAGCAGATACAAATTGTTGCACCGGAACATCACCACGCAAACTAATTATGTAAGAATTCGGTACCGGCTCACCTGATTCGCTAACCGTGACTGGCACTGTTGTGCTAGTAGTGCTCGTACTAGTTGAAGTAGTGCTGGTACTTGAGGTAGTACTAGTAGTACTTGAACTAGTCGTACTCGAACTACTAGTACTGGAGCTAGATGATGTTGTGCTCGTTGTACTAGTGCTTGAACTAGTCGGGATAGTTGTGCTGGTCGTGCTAGTCGAACTAGTCGTTGAACTAGTTGAACTAGTCGTGCTCGTCGTTGAACTAGTTGAACTAGTCGAACTACTGCTTGTAGTTGCAGACTCATCATCAAGTTTGATAACACGATCAAGTTCAACAACCAATACTTCACGGTCGGCTTTGAGTCGACGCACATCACTTGCATCAAGTTCAGCAACAAAGCCGTTTGCTGCGTTGTCATAAACTTGGCTAATTGAATTACCTAGGCGAGCCTCTTTAGTAATTTTGGCTTGCAAATCTGCGTTATCTGAAAACATAACTATGTAATCGTTTGTCGGCGCATCAGCGCCCGCGACGGGTGTCGGCAAAAACTGCACACCCAACGCGCAGATCAGCGAAATCGAACACCAGGATCGCCACTGCGATCGTGTAATTCTTGCTTGATTCATCTATCAGCAACCTACCCAACAGGTGTTACACATAACTTTGAGCAAGCGAGTTTGAGCAAGCCTGCTCAGGCAAAAATTCACCTTAAAGTTGACTTAATTAGTCGGGATTAAGATATGCTTACCAGTCGTTACCTGAAACCCAATTACCACAAGTACAACATCCAAAAGGAAATCAAAATTATGACTATCCGTTTAGGCGATACTGCTCCAGACTTCACAGCAAACACGACCCAGGGCGAAATTTCATTTCACGAATGGTTAGGCGATTCGTGGGGCGTACTTTTTAGTCATCCAAAAGACTTCACACCGGTCTGCACAACCGAGTTGGGTTATGTAGCAAAAATCAAACCAGAGTTTGAAAAGCGAAATGTGAAAGTTATTGGTTTGTCAGTTGATTCTGTTGAGTCACATGTCAAATGGGAGGCTGACATCGCCGAGACTCAAGGTACGCCAGTTAATTTTCCGATGATTGGTGACTCAGATCGCAATGTCAGCAATCTCTACGACATGATCCACCCAAATGCCAATGACACACTTACTGTTCGCAGCGTGTTTGTTGTTGGACCAGATAAGAAAGTAAAGCTCTCAATCACCTATCCTGCATCAACAGGTCGCAACTTTGACGAGGTCTTGCGTGTCATCGACTCGTTGCAATTGACGGCGAAACACAAAGTTGCAACGCCGGCGAACTGGAAGAACGGCGAGGATGTAATTATCGGTGGCGCAGTTTCAGATGAATATGCGAAAAAATTGTTTCCGCAAGGATGGAAAACAGTTAAGAGTTATCTAAGAGTTCTTCCACAACCAAAGTAAGGGCTCGCATAACGGCATATAATTATTTGTCGTGAACCAAACAATTCAGGCAACTCAAAAGATAGATCCGAAAAATATTGCTGCGCGCGCCGACTCGGCTTCAAAAATTTATGGCAATGGCGAGAGCGAAGTTCGAGCCCTTGACAGTGTCAGCGTCAGCTTTGAACGCGGCAAGTTCAGCGCGATCATGGGCCCAAGCGGCTCGGGCAAATCAACACTGATGCACTGCGTTGCTGGCCTCGATTCGTTGACATCTGGCAGCGTTTTTATTGGCGAGGTAGATCTCTCACAGCTAAGCGACAAAGAAATAACGAAACTACGTCGCGAAAAAGTTGGGTTCGTCTTTCAAAGTTTCAACTTGATACCGACTCTCAGTGCCTACGAGAACATCACCTTGCCACTTTCGCTTGGCAAAAAGAAAGGCGACAAGGCGTGGATTCAACAAGTCATCGACACAATCTCACTCAACGATCGACTCGACCATCGCCCGAGCGAACTTTCAGGTGGTCAACAACAACGAGTCGCGGTTGCTCGCGCACTCGCAACACGGCCTGAAATTATTTTTGCCGACGAACCAACCGGCAACCTCGACTCGAAGTCAGGCACTGACATTCTTAAATTCATGCGTCGCGCCGTCACCGACTTGAAACAAACCATCGTCATGGTCACCCACGACGCGGTATCGGCCAGTTATGCCGACCGTATTGTTTTTCTTAGCGACGGCCATGTCGCTGGCGAGATGACTGACCCGACACCCGAAAAAGTTCTCGACTATCTAAAACACTTGGGCGAGTAAACACTTCAATGTTTCGACTTTCACTCAAAATGACCCTCGCCCGCAAGGGGCGGTTGTTGCTGACTTCGCTGGCAATCATCCTTGGAACTTCGTTTTTGTCGGGTACAACAATTTTTTCAGACACGATCAACAGCACTTTTGATCGACTGTTCACAGATGTGTTTCGCGATGTTGATGCATATGTCCGATCAACCGACTCGGTTGACACTGGCTTTGGTGAGCAGCGTGCACCATCCGCAGTTTCGGCACTCGAAGTGATTCTCAAAGTAAAAGGTGTAAGCGCTGCAGTCGGTGACATGCAAAGTTACGCCCGAGTCATAGACAAAGACGGAAAACCGATCGGCCAAGATCAAGGTCCGCCAACATTTGGCGGCATTGCCTCAGAAAGTAGCGCTGGTTTATGGAAAGTTGAAGATGGTCGACTACCAGTCGGGCCAAAAGAAATGATGCTTGACCGCGAGACGTCAGAAAAAGGCAAGTTTGAAATCGGCGACACAGTGCGAGTTAACGCGCTTTCTGGAACGCGCGAATTTGCTCTAGTTGGCATCGCCAACTACGGCGATGTCTCTTCGCCAGATGGCGCAACATTTGCATTGTTCGATCAACCCACGGCTTCAGAGTTTTTGCTCAAGCCTGGTTTTGTCGACGCGTTTTTGATTCAAGGAGACGGCACGCTCAGCGATGAAGAATTAGCAAAGGCAATCAACGCTGCATTGCCAGCAGATGCGAAACTTGAAACGCTCACCGGCGCAGAAATAACCGAAGAAACAACTAGCCAAATTAAAACCGTCTTGGGCTTCTTCACTACATTTTTAACTGCGTTTTCATACATCGCGCTTGGCATCGGATGTTTCGTGATTTACAATGTTTTTTCGATCACCGCCGCACAACGCCAACGTGAAAGTGCGTTACTGCGAGCAATCGGCGCGAGTCGTCGTCAAGTCACGTTTTCGCTGCTAGTTGAAGCGCTAATTGTTGGTGTGCTCGGTTCTGTGATTGGTTTCGTTGCCGGCATCGGTCTTTCGCGCGCACTGAGCGCGCTGCTTAACGCGATTGGACTCGAAATTCCGACATCGGGTTTGACTATCGAAACTGGGGCGATTACACGCACAGTTTTGATCGGCACAGTCATCACAATTCTTTCGGCAATTCTTCCGGCGCTCCGATCGGGTCGGGTGCCTCCAGTGGCCGCGATGCGCGACACCGCACTTGACACTGTCCAAAAACTCACCCGACGAGTAACGATTGGTTTCGTACTGATAGTTGCTGGCGCAGTCGCGCTGTTCGCTGCGATGAACGATGCACCCGTCACGATTTTGGGTCTTGGCGTGCTCGGTGTGTTCGCCGGCGTTCTCGTTATCGGCCCCGCTCTTTCAAAACCAGTCGCTGTTCTGCTCGGTAAACCGGTTTCGGCACTTCGTGGTGTAACAGGTGCGATGTCGCAACAAAATGCGGCGCGTAACCCAAAGCGCACCGCCCGTACGGCGGCGCCAGTTCTAATTGGTGTCGCACTCGTTACTGCATTTACCGCACTCGCAGCAAGCATCAAAAGTGAAATTCGTGAATCAATCGGCAGTTCATTTCGTGGTGACTACGCACTCAGCGTCAATAGTCGTGGCTTTGGTGGCATACCGATCATTATCACCGATCAGCTCACGCAACTTTCCGAAGTTGATCAAGCCACTGGCGTCGGTTTCATCGCTGCCAAAGTTGGCGACGAATCGCCGTTCGTCTTGGTATTTAATCCAAAAACTTCTGATGGTTTATACGACCTTGAAATGGTCGAAGGTACGCAACAAGGTCTGGCCAAAAATGAAATTCTTGTCGAGGCTGACAAGGCGCTCGAAAAAAATCTGACTGTTGGTTCTAGCGTGCAAGTCACTCTCATCGATGGTCGGTCGATGCAACTAATGGTTGCTGGCACTTACACAGATGCATATGGCAACTATGCGGTTAGTCGCGAACTTTTTGAAGGATCAAACACGCCGCTGTTTGACAGTTTCGTATACATCAAAGCCGCCAAAGGTGTCAGCGACGAAAGTGCGCGAACTGCTATCTCGGCGGTCAGCGAAGACCTCGGCATCGGCAAACTTGAAAGCCGCGACGAATACATCGACACTCAAGCGGGGCAGGTCGATCAATTTCTCGCGCTCATCTATGGCTTGTTGTTCTTGTCGGTGATCATCGCAATTGTTGGCATTATCATCACGCTGTTGTTGTCGGTCTTCGAGCGCCGACGCGAAATAGGTTTGTTACGAAGTGTGGGTATGACCCGCTCACAAGTGCGCACGATGGTGCGTTGGGAGAGTGTCATTACATCGTTATTTGGCGCGATCACTGGTGTGGTGCTTGGCATTTTGACTGGCATCGTGATCGTCGTATCGCTCAACGACTCAGGCTTCAGTGCATTTACATTGCCGATCGCCAACACGTTCATTATTTTGGTTGGCGCATTTGTTATTGGTGTTGTAGCTGCAGTGTTTCCTGCATGGCGCGCGACACGCACTAACATTATTTCTTCAATCGCCTCAAACTGATTTTCGAACCTTAGCTAACTCAGAAAGATAAAGGTGTTCTGCTGGGTGAACGCCCAGTGGTGCGTCGTGTTTTATTACGTATCCCTGCGAAGTTACGTCTGTATGTCGCACTTGGCAATCAACGCACCAGTAGAGAACTCTGTTTGCTTCACCGTGGTGGGTAACTCTGACTTGCCCGCTACAACGACTACAAATTTTGCCATGCTTGCCGTAAACCGCTAGTTCTGTTGATGCGAGCCGTGAGTTACCTCGCAAGACTCCAGCAGCAAGCGAAACTAGTTCTAAACATTCGTCAACACTTAACGAACTAACTTTCGCCCACGGATGTAATTCGCATGCCCAAAGCAACTCACAACGGTGAACATTGCCGATGCCACGCATCACCCGTTGATCAAGTAACACATCGGCAATTGTTTCATCTGGATTCTCGTAATTCATCAAGCGATCTACACAATCGTTTAGATCGACACGGGGGTCGGCTAAATCAGGGCCGAGTCGACCGAGCATCGGATGGCGACGGAGATCAAAGTCGTGATATGTCTCAATCTCGCGCGCACCAAAACAAACCACAGACAATTCATCGACACTAATAATAACTTGGGCCGATTTTTTTATCTTGCTCCATTTTTCTCCGTTATGAAAAATACACCAAGAGCCACGAAGTTTCATCTCAGTTTTAAGCACGAGACCGTCGTCCCAGATAATTTCAATACTCCGATTCTCCACTCGCAATTCTTCAATCGTTCTGCCAATCTTCGGAGAAACAATTAGTGATTCGCTAGTTTCAAAACTCAACATCTTTTGTCCCATCAACGCTGTTCGCAATGCAGAAGCATTATGTTGCATTGACTTAACTAGCATGTTCAAATAGTAAGTGATAAACGTTCGCCAAGTTTGTATTACTAAGGCAACACTCCGACCGATGCCAACGCGAGTCGTATCAAACGGTCGTGGCCACTTGTCATTTCAAGTTTCATCTGGTCACTGGTTGCTTGCTCTGGTGTATACCAACCAAGGTCAAGCGCCTGCTGCGATGGTTGACAATCGCCCGAAACCGGGACAACAAATGCCAAACTAACTGCGTGATGTCGTGGATCATGAAAGCCGCTGATTTCTGGGTCGGTAAAATATTCAACGATCGTAAACGGTGCGGGATTGAGTGGAATGTTCGGCAAAGCCATCGACCCAAGATCTTTCTCGAGGTGGCGTAGTAACGCTTCGCGAATTCGCTCGTTGAGCAATACCCGACCAGAAACAATTGTTCGCGAAATTGACCCGTCAGGGGCTTGGCGCAACAGCATTCCGACATGAGTAACGACACCGAGCTCATTAACCCGCACGGGTATCGCATCTATATATACGAGTGGAACTTGACCACGCACTAATTCAAGTTGATTGGGTTCAAGCCAATTCGTTCGCGTATCAATAATTTCGCCCAAAGCATTTCTCCTCGTAAATGAACATTGTTTCAGATTTTGTGCTCAATCAGTGGCATCATGTACGAATGGTAAAAAAAATCTCTGCATTTTCTTCACAGATAATGGCAGCTTTTCTTGGTTTCGCTGGTGTGGCTCACTTCGTTGTGCCCGAACGATTCAACCCACTTATCCCCTATTGGTTGCCCGGTAACGCAACTTTCTATACATATGCGAGCGGAGTTGCCGAACTCGCTGTGGCGATCGGTTTGTTTATTCCGCGCACTAGACGACTCGCAGGATGGGGAGCAGTATTACTTTTTTTGGCCGTCTACCCAGGAAATATATATATGGCCTACGACTGGCGTGATCGAGATTTTTCGCAACAGTTAGTTGCGTATTTGCGACTGCCGTTTCAAATTCCGCTTATTTGGTGGGCGGTGAGCATCGCGCGCAAAACACCACGCGAATAGTTTTTACCAGTTTCCCGCAACGTATTTGGTTTCAAGAAAAGCTAATAATCCATCGTGGGCACCTTCGCGACCAAGACCAGATTGCTTGACGCCCCCAAATGGTGCAGCCGGGTCAGAAACTAGCCCGCGATTTAAGCCAACCATGCCAGACTCGAGCGATTCGGCAACTCGCATGCCCCGACCCAGATCGCGTGTGTATACATACGAAACAAGTCCGTGCTCGACGTTGTTGGCGTGCGCCAAAATATCATCGCTGTCTTTGAATCGCACCAGCGGCGCTACTGGCCCAAAAATTTCTGTCTGCAAAATTGGTGCGTCAAACGCAATATCTGTGAGCACTGTTGGAAAGTAACCGAAAGATCCATCGGTTGATGCATTGCCGCCGCACGAAACTTTGGCCCCAAAACTTTTAGCCTGTTCAACTAACTTTGCTACTTGTTGTTGCTGTGATTTTGAAACAAGCGGGCCGACTGTAGTTTTTGCGTCGAGCCCATCTCCCAAAACGAGAGCGTTCATCCGCGCTGTCAAACCATCGGCGAATGCGTCATAGATCTTTTCGTGGACAAAGAATCGGTTGGCCGCCGTGCACGCAGCGCCGCCATTGCGCATCTTGGCCAACATTGCACCGTCAATTGCACCAGCGATATCAGCATCTTCGAAAACAATAAATGGCGCATTACCACCAAGTTCCATGGTGCAGTTGATAATTTTTTCTGCGGCTTGGGCAAGAAGCAACGCGCCAACTTGTGTAGAGCCGGTAAACGAAAGTTTGCGAATTTTGTTCGATTGCAACATCGCGCTAACGGCCGGGCCTGAAGGGCTCGGCACCACAACATTGACAACACCGTCGGGCACACCGGCGCGTTGCATGATTTCGGCAATTGCAAGTGCAGTTAAAGGCGTCTCGCTGGCAGGTTTTAAAACAACCGTGCATCCTGCCGCCAACGCTGGGCCAATCTTTCGCGTGGCCATTGCCGCTGGAAAGTTCCATGGGGTTGCCAGCAGCGCAACACCAACAGGTTGCCGCGAAACCATCAACCAGTTGGCACCACTCGGCGCGCGCCGATAATCGCCGTCGATGCGTACTGCTTCTTCGCTAAACCAGCGAAAGAACTCGGCGGCATATGCAACTTCGGCACGAGCATCACTCAAAACTTTGCCGTTCTCGAGTGTGATCAACCGCGCCAATGATTCTTGTTCGGCAATCATAATTTCAAAACTTTTGCGCAATACTTCAGCACGTGCACGTGGCGCAGTCGCCTTCCATGATCCAAATGCATCTTGTGCCGCATCAACAGCAGACAAACAATCGTCAATACTTGCAGTTGAGATCTGCACCAAAGTTGAACCATCAACTGGGTTCGTTACATCAATTTTTTTTGCGTTGTTAATCCACTTGCCACCGATCAATGAATCAAGTGGTTGTGTCGTGCTGAGTTTTTGTTCGCTGTTTTGCATAGTGTTCAGTCTTACGCAACTAGCACGACATTTTGAAACGGTAGAATAATTAAGTGAGTAAACAGCGAATTGTGATGGCGCTGCTGATAACAATCGGCGTATCTTCTTGCCTTTATGGCGTTATGTTCACGATGCTTGACGACTATCGCAACAGTTTTGGCATCACCGAGTCGGCGCTTGGCTTGATAGTCGGCGTGGGTTTCTTCACATCCTTTATCGGACAAGTGAGTATCGCCCCACTTGCTGATCGTGGTCGGGCTCGACAATTAATTATTTTGGGTTTGAGCCTCGAAGTTTTTGGCTGCATCGGTATGGCATTTGGCGAAACATTTAAAGTGCTTTTAATTTCACGAATTATCATGGGGTTTGGTGCTGGCGCTGCATTGCCAGCGTTGCGCCGTGTAATCATCGTTGCTGACCCAAAAAACTTTGGGCGCAACCTGGGTCGGATTCTTTCGTTTGAAGTTGCTGGTTTTGCTGCTGGTCCAGTTTTCTCCGTTGTATTAACTGCACCATTTGGTATTCCTGGCCCATTTATATTTCTCGCGGCAACAATTTCTTTGTTCATACTTGTCATTAGCCGCATCAAAGTGCCCGAGACGGCAAAAGAACACCGACCCACAGAGCGATTCGCAATTGACTTGCTAAAGAATCGTGCAATTGCTTCAGGAATTTTGATTGGAGTGTCGCTGTTTTTCATGATCGGAGTATTTGATTCACTGTGGGTTTTAATGATGGATGACCTCAAGGCAGCACAATGGATGGCTAATGTCGGAATTTCGGTATTCGTTTTGCCATTAATTTTGCTAGGACCATTCGGCGGAAAATTCGTGCAGCGCATCGGGCCCTATCGTGCGGGCAGTTTCGGGATGATTCTCGGCGCACTTTTCATGACTGGATATGGTCTTGTGCCTACGCCAGCACTGATGATGGTGATATTTTTCTTTCATTCAACCAACGATGGTTTTTTCGTAACTGGTGCAGGCGTCGCAGTCGGTACTAGCGCGCCTCTCGAACGACAGGCCGGCGCACAAGGACTACTTGGTGGTATGGAAACTTTGGCCGGCGGAGTTGCCGCAAGTTTTGCGGGTGTTGCCTACGATCATCTCGGTCGCGCAACAACATTTATCGGCACCGGCGCAATAATGCTTGTGTTAATTGCAGCTGCTCGAATCTTGGCAGGCAGTCATTGGTCGGTGCGAAATGTCGTACCCAAGTCTGCAGTCGCGTTAGATATCGTTTCGTAATACTGTTATCGGATATGGGATTACGCGACGGTGACGGTTGGGTCGATTGTGATTGTGGCTTTCGCCATTGGGGTCGGTTTGGTGCCGCAGGTTTATTGCTCGTGCGTCGCGACACACCACAACCGCAAGTGCTGTTACAACTTCGAGCCGAGTGGACCCACGGTGGCGGAACATGGGCACTCCCTGGCGGCGCAAAAGATTCACATGAAGATTCGGTAACTGCAGCACTGCGTGAGGCTCACGAAGAAATGGGGATTGAAGAATCGGCGCTTACCGTCAAACATATTTTTTCAGACAACCATGGTCCATGGAGTTACGACACGGTTATCGCCCACACAATGAGTGATGCTGGCGCTCATATCGCCAACCCAGAATCAACAGAAACGAAATGGTCTTCGATTGAAGAAGTTGAAACTCTAAACCTTCATCCTGGCTTAAAACAATCTTGGGTTGCGTTGAAGCCGCTGACTGCTGATTCGCTAAAAAACTAAAAAGTTTTACAACGCAGTTGCGTAAAGTTCGTGAACTTCACCACGTGTTGGGTAACGCGGTGTATTTAAAATAATCAAGTCACGCAACGCATCTTGCGTGAGCGCAGCGATGCTGTCACTCGTTGCACCAAGTTCGCTAAGTTTGCGATTTGTGCCAACAGTCTTTGAAAGTTTTTCAACTGCTGCAATCGCTGCTTCTGGATCGAGTTCGCTGCCTAATGCTTGACCCACATTTGCATATCGCTCGGCGATACCTTGTGCGTCGCGATTGAAGCGCATCACATGTGGCAACATCGTCGCCAAAGTTTGTCCGTGTGCTTGATGCAACTGCCCTGAAATTGGATGACCAGTCGCGTGCACAAGACCGAGTAACGGCCCACTCGAAAATGATCGGCCAGCCAAATGTGATGCGAGTTGCATCTGAGCACGAGCTTCAAGATCGGCGCCGTTAGCAACTACAGTCGGCAGATATTTTGCAACTAAACGAATCGCATGCAACGCCAATGCATCCGCATACGGGTTTGACTGCACCGATGTGTACGACTCAATTGCGTGAGTTAAGACATCCATTCCGCAAGCGGCCGTACCTTTCGAAGGCATACCAACAGTAAGAGTCGGGTCTAGCAAAATTGTGCGTGGGCGAACTGTCGGGTTACTAAATGTAAGTTTGCGATGATTCGCAGGGTTTGTAATCGTGTCGGTGATTAACCCGCCACCATTTGTTTCTGATGCAGTACCCGAAGTTGTCGGTATCGCAATTGTTGGCAGACCGGGCTTTGATGCACTGGCTTTTGGTGCAAGTGTTGAAAAATCAATTCGATCATTTGCGTCTAGATCTGGCGCAAATGCCAAACCAACATGATCAACACCGTTCGGTGCAGCAAGCGCGATGTATTTTCCGCAGTCCATTACCGAACCGCCACCAATCAAGACGACAACTGTGCCGTCAAGACCGAACTTATTTATCGCTGCCACTCCGGCAGCAACATTGATGTCGGTTGGGTTTGGTGAAACTTGATCAAATACTTGCCACTTCATGCCAGCAGTTGTCAATGCATCAGTAATCGGTTTGACGATTCCAGTTGCGGTGATTCCGGCATCAGTAATAATAAATGCACGTGTGCCGTGGGGCGTTACATATTGTGCAAGCGTCACTGCAACATTTGGGCCAGATACTGTGCTCGACATTGGCTCGAGACCGAAAGTGCTTACTGCTGGATCCATTATTTTTCCCCTGTTGTTCGTGCTGAATTTATATTTTTACCTAAACTATCGGGTTCGTAGCGCGAAATTTCAGCGCGACCAACTACTTGCCAGTGCACTTCGTCTGGGCCGTCGGCGAGACGCAACGTGCGTTGACCTGCGTACATTCTGGCTAGCGGAGTCCATTGAGAAATACCGGTCGCGCCAAAAACTTGCATTGCTTCGTCAATGATTTTGCAAACACGCTCTGGCACCATCGCCTTAACTGCGCTAACCCAAACTCGCGCTTCGGCGTTACCCATTGTGTCCATCGCACGAGCCGCACGCAGCACCATTAGCCGCATCGCTTCAATTTCAATTCGCGCTTTACCGATAACTTCAGTATTTTTGCCGAGACGAGCAATCGGTTTACCAAAAGCTTCGCGACTGAGCCCACGACGCACCATCAATTCGAGTGCGCGTTCGGCAGCACCAATTGAACGCATGCAATGATGAATTCGACCAGGCCCAAGTCGAACTTGGGAAATTTCAAAACCTCGACCGATACCCAACAACATGTTTGCTTTCGGCACACGTACATCGGTGAACCGTAAATGCATGTGTCCATGTGGCGCGTCATCTTCGCCGAATACATGCATCGCTCCAAGAATTTCAACTCCAGGTGTATCCATTGGCACCAAGATTTGCGAGTGGCGACCATGCGGCGGACCGTCTGGACTGGTTTGCAACATACAAATCATTATCTTGCACCGCGGGTCACCTGCACCAGAAATATAAAACTTTTCTCCGTTTATCAACCACTCTTCACCGTCAAGAACCGCGCGACACTCTAAATTTTTTGCATCGGATGAAGCGACGTCCGGCTCTGTCATCGCATACGCCGAACGAATCTCTCCGTTCATTAGCGGCTCAAGCCATTGTTTCTTTTGCTCTGGTGTGCCAACTCGCTCGAGCACTTCCATGTTGCCCGTATCCGGTGCGCTGCAATTTAAACATTCAGAAGCAATCGGGTTTTTGCCGAGTTCAGCCGCGATGTAGGCATAATCAAGATTTGACAAGCCTTGACCAGTTTCTGAATTCGGTAAGAAAAAATTCCATAATCCGTTGGCTTTGGCTTTCGCCTTCACCGAGTCAAGCAGCTCAAGTTGACCCTTGCCATATTGCCATCGATCTGGACGACCTTCGCCAAGTTTGAAATATTCATCAGTCACTGGATCAATTTCATTTTTGATAAACGCGATCACTGCTTCGTAAAGAGGTACTGCGCCAGGCGACATCGCCAAGTTCATTGAGTCGTCAGTGGTTATTCCTGAGTGCATTCTTGGTGCGGCCATGACCCCACGCTAGTGCTCTAACCAGATATGACTTTTAGTCAGAGATGATTTCTTGTTATTCGGCTAGAAGGATCAGGGGGATTTCTCGTGAGGTACGAGTTTGATATTCGCCATAGCCCTTATATTTTGCCGTGATTTGTGGCCACAGAGTTTCGCGTTCAGTATTGCTTGCGACTCGCGCCGTCATCAACTTTTTTTCTTCGCCCATATATCGAACTAAAACTTTTGGATTATCTCGTAAATTTACAAACCAAGCCGGGTGTTGATCGTCACCGCCACGCGAGGCAACGATCACGATCTCGTTATTTATTTGCAATGGTGAAGTCAACATCACCGCGCGTTGCTTGCCACTTTTTCTACCTGTTGTTATAAGTTCAAGCACCGGCATGTTTGCCATGAACCAACCTTTGCGTCCGCGCGTGACGCCCAACAACAACCGGTGAACCATGTTCATTGCTTTTAGTTTTCTGTCGCTTGGCATAAAAATTTTCTAGTGAACTGGCGCGCCGGCATGAGCGACGGTACTTGAAACATATTTCGGACGAAACATTGTGGCAAATATTAATCCGCCAAGACCAATGCACACAGATGAAACGATCAGTGGCTGACTTGAAGTAATACCTGATGTGATGTATCCAACCAAAATTGACGCTGGCACTTGCGCCAAACTTTGCACACTGCTGTAAATACCCATGGCCTGACCTTGTTGACCTGGTTCAGCAGAGCGACTAACAAGGCTTGACATGTTGGCCATAGTTAAACCGTTAAAAAAAGTAAAGAATGGGATCACCATATATAGGTATGCAGGTGACGACGTGGGCGTCAAAAAGTAAACCAACATCATTGCCGCTGTACCTAACAAACTAAATCGCAAGACCTTGAAATCGGCAAGTTTCTTGGCGACGCGACCAACTACGACGGCTTGCGAGATTGCGATAAATAAACCAACGAGTGCAAAATAATCACCGATTTTCGCAGACGAGAAGTCAAAACTATTTTTTAAATAGACTCCGAAGAATGTCGTGAAAAATGTGAAGCCAGCACTAAACAAAAACCCAGTTACAAGTATCACTCGGAGTCGATCTGACTTAAAGCCAGCGACGACATTGCTAACTGCACGACCCATCTTGATTCGCCCGCCGTGCAATTTTTCTTTGAGTGTTTCGGGAAACGTTGTTAGAACACTCAGACAATTGGCCATTGCAATTATCGCTGCGAACCAAAACGGTGTTGTTGCACCGAACCAACTCGGTGTGTGAAACAATCCGTAAAAACTGGCATCGGGCGAACTAAGTCGTCCGCCAAGGTATGGCCCGATAATAAAACCCAATCCAAATGCTGCACCAAGAAAACCAAAATTCTTGGCACGATTTTCGTTGGTGCTGACATCACCAATCGCGGCTTGCGCCACTGCCAAATTGCCACCTGTGATTCCATCGAGTGCTCGCGCCACAAACAGCAACGGAATGATCGCCGTGCTAATGCCGATTGCGAACAATACGTAACCAATTGAAGTACCGAAGATTGAAGCAGCTAGAACTGGTCGACGCCCGTGACGGTCTGACAACTGGCCCAAAATTGGTGCGGCAAGAAAAATGCAAAATGGATAAATCGCCTGCAGCCAACCCAGCATGATTAAACCCTGAGTAAATGACCAACCTTCTGGCGTGACTCGAAACGGTGAGCCGGCGCTAATTAATAGGGGAAACACTGGAATCAATATTCCGAAACCCAATAAATCAATAAAAACCGTGGTAAAAATTGCCAACATTGGGTTCTTTCGCATGCGCCAACACTACTGCTCGTATCATCTTTGAGATGAAAGATCTCTTCTCACTCAAAGGTCGGGTTGCACTAGTCACTGGCGGGTCACGCGGAATCGGCGCAATGATTGTGCAAGGTTTTCTCGAACATGGTTGCTCACGTGTTTATATAACTGCTCGCAAGGCTGCGCAGTGTGATGCTGCTGCTAAAGAACTTTCGCAGTACGGCGAATGCATTTCGATTCCTGGCGATATTTCAAATCAGGCTGGTGTCACGACACTAGCTGCAGCAATTGCCGAGCGCGAGCCGACTCTTGACATTTTGGTGAATAATGCTGGCGCAGCTTGGATGGCCGAGTTTGATGAGTTTCCTGAATCTGGTTGGGATAAAACAGTTGACATAAATATGAAGACACCGTTTTTCTTGACGCAGGCACTTGCACCACAGTTGCGAGCCGCTGCAATTAAAAATAATCACATTGCCAAGGTCATAAATATTGCTTCAATTGACGGCATCTCGGTTAATGAGATGGAAACTTATCCATATGCAGCAAGCAAGGCAGGCTTGATCCACATGACAAAACGGATGGCGTTGCGTTTGGCAAAAGACAAAATCAGTGTCACCGCAATTGCTCCAGGTGCGTTTGCCTCAGATATGAACAAGGTCGCACGTGATCACGGCGATGTTGTTGCGACTCAAATACCTGCAGGGCGTATTGGCACACCTGAAGACATGGCTGGTGCTGCGATTTATCTCGCGTCTCGTGCTGGTGATTATGTTGTCGGTTCAACGATCATCGTTGACGGTGGCGTAACTTACGCTCGCTGATTATTTTTTCGCTGGGTCGTAGGTCGACAAGAAGTTGCCGAGTCGACCGATTGCTTCGGTGAGATCTTTGGCGTAAGGCAAAGTCACAATGCGCAAGTGATCTGTTGTCGGCCAATTAAAGCCAGTGCCTTGCACAACCAGCACATGTTCAGCGCGCAAGAAGTCAAGCACAAATTTTCGATCGTCGACAATCGGATAAATTTTCGGATCTAATTTCGGAAACACATACAGCGCACCTTTAGGTTTTACACATGAAACACCTTTGATCTGCTCAAGTGCAGTTATCGCTGCATCACGCTGTTCAAGCAGTCGGCCACCAGGCAAAACTAAATCTTTAATACTTTGACGACCACCCAGTGCAGTTTGTATCGCATGTTGTGCAGGCACATTTGCGCACAACCGCATGTTGGTCAACATGTTGATGCCTTCAATGTAACTTGTCGCATGTTTGCGTGGCCCAGTCATCATCATCCAACCAGCACGAAAGCCCGCGAGACGATATGCCTTTGAAAGACCGTTAAACGTCATTGTAAAAACGTCCGGCGCAATCGCGGCAAATGTTGTGTGCACAGCGTCGTCGTAGAGAATCTTGTCGTAAATTTCATCAGCCATGACGATCAGTCCACGCTCGGCAGCGAAATCTGCGATCTCCCGCAAAATTTCTGGGCTATACACCGCACCGGTTGGATTATTCGGATTGATCACGACGATTGCCTTTGTCCGATCAGTTACTTTGGCGCGAATGCTTTCCATCATCGGCATCCAACCGTTTGACTCGTCACACAAATAATGCACTGGTGTGCCACCCGCCAGACTTGTTGAGGCTGTCCAAAGTGGATAATCAGGAGCAGGAATCAAAACCTCGTCACCCTGATCAAGTAACGCATTCAATGCAAGTTGAATCAATTCACTGACACCATTGCCTAACCAAACATCATCGACATCTGTGATATCAATTCCGCGTTCTTGATAGTGCTGAACAACTGCGGTTCGCGCAGACAAGATGCCTTGCGAATCTGAATAACCCTGTGAGGTTGGCAAGTTGCGAACAACTTCGACCAAAACTTCTGGCGGTGTCTCAAAACCAAACGGTTGCGGGTTGCCAATATTTAGTTTGATAATCCGGTGACCTTGCGCTTCAAGTCGCTTGGCTTCATCAAGCACTGGACCACGAATGTCATACAGCACATTGGCTAGTTTCTGCGACTGCATGATTTCCATTATTAATAAGGCTACGCCGATAGTTCTGCGTAAAACCTCGCGTAAAATTGTCTGTATAGAACCTTCAAAAATAGTGCTGTTTTATAAGTTCACGCCTTTAGCAGACCCAGACGCAATTCGACTTTGGCAACGTGCACTCTGCGAAAGATTTGACTTGAAGGGCCGAATCATTATTTCTAAAGATGGCATCAATGGCACTGTTGGTGGTCTGTTGTCAAACATCAAAAAGTATCTTCGTGCCACAAAAGAGTTTGCACAGTTCAAAGAAATAGATTTCAAGTGGTCCGAAGGCGCAGGTGACGAATTTCCGCGATTAGTGATTCGTGTGCGAGATGAAATAGTTACTTTTGGCAAGCCAGATGAAATTACTGTCAACCAAGACGGCATTGTCGGTGGTGGCGCACGCCTAAAGCCACACGAAGTGAATGAGCTTGTTGCACAACGTGGCGATGATGTTGTTTTCTTCGACGGACGGAGTGCGCATGAGGCGCGCATTGGCAAGTTCAAAAATGCAGTCGTTGCAGATGTTGCATCAACACCCGATTTCGTTAGCGAACTTGAAAGCGGCAAATTTGATCATCTCAAAAACAAACCCGTAGTTACTTACTGCACTGGTGGCATTCGCTGCGAAGTTTTGTCAGTGTTGATGAAGAATCGCGGTTTCAAAGAGGTCTACCAACTTGATGGCGGCATCGTGCGTTACGGCGAAGAATTCGCAGATAGTTCTTTGTGGGAGGGTTCGCTCTATGTTTTCGATAAGCGACTGAAGATCGAATTTAGTGAAAACGCAAAAGTATTGGGGTCTTGCGACTATTGCGGGTCAAGTACAAATCAGTTTCATGACTGCGCCAATTTAGATTGCCGATGCTTGTTTTTGGTTTGCGAAGACTGCGCGAACAAATCGCCAAAAATTACTTGCCCGAGTTGCCGAGCAAAAAATATTTAAGACGCTGAAAACAGTTTCTTCCAGTCTTGATTGTCTTTAGTAAGTCCCGCGTGAATCGCTTCTAACGAATCCGCGCGTAAGCGTTTTTTGCTGGCCGAGTGGGCGGCGGCGTTTAAAGCCGAAGCTGATTTGGCAAACTCAAGTGCTGCGGGCATCAGTTCTGCTTCTGTTGCCACGACCCGATCAACGAAGCCTGTCTCGACACCATTTTCAGGAGTAAAAGTTTCAGCGAGTAGAACTGCGCGCGACAGTGCGGCAGGTGTTAATCGTTGACGCAAAATTTCTATCGTTGAATATGGCATCGTCATACCGATTGCGACTTCATTAGCGAGATATTTATAGTTGCCGGCTACACCAATTCGATAGTCACAACTTTGCAAGAGAAAAACACCCATTGCAATTGCATGACCTGGACAGGCAATTACTACTGGGCTCGGAAAGCCGAGTAAGCGTATTGCTAATTCAATACCACCGTTAAGCATTTCAATTGCCGGCTGACCACCAGCAGAAAGTGTCTTCAAATCGAAACCAGCAGACAGGATGCCCGAGCGACCCGTTAATACGACAGGAAGTTTTACTTTTTCTGCTTCATCGAGCGCCGCGTTCACGGACTGTTGCATCAACATTGACAAAGCATTTGCTTTACCGTCGTCCATCGTGATGACAGCGACCCCGTCACTCACTACAAAATTTGCAAGATTCTCCACAATTATTTAACTGCCTTTAGCAAGTTGTCGAGCGTGATCTCCATATTGCTCAGATTGTGTGTTGCTCGATCATCTACGCCACTGATATTTTTACCGATCGGTGCGAATTCTGCCCATTGCGGACCCTCAACCCACGCATGCGTTACACGACAACCGTCGGCTGTTGGTTCAATTTCGTATACCCAATCACACAAATGCATATCGGAAACATTCAAACTGAATACAAATTTTCGCGGTGCGTCATGAACATCTACTACTACAACTGCTTGCCAGGACTTGTCGCCGTTCAGATTGTTGCCTTTAAACTTTGCTCCAACTGCGGCACAACTAGCACCATCAATCCATTCGCCGCCTTGGCTTTCGGGTGACCATTCACCCATCCGAGACAAGTCGGTGACCAATGCCCATATATCTTCAGGGCTGGCTTTGACGTCTCGCACTACCGACACCGCGTAAGTCATGACACAAAACTTACTCGCATTACAAGATCTTAAGCAATGCAACCGCAAGGTAATTTCAAGGTCAGCTTTTTAATATTAAAACCGAAGGTCAAAATTCACTTAAATATAGGAGGCAATATGCAAGCAAAGATTCGGGCCCACGATGGAATTGTTGGTGTGCTGTACATGATTAGCGTCGTGTTAGGAGCATCAGTAAATATGCAGTGGTTATGGATTGCAGGAGCAGTTGCCGCTCTGCAAATCATCAGCCCACTTACTCGGTTTTGTCCGGTTTATTTCATCTTGAACAAGATGATGCCAAATACTGAGCCGATTCAGAACGGCAGCCGATAACTAGTCAACTGTGTTTTGTTAGACGCTTATTTCTTTAAACCATGCCCGTAAATTTTTGGTGTCCCTGATTCCAAGATCGGTTGAAATAAGTTCTTCATACTTAGTGAGCGCTACATAGGCGGCTGGATAATCATCCATCTTCAGATATGTCCGCACCACTTTCTGAATTGCTTGTTGCGAGTATGGCGAAACACGCAATAGCGTTTGTGCCATCAACAGACTGTTATCAAGTTCATTTCTGAAATCCCAGACATCGCAGAGAATATTGAGCGACCTTTCTAAAATTTGATTCTGTCGAGTGCGCTCACTGTCTAACCAAATTCGGTCAATGCCGGGCAGAATCGGATTGCGACTAATAGCGTACGAAATCGTCGCACCGCGTAATGCAAGTGCCATATCTTTTTTGTGATACGCAGCCTCTGCGTCATCGATCGCACGGGTCGTTGTACGAAGATCAATACGAGTTTCTTCAGGCCAGCGAATTTCAACAGAACCGCCGTTCGAAATAATAAGATTTTTTGCGTCAAAGCCAATAGCAGAGAAACCTTTACGTAATCGACTAAAAGTTGCATTAAGAACCGAATCGGTCGAAGGAGGCGAATTGTCTGGCCATAATGCATCAATTAATAAATTGCGCGAAATTGGATGCGGAGTAAGTGAGAGATGAACCAAGATCATCCGACCCAAAACGCCACCCATGCCGGCCAGTGGTAACAATTTTTTATCGCATCGCACAGATATACGACCCGCAAGTTGAACTTGGATAGCCACGCGCTAACTCTACTAAAGTTCGCTGTGATGAAAAACGCTGGCGAAATTTACACGGTTGAATGCCCTTGCGGCTCAATCATCTCTGATTCAGAAATGAGCGAACTTATTTTACAAGTACAAGAGCATGCCAAGATAAATCATGACATGCTTTTGACTGCACAAGACGTTGAGGACATGGCGCACACTTAAAATAAGTACTGTCACGTCTAACGGAGTCTCTCAACGATCTATCGCTCGACTATCAGCCACGCGACAAATTAATAAACTATTTTTTCGAAGTGTCGTGCTGTGTTTCCATCGCGATTGGTGTGACTTTATTGCACGGCATTCCAGTTCGTTTCGCATGGTTACGAGTTGTTCTTCCGAATTTGCGATCATCCCCTCGCGTTGTGCCTGTGGAGTTGCCCCAACTCCTGGTGCTTGTCGTTCGATAATGAAGTCCATGAATATCTCCTTTGTGTGGGCGCCTTTCCCTTGAATGGCACTGCCGTGCAGTTAGTTCTGTAATCAGACTCAGTCGAGTCAGGGCTAAAAGTCAGGGCTAAAAGTCAG
>CALACK010000128.1 GCA_937890395.1 uncultured Acidimicrobiaceae bacterium | reverse complement strand
TGGCAACAATTTATGGCGTGGCGAGTCACACCCCGACGACTTCGACCAATTTTTCCAGCCCCTTGAAGTCGTCTGGATTTCTCGTGAATAGTGGCAATCCGAGAGCACACGCGGTTGCAGCAATCAAAAGATCTGTGGCACGTGCACCTCTAGCCTTTCGACCTGAGTTGGCGACCGCGGCATAGATTCGCCCGTACGCACGCGCCGCCTCAATATCGAAGGGAAGAGGATCAAAGATTGCCTCAGCCCGTTGAAGACGATCTTGTCGACGAGCACGTTCGTCGACATCGGCTGTTGCAAACGGACCAGCGGCGAGTTCAGCCATTGTGATTGCGCTCACGGCAATATCGATCGGCAACTTTACCCGGTCGATTTTTTCAAGGTCGATAATCACCGATGTATCGAGGAGACCTTGCGCTCGACGGCTCTCAGCCACGGGGTTCATCCACAGGGTTCATTCGCGGGGTTCATTCGCGGGGTTCATTCGCGGGGCTCAATCGCGGGGTTCAATTTCTTGGCTTGCATGCGCATCAAGATCAGCCCTAAATCGATCGAAGTCGATGCCGAGGGCGCAACTGAACATCGCAGCCACTGCGTCGCATGAGACGAACCGATGACGCCTCAGCGGAGTAAGTTCACCAACTGGCTGACCGTTGCGAGTTATGACGAAAGATTCACCTTGGTCGAGGCGGCGCATGATCTTGCCGCTGTCATTGCGAAGTTCGCGTTGGGAGATTGTTTGAGCCATATGGTTAACTGTAGCACACCGTGCTACAGTATTAAAACAGCAATTAGTGGAGAAGTTTTAGCGTTTGCCCTCAATATAGGTGACACCAGTTGTTGGGCAACCTGCTTGATGCATTAACTCAGTACCACCCTGCGCAGTAATGATCTCATCAACTTTTTCTTTGATCACGAACTTGCAGACTTCAGTTGGGCCGCCGTCAAACCACGTGCGAACTGGCAAGCGAGTTGCAGTGACAACATCTAACACACGGTTGCCAACGTAAACACCCTGATAATCGAGATTCCAATAAGCGATAATTCGATGTTGAGGTTTATCAAAGTCGACTTGGCTGACGCCATCTGCGAACCACATATTGCTTCGGTGTTCTCTCGCAACCTGCGGAGTATACGCTCCTACAAAAATATGCCCTAACGCTGCGCAAACAAGGCCATACTTCACGAAATTGCGAAATGTTATTGCCGACTTTTGTAATGCTGCGTCGATGATCAATATCGAATACGAAACTAGAAGTGGCATCGTTATAAAAAGAATCTGCCAAATCATTTTGATTGAGTAATACGGGGTGTCTGTCCACGAATATTGATCGGTGCGCATAAGAATTAAGAAAATTAAATAGGTCACGCCAACCAGTGGCAAAATTATCCATTTGTCATTGCCATCAAACAGAAGTTTCTTTTTTCGCGCCAACCATGGCAGAGAAATTGACAACAAAATCGTCACGACCGAGAGCCAGCCCACATACATCAGACCTGGTTTGCGTGTTGCGCCCTGCATTGTAAATGTTCGAAAAACTGGGCCGTTCATGCCCTTTGGCCAGTAGAGCGCAGCAACAAGTGCGATAGTCAACATCGCGATTGCGACAACTTTGATCGACATGTTACGTTTACTCGCCGAACGCAGATCAATACCGAAACGACGCAACAACCACTCGCCAGATAACGCAACAGTGACGACGACAAACGGCAATGAAATGAGTTGATAGACAAGACCAAGAGATGCTCCGACGACAACGACCCACAGAAAATACGATGAGAAAACATCTTTGCCTTTGAAAACTGTGAACTTGCGAAATGAAATAGCAAAAATTACTAAAGAAATCCAGGCTGAACTTAACGACGTCGAAAAGCCATCCCATAAAATTTGTTGCACAATATTTGGCACCGACATCATCACGAGAATTGCGACGTTTGCAAAAATGACAGCGAACCAGTTAACGGTTTTGATAAATCTGATCGCAACCACGCCAACGAGTTGCACATACGCCGCAAACTGAATTAAGTCAAACCAGCCAGCGAACATTAGTACTCGAAATAAGTGTGAGCCTGTCGTGTGGCTTGACGCGACTGTTACGTGGGCAACCACATTGTGCATTCCGACTGGGTAGCCAAAAACTGGAAACGCATTAGATAAGACCATTCCAGCACTGCCATCGCGCCACCACTGGGTGACGCCGAGAATAAACGACGCGTGGCCACCGTGATCGCCGCCATAGGTATAGCCCGCAACCAATTTCACCGGCTCGCTCAACAATTGAAATGAAGCGACGACGATAACTGAGATCGGTATTGCCGATATCAACAAAGCCTTCGCTGTCGAAATTATTTTCGGTTCAGCCGCGGCTAGTTCAGGCGCGGCTAGTTCGGGCGCGGCTAGTTCAGGCACGGCTAGTTCAGGCACGGTTAATGCAGGCTTAGTTAGTTCGCGGCGCAACACAGCCCATGAACCAGATACTGCCAGCATGCACATGAGCGAAACTTGCCCCCAGCGAGTTGAGATTCCTGATGCGCCGAATTTAGAAGCAACGACGAAACTGCCATACAAAAACAGCAGCGAGAGCATCAACCCAACTGGCCACAACAAAAACCGGTAGACGCCTGTAAAAATCGCGCTACTAAACAGAACGCAGCAGATTAAAAGCGTGACCCAAGAAAAACCCATAAATACTGCAGCAATACCGACCGCAATTAACGCTATGTGTGTTACTCGTTCTGTTCTAATAGCCGTCACAATAAACATAAAAATACAATACTCGTGATAATCGCAACACTCGTTGCAACCGTTTCTACTGTTTCACATTTCAAGGGTGGGCGCACCAAGACATAAAGTAGTGCAATGATTTCAAGTGCAGATTCTCTGGCTACGCGCGCTGGTCTTGAAGTGCTTAAAAACGGTGGCAATGCCGTTGATGCTGCAATCGCGACGAGTGCGACAATGGCTGTTGTTGCACCACATCTTTGTGGGATGGGAGGCGACTTGTTCGCCCTCGTTCACATCAACGGCGAAGTGCATTCTTTGAATGCCGCAGGTCGTGCCGGCTCAGGGGTAAACGCAAACCAAATGCGTGCTGACGGATTCACAAAGATGCCGATGCTAAATAATTTTAATTCAGTCACCGTTCCAGGTTGTGTGGCCGGTTGGGTCTCACTGCACGAGAGATTCGGCACGCTCGCCCTTGGCGAAATATTTGCAACTGCAATTTCTCTTGCCGAAAATGGTTTCAGAGCATCGTCACCACTAGTCAGTTCGTTGCAGCGCCTTGATCAATCGATAAAGCCTAATTTTGCTGAACTTCTCACACAAGCAACCGCGACCGACTCGATTATCAAACGACCCGGGGTCGCACGAACACTGAAAGCAATTGCCGTAGATGGCAAAAGCGCATTTTATTCCGGAGAGTTCGCGGCAGGTTTGATTGCAATGGGATGCGGAACATATACGGTTGACGATTTAGCAAATGCAAACGCAACTTGGGATCAACCCCTCTTCGTTGACGTCTATGGTCATCGCGTTTGGTCGACTGCCGCCCCATCGCAAGGATATTTATTTCTCGCAGCGCTGGCAATCAGTGAGCAATTTGACCTACCCGACGACCCAAATGACCCACAATGGGCACACCTGTTAATAGAAGCCTCAACCGCCGTCGGGCACGACAGACCGAACATTTTGCATGACCGCGCAGATCTTGATGCAATTTTGCCTGAACTGATTTCACGAAAATCGCTGATCAATCAACAGTACGCATCACGGCGATCAAATCCGGGCGCGAATGGCGACACTACATTTATGTGTGTAGTCGATGAGAACGCAATGGGTGTTTCGCTGATTAACTCAAACGCTTCAGGATTCGGTTCGGGTCTCGTTGAACTTAGTACAGGCATCAATTTGCACAATCGCGGTTTAGGTTTTTCATTGATCAAGGGTCACCAGTCAGAGCTGACCGCGGGTCGGCAACCACCACACACGCTTTGTCCATCACTTATAACCCGCGCCGATGGTTCGTTGTTTGCAGTTTTAGGCACGATGGGTGGTGATGCTCAACCACAAATTATTTTGCAGATCATCACTCGGTTGCTACGCGAAAAAAAATCAAGTAATCCAAAAGAATTAGTCGATGCTGGTCGATGGGTTCTTCGTGGGCCAGCAACTGGTTTTGACACTTGGACAAATGAAGCACCAACAGTTCAAATCGAAGGGCACGCGCCCGACAACTGGATGACAGATTTGGCTGCGCGCGGACACAAAGTTGAAAGACGCCCACGACTCGACTCTGGATTCGGCCATGCAAATATGATCGTTATCAACGAAAACGGAGATCGTGCTGGCGGTGCTGACAGTCGCAGCATTGTCGGCAGTTGTGAGGGGATTGATGGATTTATTTCCGGGCGATGACGACCCGCGACAAGTCGCAGTACGCGAGTTAACTAGCGCAATTACGGTCGGGTATTTGGTGACTCGGTTTTGCGCGGGTCACTGATGATGATGCCGTCGAGAACTTTGTCGATGGCTTTTAGCGTGTCGGCGTCTAGCACAATGCCTGCGGCTTTGACATTGTCGTCAAGTTGATCAGGTCGTGTTGCGCCGACAATGGCTGTCGCGACATTTTTGTTCTGCAACACCCATGCGATCGACATTTGCGCCATCGAGATGCCCGCCTGCTCAGCAATTGGCTTAAGGAGTTGCACTTTTGTCAACACATCGTCATTCATCCAGCGCGCAATAAAGTTTTTACCACTCAGTTCATCTGTTGCACGTGACCCTGCTGGTGGTGGTTGACCTGGTAGATATTTGCCGGTCAGAATACCCTGAGCCATTGGCGACCAAACAATTTGCGACATACCTTCGTCTTGCGATGCAGGGATTACTTCTTGTTCGATTACACGCCAAAGCATCGAATATTGGGGCTGGTTAGAAATAAACGGAACTCGCAGTTCGCGCGCAAGTGCGGCACCACGGGTTATCTGATCCGCATCCCATTCTGAGACACCTATATATAGGGCTTTACCTTGACGCACTATGTCGGCAAAAGCGAGCATTGTTTCTTCAAGAGGAGTCTCAGAGTCATAGCGATGGGCCTGATACAGATCGACATGATCCATTTGTAGGCGCTTGAGCGAGCCGTGAATTGAATCCATGATGTGCTTGCGTGACAGACCGCGATCGTTGACGCCCGCACCCGTTGGCCAATAAACCTTGGTGAAGACTTCAATGCTCTGACGCGGCACGCCAGCAAGTGCGCGACCTAAAACTTCTTCTGCCTTTGTACCTGCGTAAACATCGGCAGTATCAAAAGTTGTGATGCCGAGATCAAGTGCGCGCTTAACGCAGGCGTTGGCGGCTTCTTCTTCAACTTGACTGCCGTGGGTGATCCAATTGCCGTAACTAATTGCTGAGATTTTGAAGCCGCTTCGGCCGAGATATCTAAATTCCATCCCACGAATCTACCTCACATATAGCGATAAATCCTAGACTCGGTAAATGTCAAGATTGCCCGCAACAGCGAATAGCGCACCCGTGAGCGGCCATATTCGCGAGATAGACGGAATGCGAGCGATCGCTGTTCTTGCAGTTCTACTGTTTCACGCTGATGTCAGAGGATTCTCAGGTGGCTACTTCGGTGTAGATGTGTTTTTTGTGATTTCGGGGTTTGTCATTACTCGAAAGACTCTGCAAGAACTTGAGGCTGGCCAGTTTTCACTGTTTGAGTTCTACCGACGGCGAGTTCGACGAATTCTGCCGGCTGTAATAGTCGTATTATTTGCGACGACAATTTTTGTTCACCAGTGGCTAATGCCAGTCGACTACAAGAAATATGCAGAAACTCTCAAGTCGGTGTTGATCTTGAACTCAAATCGACAAATTGCTCGAGAAACTAACTATTTCTCACCAGAAACAGCTTTTCTACCGCTTTCTCATCTCTGGAGTCTGGCAATTGAAGAGCAATTTTACTTAGTGTTTCCAATCGCTGTCTATTTCATGAATACGAAGCGGCGTCTGTTCATTTTTTTAAGTGCAATATCTGTACTTTCAGTTATTTCAATGACGCTGAGTTCAGCCGAGACGAGTGCGCCATACTTTTCAACTTTAAATCGAGTTGTACAACTTGCACTTGGTGGGCTGTGTGCAATTATCGCATCAGACAAGTTGCGTTATGAACTAAGAATAAATCAGAAAAAAGTTTTGACGACTCTCGCATTTATTGGGCTGTTGTTGTTGATGCCGTTTTACTCCTCTGCTCAGGCAGTACCTTCGCTGATGTCGCTGATTCCAGTTGGATTAACTTGTATCTTTTTATTATTTCCGCGAATGAACGCTGTCGTTGCTGTTCTTTCTTGGAAACCGATACAAATAATCGGACGCGCCTCTTTCAGTATTTATCTCGTACATCAACCAATTTTGGCGTTATCCAAGACCGTTATCTATGGAACCCCATATTCCATCCCGACTGCCACTGAAAAAAGCATCATGGTTTCTGGGTGTCTGTTGCTGGGGATCGTGTCGTGGCGAGTAATTGAAGAGCCAATGCGCCGACTGCGCGGAAAATCAGAAATCGTTTTGGTTATCGCGCTTCTGGCTTCGGCAGTGTCGCTATATGTTTATGCAAATCGAGTTATCAACCAAGAGGGCTACCCAAGCCGTATTCCGGCAAGTGCAGCCGAGACCTTTCGTCGTCGTGACATCGCGATGGCATCAGCTGAAGTGAAAGTGTTGCGTGACTGCGCTTACGAAACATCTCTCGTTGACCTCAGCGGTAGCAAAGACAACACAGAATTTCAGAGGTGCACCAACACCTATGGCCCGCCAATATTGGTTACTGGCGACAGTCACGCCGAAGATCTGTTCAATGCTTTGAGCATCAACCTTCCTGAGAGGTTCGTGCTCGGCGTGTACCGACATA
This sequence comes from uncultured Acidimicrobiaceae bacterium, assembly GCA_937890395.1. Classification (GTDB taxonomy): domain Bacteria; phylum Actinomycetota; class Acidimicrobiia; order Acidimicrobiales; family Ilumatobacteraceae; genus BACL27. The sequence goes on along the minus strand of CALACK010000128.1, from coordinate 1,413 downwards.
GCGATTCTCATTCTGAATTCGCAGATGAACTTTCAAAAACAATTATCACTTCGAAACCAAATATAAAAGTGATTTTTTTTACGCTTGAAGCTTCAACATGGATTGATAACGATGTCATCCAAATCAATCAGTTAAAAATTGATACAAAGGTGATTTTAGATAGTGCTATTCTAATTCAAAAACACGAAAAGTTTGTTTGGCTCGGGCCTCAGATAGAACCGCGAATTGATCTATACGGGTTCAATCCTTTAGTTGGTATTGTCCGCGAACTTAATACTGTTCAGATGTCTGAGCAACTTTCAAGTCAAGTAGACAGAATTTTGAAGAGGCTGGCTAAAAAGTCTGCGGTTGCATATTTATCAAAAATGCAGATCGTTAAATTTGACTACCGCAAAGACTTTGATGTTCCCGAAGGGTTTACTTACGGCGACCGTACTCATTGGTCAACTGTCGGTGAGAAAGTATTCGGCAAGCGAATCATCGACGACCCACAAATTCAAGAACTTCTCAAGTAGCCGTTTCGCGACTGAATTGTGCGCCAGCACTAGGTTTTGCATGTAAGCCATCAACCGCATCAAGGACTTCAATGTTGTCATTATGCGAGTGAGTAAAACCAAGCGCGCGTTCGGCGCTGATAGTTTCATCGGTGCGAAACGCAACAATGTAGGCCCGCCGCCACGAACCCGTTGAATAGTTTCCGCCTGAGCCGTGCAAGACCCCTTCGTTGTGCACCGTGATGTCACCGCGCGAGATCGGTACAAGAGTCATCACATCACCGTCACGCAACTCGGTAACAAGTGTGTGACTTTCTGTGCGGTCGCGATGCAATGGATGGTGCTGGCGCACCGCTTGGCGATGACTGCCGGCAAGAAACTGCATGCATCCATTTTCGGTTGTTGAATCGTCAACGGCTAGCCAACATGTGGCGGTGCGGCGATCATCTGTGTCAATCCAATATGCCTGATCTTGATGGTAGCCAAACACGGCGTCGTGGCGACCAGGCTGTTTGGCCAATAACTGATCAAAGTCAATCTGCATTCCTGGGCCACATAACTGCTCAGCGATAGTTGCTGCGCGGCGCTCAAAAATGTTATCTTGCCATTGGGGATAGTACCTTCGAGGGCACATCACATTTGCGATCGCGTAGCCCGATGCATCGGTGCCAAATTCGCCAGATGTCATATCGTTAAAGTCTCTTCCAGTTACGGCTATTTCGCGTCGTAAAAACTGTTCGTACACGTTTGCGATTTCATCTGTTTCGGTTTGTGAGAGGACCCCTCGCAAGTGCACATAACCGTTTGTCTTAAATGACTGTTTTTCTTCGTCGGTAACTACATAGACATCGCCATTGCGTCGATGCTTAAAATCATCATTCATTTCATCGCTCATTGCATCGCTCATTTCATCGCTCAT
>CALACK010000127.1 GCA_937890395.1 uncultured Acidimicrobiaceae bacterium | reverse complement strand
GAACTTGCTTTAGAAGATGAACAAAAAGTTCGTGTTCGAATGTCAAATCGCAAAGGTATGCGAAAAATTAACTAGAAGTTGGCGTCTCACTTGGTAGTTCGCGAGGCATAGAGGTAGTTGCTTGCAAAGTTACGTTATTAAATAATTTGCCAATTATTGGGATATTGATTTGACGCTGATATGTAAGTGTGACTTGAGCAAGAATCTCATTTAGTTCAACATTTATATCAATTGGGTTAAGCGTGATTGAATTCTGAACAGAATCAAGTGCGATTCGACTTGCGTTTTCGTTGGTCACATCTGCGAGCGAAATTGCGCGTGCAGCAGTGCGAGCGGCATGACCAAGCGCGAGTTGATCGTTTGCAACACTGCCAATTTGTACGACTGTTAATGAAAACAGAAAAAGAAACGGAAGCACGAGTGCAAATTCGACCGTGGCTTGACCTGGTTCATCTACCCCAATTTTGTGCGTATGTTTCAAATTAAAACTGCTACCCGACAGCATCGGTGCGATCAAAGATGCCAGAAAGAACGGTGTCAAAAAGTTCGCCGATGCGTCCAGCACCACCACCATCTGTCGCCCAGGCGATAACCAAAAGTGCAATTACTGCTGCGCCAAGCAGTACTAGTGCGTATTCGGTTGTTGCTTGGCCTGAATCATTTTTAAATCTAAACACGAAAATCGCTTTCGTTAGAAGAGTTGAGCAGAAACAGCCGAGAGGGAATTAACAACAAGCGGTACCATCGCCAGCAAAACAAACGAAGGCAAAATGCAACAAGTGAGTGGAAGCAGTAACTGCACTGGTAACTGTCGAGCACTAATGTCTTGCAATCGTCGGCGCTCAAGGTGAGCGTGGTGCGCAAGTTGGTCAAGCACTGATGTGATCGGTAAGCCGTCTCGGTCTGCGCTAACCAGAATGTCGCACAATGGATAAAAACTTGAGCCAAGATCATCACGAAGGGTTTTGACTACATCGATGAAGCGCTCGCCTTGCAGCAGCCGAGTGTGCACTTGAATTAGGTGCTTATATAAATTGTCTGGCGCCCAATAGTGAAGTTGCGCCATTGCCGACGCAGGGCTTTGACCTGCACGAATTAATACAAGCAAAACATCAATAATTTCTGGAATATACATACCAAAATTCGGCTTACTAGTTGATTTTGTCTTGCGTCGATATAACACGACAGCAATACTGATAAAAATCAAGATCGAAATCATGACACGAATTACGAGACAACACTCGGTGTGATAATTGCATGCATCCACTTGCGGCCTGCAAGATTCAGCCCAATGCCAAGTAGCAGGCAGACCCATCCAGATGGGCTGAGAATTAAATAATTGCGCACTGGCGCGCTAGAAACTACGAGCCATCCCGCAACCACGAGAGGTGTCCATGACAAGATGCGAGTTGAGAGCAATGCTTGTGCTGCTTGCGCAAATCTGTCGTCAATGTGTGTTGCCCGTTCGCGGATCACAATTGCCGCACGTTCAAGTGCCATCACACCGCCAACCCCGCCTGTTGCTGCAAGTTCAAGAGTCTTGACGACAAATTGTTGGTCTTTAGTTTTTGCAGTTTTCAGAAGTCGTTTAGAAATTTCGCTGGCTGCTTCACCCAATGCACAGGCCCAAGAGAAGTTTTGCAGAACTTGAATCGCACAATGTTGTGATGAGACTGCTGCTTGCAAGGCGCTAGCAAAAGATTCGCCAAGTCGAAGGTGCCGAGCAGTCGTATCTAAAATCTCAGCGAGTTGCTCAAGTTGTAAAGTCGACGACTGAGACAAAACAAGATCGCCAGGCAACGAATTTCGCTCAAGTCGCCGTATATTTTGTGAGAGCCGCTGGTTGACCCACACTTTGGTCAGCCGTATTTGTATATACCAAAACCCAATAGCAGCAACTAGACATCCAAAGATGGTTGCGCCAAAAATCGCTACTAAATGTTTCACACCGATGGCTCACTGATGATTTGGCCATGTTGCACTAAAAAGAAACTTCGTTCACCGTCGAGTAGCAATATCTCTTCAACAGATCGAGCGCCATTGAGATGTCTCGCAACATGCACGATGGCATTAATTGAAGAAGAAACATGATCTTGCACGACATCGCGCGACCAGTTTGCAGCGTGCTGCAGCACAAGTGACTCAACTCGGCGAACTGCGTCGCGTGAACTATTGGCATGAATCGTAGACATAGAACCACTGTGACCGGTGTTCATTGCCGCCAACATATCGAGAGTTTCAGCACCACGAACTTCGCCGATAATTAGTCGGTCTGGTCGAAGTCGAAGCGCGGTTCGCACTAGTGATCGAGTAGAAATCTCTTGATTGCCATCTGGCGATGCGGGCCTGGCTTCAAGGCGAAGTACATGCTGGTGGTTAAGTCGAAGTTCGGCGATGTCTTCGATCGTCACGATGCGTTCATTGGTTTGTAGATAATCACATAATGCATTAAGCAGGGTTGTTTTGCCGGCAGATGCCGCACCACTCACGAGAATATTTCGGCGATCGTAAATTAGTTGCTGCAACAATGCGATTATTTCTGGTGGAGCGAAATCTTCGAGTTGCATTTGCTTTGCAGAGAATCTACGAATTGCGACGCATGGTCCGTCGACTGCAATTGGTGGTATCACCGCGCACAATCTTGAGCCATCGCTTAGCCGAGCATCGACAACTGGTGAGGTTATGTCGATGCGTCGACCAAGCGGCAGCAAAGTTCGCTCGATAAATGCCCGTGTGTCATCTGGGTGAATTGTGCCTACTTGCAAGAGTTCACCGTTGCGCTCGATCCAAACTTGCGAACCTGCGTTAACCATGACTTCACGAATATCTTCATCCCTAAAAAATTCATCGAGGCAACTGTGAACTTTTGGTGCTATTCGAGTTAAAACTGCTCGGCTCATGCGACTGCTGCAAGTTGTTTAGACATAATTGTTGGTATTCGACTGGCGAGTAAACCCGCGTCAATCGCTCGAGCGATTGCAGCATCAAAACTAATTTCAGCAACAACCGGCGCGCCGATAACGGCTTCAACATCATGTTTGCCGAGCGCGCGACCGGCCTCGTTGATTAACACGATGCCAGTTGGCGACACCGAAAGTTGTGCAGCCCGCCGCAATGACAAATAACACGGACGAGTAACTAGCAACGATGAACTGGCGTGAGCAAGTAAATCGGGTGACGGCAGACCGCAGCCAGCGTCAACAATTATTGGTAAATCAAATGTTTTTAGTGCGGCATATAGTTCTGAGAAATTTGTATTTGCATCTAATTGTTTTGAACCACGCGTAATAATTTGTAAATTCGCCGTCGCCTGAATTGCAATTGACTGCAATGTCATGCGCGACTCATGATCGCAATTCGCAAACCAATCGTTAATGCCGGGCCCCAATGATTCTGCCAAACCAAGAACTGCTGGCACATCACCAGCAAGATCAACAAGCAGTGCACCGCGTTGTGATTCTGCGGCGCGCATTAATGCAATAGTTGATGCAACAACTGTTGTGCCGCTACCACCTTTTACTGACCAACAAACGATCATTTTTTTACTCCTTTAACTGAGCCCAGTGTCGTAACTAGGTTCGAGTTATTGCATGTGTACGCAAAGATTGAATTGCGTCATCTGAAAATTAGACAAGTAGCCTTCGCGATGGAGGTGTCCGGGTACCTGGTGGGCTCCGCCGCCTTCAAAGCGGTTGGGACGAGTGAACCTCGTTCGGCGGGTTCGATTCCCGTCCGCCTCCGCCAGAAATTATTGCGCTATAGAAAGTTCGACTGCGAGTTGCGCGGCGGTTAGCGCATTGTTTTCGGCTAGTGAAAGGTTTGCTTTGACACTTGCGTCGTGCGTTGCATTCGCGATGAATTTTAAAACATAAGGAGTAACAGCCGCACCGGTAATGCCTTGGTTGTTCGCGTCATTGAGCGCAGTCGCCGTAATTTCATCCATAAATGATTTAAGTAAGCCGTCTTTTTTTGGAACAGGCACGCAAGCGAGGATTCCACCGTTGCGTCCGAGTGCATCGTTGGCCCGAACAATTTCCGCGAGTTCTTTAATCGTTTCAACTCGTGCAGGTATTTTTAAATCGCCACGCTCAACGGTGAACTCTGGAAAAAAATCACAGCCAAGACCAAGCACCGGCACGCTGAGTGTTTCAAGATATTCGAGAGTGCGTGGCAGATCGAGAAATGATTTCGCGCCCGCGCAAACTGTGACGACATGATGTTGGGCGATTGCACCAAGGTCGCTACTGATGTCGCCACTTGTTTCGGCACCGCGATGCACGCCGCCGATACCGCCGGTTGAAAAAACACGAATGCCGGCTCGAGCCGCGAGTAACAGTGAAGATGAAACAGTTGTCGCGCCGACGGCCCATCGCTGGGCAACTGCTAGCCCGAGTTCGCGCTCGCCAACTTTTTTCGCGGGGCCAAGAATTAGTGGCCACTCGCTTTGATCAATGCCGACTCGTGCGACGCCATCAAGCACCGCAGTAATTGCTGGCACGACACCGTGACTTCGCAGCGCCGCAGTGCAGCGAGTTAATGCCTCAAGGTTTGCTGGCGATGGCAGACCGAGATGCGAAAAAATAGTTGATTCGAGTGCGACAACTGGTTTGTGCTGCGAGAGTGCCGCGCTGACTTCGTCGCTAACGCGAATTTGATACGAATTCATTGTGTATCCATTGTCGCGCCTGGACTACGTAAAACACGTGCGGCAAGTTGATGGCCAGCCAAGACAGATATATAGGTGTCGAGATTATTCTCACTAAATTTTGTCAAGAAGCCAGCGGCGAAGGCATCACCTGCCCCCGTTGTATCAATAATTTCGCCAACAGGCTCAACTTCAATCATTTTGACGACTTTATTCTCGATCAGCGCGGTTGGCCGAGCGCCAGATTTAATCACCACGATGTCGAGGTCTAATGGTTGTGTCGTCAGATTCATTACTTCGGCCTCATCGGTATTACAGAAAAATATCTTTGGTCGAATCTCGGCTACAAGACTTCGAAATTTAGCGACGCCGTACGCGAGAATTAATGATGCAGACGAAGCATCAATTGTTACTGGGATATTTTTTTCGTGCGCAGTAGTAATGCATGAACGCGTCGCAGTTGCTAGTGGTTCAGAAAATAATGAGTACCCCGGCACATGTAGCAGTGAAACATTTTCAAACCAATTTTCTGGGGCCAAATCGAGTTCAGTCGCTGCTGCACGATCAGTGATCATCGTGCGCTCACCGTCGGGCGAAACGATTACCACTATTGAGCCAGTTCGTCCGCTGCGAACAACACATGGATCGACGCCAGCATCGCGCAGTGTGCCGACTAATTGATCGCCGAGACGATCATCACCTACTTGCGCAATCAGCCGTGAGCTAGCCGCTTGATTGGTTTCTTTTCGAGCAACAGTTGCGGCGAACACGGCAACATTTGATGCGCTACCGCCGCGAGTGCGAACTATTCGAGACGGAGTATCCGCGCCGTAATTAAGAGATTCTGGCAACCAAACGACAATGTCTTCAACTAAATCACCGATGACGCACAACACGTCGGGGCGGGGTTAAACCGAGAGAAGGTCGCGGGCACCCGTATCGCTAGATGGATGGCGCAACTTGCTCATCGCTCGTGCTTCGATTTGTCGAATTCGCTCACGAGTTAAGTTGAATGCTTCGCCGACTTCTTCGAGAGTTCGTGGCTCACCACGATCAAGACCGAAACGTAACGCCAAAATCTCGCGCTCACGCTGATCAAGCGGCGCAAGCAGTCGAGTAATTTCTTCTGGCAATAGTGCAGTGGCAGCAACTTCAAATGGCGACTCTGCTGAACGGTCTTCAACAACATCGCCGAGTTCGGCATCGCCGTCTTCGCGCAACGGTTCTGACAATGAAAGTGGCTCAGCAGCAAAGCGCAACGCTTCGGTCACTTTGTCGGCAGGCATCTCAACCTCTTCAGCCAATTCGGCGAGTGTCGCATGGCGACCAAACTTCAGCTCGAGGCGTGAGCGCGCTTTTTGCAGACGTGCCAACGTGTCGCCAGCATGTACCGGAAGTCGAATTGTGCGACCAGTATTTGCAATGCCACGAGTAATCGCTTGGCGAATCCACCACGTTGCATAAGTTGAGAATTTAAAACCTTTTCGCCAATCAAATTTTTCTACGGCATGCATTAAACCGAGGTTGCCCTCTTGAATTAGGTCTAGCAACGGCAGGCCCGAGGCTTGATACTTTTTGGCGATTGAAACAACCAATCGCAAATTCGACTGCACGAACTGGCGCTCAGCGCGCGTTCCGGCCTTAACAATTTTGTTTAGTTCACGACGCTTGGTTGGGTCAATTTGTTTCTCTGAATTATTGAGAGTTGTTTCGGCAATTTTGCCTTCTTCGATAGTTTTAGCCAGGCGAACTTCGTCATCTTTGGTTAGCAACAAATACTGACCGATATCGGTGAGGTAGAGGCGAACTAGGTCTTCATCGTCTCGGTCAATTCGCTCTTTCGCCACGTATTCTCCTTAAATTATTGCAACTATTGCAACTAGTGCGCCAAAGACGGCACGACACGCCTAACGATACCCACGAGGCAAAGGACACACACGCAAAAAACACGGAATTTTGTGTGATTAATAGGGTTAATTCTGCGATGCGATTTGATGCTCGATAAGTTCACTTAATTTGGCTTAAATAAAATCAACTGAGTGTTATTATTTGATTTATGGCAAATCCAATTCTCAACGAAAAGTCATTTTCAAAAGTAATGCAGCGCAGTGCAGGCGAGGCTGGATGGGCGGCACCGCAATCTGGTCAGCAGTCTTCGTCGCAAGTATTTCATGCTCCAATAACTGATGGTCCGGTCTCGCCTTATAAGTCGGCCGAGACGATGACAGCAAGTGGCACCGCAAGTGCGGCGTTGTTGTTGATGTTGCTACTTGTGGCTTCGGCGATGTTTGGCTGGTCGTCGGTTAACGAAGCAGCAAATGGCGCGGTGTCGTTTCCGGGTTTGGCAATAGCAGGGGCGTTGTTCGGTTTTGTCTGCGCAATCGTCTTGACATTTAAACCAAAACTGGCTCGTGTTCTTGCGCCTGTTTATGCAATCGCCCAAGGCTTATTTGTCGGTGCGATTTCGAAAATTTTCAACACTGCCTATGACGGCATCGTAATTCAGGCTGTTGGTATAACGCTTGGTGTGTTCGTAACGATGCTTGTGCTGTATCGCACTGGAGTCATTCGAGTGACAGACAAAATGCGCCGCACAATTATCGGCGCAACAATGGGTATCGCAATTTTTTACGGAGTATCGATGCTTCTTAGTTTATTTGGCATGAAGATTTCGTTCTTCAACAGTTCGAGCCCGATGAGCATCGGATTCAGTTTCATAGTTGCTGGTCTGGCTGCAATGAATTTGGCACTTGACTTTGACTTTATTGAGCGTGGCGAGAAGGCTGGATTGCCAAAACATATGGAGTGGTACGCAGCATTCGGACTGATGGTCACAATTGTCTGGCTGTATCTCGAGATTTTGCGGTTGCTCGCAAAATTGCGCAATCGCTAAATAGATCTGCCACGATTTCGCCGCCAAATTTGATTGCCTTCTTGATGTTCAAGTCTTAGCCCAGCACCAATCAAAATGTCAGAGACCTCCGCATTCGCTCCACTGTAAGTTGGCACTTCGATACTGACCGAATCAACATCTTTTAGAAGATTTGTACCACCCGAAAGAATTATTGGTTCTATGCCATCCACGTCAATCTTGACGTGGTTTGGTTTTTGTAAACCTAATTTTGTGATCATGTGATCTAACGTCATGCCTAAAACTTGATAATCAAGACTCTGGTGAATCTCAACGCCATCTTGATTTAGTTTTGTACCGAACGAATTAGAAGACTCCCCCCACTCACGTGAACTGAGCGTCAACAAATTTATTTTGGTTTCATTGCTAAGCGGATTAGGAACAATTGAAATTAGATTTTGCAAATCATTCATCCAAATATTTCTTGCTAAAAACTCAAGGCAGAAAACCGAAGGTTCAAAAGCAATTACTTTGCATTGTCGAGACTTGGCTGCGTAGAGCGAGTACAAACCAATGTTTGCTCCAATATCCCAAAGTACAGATCCTTGCTCAAACCCGTCAATCCATTTAATCGTCTCGGGTTCTTTTGTCGCATAAGTTTTAATTCTCATATCAAGTCTTGGGTTAGCTGAACTCAGTATGAAAACATGCTTCCCGATTTTGCTTTCGGATGTACTTTCGATGGTGAACCGTGTAATTGTTTGTGCAATTAGCCTCACGGACTTTAGCTTCATGAACAATGGAAGGATTTTCCAAACTAACCGTCCCTTCGAACCCATCCAGGCGGGAGGATTTAAATCTTTTGTCAACTGCTTAGCCACGGTCAAACTGTAGAATAAAAAGCGCCGATGACGAACATTCTCGGAATTTCCGCGCTTTATCACGACAGTGCCGCATGCCTTGTGCGTGACGGCGAGATCGTGGCTGCCGCTCAAGAAGAGCGATTTTCACGCAGAAAGCATGACTCTCGGTTGCCTCGTCTTGCAACTGACTTTTGCTTGGCTGAAGCGAAAATCTCAGAGAGCGAAATCGACTACGTGGTGTTCTACGACAAGCCGATGCTCAAATTTAACCGAATCGTTAAAACCCACATGGCGTATGCGCCGCGTGGTCGTAAGTCTTTTGCCGCTGCTGGCAGGCTTTGGTTCGGCGGAAAATTACAAACGAAAGAACAGATTCAAAAGTTTTTGAATTTCTCTGGAGAAGTATTATTTGCTGAACACCACGAAGCGCACGCGATGTCGGCTTTTTATCCTTCGCCCTATAAAGAAGCAGCAGTGCTGACAATTGATGGTGTCGGTGAGTGGGCGACAACAAGTTTGTCGGTCGGTCGTGGCAACTCGCTTGAAGTGATTAAAGAAATTAAGTTTCCACACTCACTTGGTTTGCTTTATTCAGCGTTCACTAGTTTCACCGGCTTCAAAGTCAACTCTGGCGAATACAAAATGATGGGGCTCGCGCCATATGGCGAACCTAAATATGTTGACACGATTCTTGAGCATCTGATCGAAGTTCAACAAGATGGAAGTTTTCGTTTGAACATGGAATATTTCGACTTTCCAGTTAGCAATCGAATGACGAGTCAACGATTCGCAGGCTTGTTTGGTGGCCCAGCGCGAAACCCAGAGTCAGAACTTTCGCAACGCGAAATGGATCTATCTCGCTCGATGCAAGAAGTCACTGAACTCGTAGTTGGTCGGCTCGCACGATACGCGCGCGCAACAACCGGCTCAAAAAATCTCTGTCTTGCTGGCGGTGTTGCGTTGAACTGTGTCGCCAACGGAAAACTAATTCGCGAAAATATTTTCGAAAATGTATGGATACAGCCTGCGGCTGGAGATGCCGGTGGGGCACTCGGCGCTGCACTTGGCGTATGGCACAAATATCTTGGCAATCCACGGACTGTAAAAAAGAGCGATGCGATGCGCGGCAGTTATCTAGGGCCAAAATTCTCTGATGCCGAAGTTTCGACATTTTTAGATTCGAAAGCAATCCCGTATCAAAAACTCGCGAACACAGAACTCAACACTCGTGTCGCAGATTTATTAAATGACGGCTCAGTCGTCGGTTGGTTTCAAGGCCGTATGGAGTTTGGCCCAAGAGCACTCGGCAATCGCACAATCTTGGGTGATGCCCGTCATCCAGATATGCAAAAAAAGATGAACTTAAAAATCAAATTTCGCGAGGGGTTTCGACCTTTCGCGCCTGCGGTCTTGGCAGAAGATGTCGCCGATTGGTTTGACCTCGCTCAGTCGAGCCCATATATGTTGATCGTTGCACCAGTTGCGCAACATCGTCGAAGCAAAGATCACGCCGACATGTCGAAACTTTTCGGAATCGACAAATTGAATGTCGTGCGATCAGAGATTCCAGCAGTGACGCATGTTGATTTTTCGGCGCGAGTGCAAACCGTGCATCAAGAAACAAATCCAGAATTTCACAGTTTACTCTCGATGTTTAAACAGCGCCACGGTTGTTCGGTGTTGTTGAACACGTCGTTTAATGTTCGTGGTGAGCCCCCAGTTTGCACGCCAGAAGAGGCATACACATGTTTCATGCGCACCGATATGGATTATCTTGTGATCGGTTCATTGCTGTTAGCGAAATCTGAACAACCAGCGTTTGAGCATGACTCTGACTGGCAAAAAGAGTTCGCTCTTGATTAAGCGCAGTTTCGTGTTCGTTGTTTGGTGCGCGATAGTTGTGGCCGGCGTTACGCGAAGAATCTTTGGCTTGGGTCGGTTGACTTCAAAAAAATCGGCGCAAAGTTATTGGGTTGATAAAGCCCAGTTACCAAAGGATCATTTTGAGCGCCAGCGCTAAAAACTCTCGCTCTGCAGTTGAGCAACGAAATGTAATAGTGCCGCAGATGGTCGACTACGACGAACTTGGCGCGCGCCAACAATGGGTGCCATATCTGATGTACTTTCATCCACGAAATCTATCTTTCAAGTCTGTTTCGACTGATGAGAATGGTTTTCGTAAGACCACAGGTGCAAAAACTAATTCGTCAACCTCTCTGTTTATTGGTAGTAGCTCCGTCTTTGGAATCGGAGCCACATCTGATAGCGCGACAATCACGAGTCGTCTTAACGAATTGACCGAACATAATTGGCTTAATTTTGGCGGTCGGGCTTTTAATTCGACTCAAGAGGCGATGCTGGTGCATCTTTCAAATACAACAAAAGTTAATGGGCCAATTATAAGTATGTCGGGAGTCAATAATTTGATGCGTGCTTTAATGCCAGGAGCGTTCTCGCTAATGTATGGAGCTTTTTTTCAACAGTCATTTTTTGAAAAGCAAATGGCCACAGCCGCAGTTGGCAACCGAGCACTTTTGCGGATGCTGATTGATGGGGTTTTGAAAAAGTTTGGTATTGGTAAAGGTGTCGCGCCGTTATCCAACTCAGAGAAGACGACTAAAGCAGATTCATATTCTGCGATGTTGAAAGTGTTTGAACGTGATTGCGAATATTTGCAAATGTTTGCAAAGCATCACAGCACCACGGCAACTTTTGTTCTGCAGCCGTTCATCCCGTGGTTAAGAAAAACTCTTGTTCAACAAGAAATACAACTTTTTGCACTTTTGGATCAAGAAGCAGAGAGTTCCGCACTATTACTTGACGAGATCGCAAAATTTAAAGTTAGATATAGCCAAGATCTTCGTAAAATATGTGAAAAGTTAGGTATGAGGTATTTAGATCTCAACGAAGTGCCTGAGCTTCAGAAACCTGAATGGTTATTTGTTGATCGAGTTCATTTAACTGATGCCGGTTACGACACGGTGGCAACCTATCTTGTGCGAGAATTAGCACTATGAGTTTGATCTCTCGAATCAAAAGATTTTTCAAAAAACTATTTGGTGGTAAAGGCTCTTCAGGCCAAGTCGCCGACGACAACTACCCAATGTTCTAAGCGA
>CALACK010000126.1 GCA_937890395.1 uncultured Acidimicrobiaceae bacterium | reverse complement strand
TTATTAACGAAAAGTAATTTGCAAGTTTTTGAATTTTTTTAATAACTTCAAACGTCAACAGAAATTTCTCAAAATCACGACAATGCTTGTAATTTGTTCGCGGATCTACTCAAATATATGCGTAACGGTAATCCGTAACTGAGAAAGCAGGTTAGACAATGACTAAAGCAGAATTGATTGATGCAGTGTCACAGAAAGCTGGAGTGTCGAAGGCAGATGCCGAACGCACGATTTCCGAATTCTTTGAGCTCGTCGTCTCATCCGCTAAGCAAGGCAACAAGGTTGCATGGCCGGGTTTTGGCTCGTTCAGCACCTCAAACAGAAAAGCCCGCATCGGCAGAAATCCTCAAACTGGGGCTCCTGTTCAGGTAAAGGCATCAACAGCGATGAAGTTCAGCTCGAGTTCAACACTCAAAACTGCACTGAATCCAAACCGCTAATTAAGTAATAACAAACAACAAGGAGAAATAAAATGGCAGCAAAAAAGCGCAAGAAGGCAAAAAAAGCCGTAAAGAAATCAGCAAAGAAATCAGCAAAGAAAGCACCTGCAAAGAAGAAGCGTAAGGCCAAGAAGAAATAAGGCTTTAAGCCAATTTAAGCAAAACAGTTCGGAATACTGTGAGAAGAGGGGCTTCGGCCCCTCTTCTTCTATTTACGGGCTAATTTAATAGATTAATTTAATCGCTTAATTAATCATGTTAGTTATTTTTTGAAGTTTCTGAGCAAGATCTAAATCTTGTGCCGTGTCGATGTCGACAGATAAATATTGATCGTGGATGATTCGTACCGTTAAATTGCATTTCTCAGCAACAAGCTGGTGCTCAATGAAACTGTTTCTACCGTAAGCAAATTCGAAGTCGCTCGCCGTCGGCACGATCATCACGTTTGTGCCATCTTCATGTCGGTCAGGCACAACGGTGATTGAAGTTTTTAATGTTTGTAAATCGCTATTTTCGAATAGGTGAGAAAAGCCAGTGGCTAGCGGAAGGTCACTATGGATGATCATTGCTAAATCAAAGTTTCGCGCCCGAACAGCTTTGACGCCAGCCTTAATGGCGTTGTTTAAACCAGACTCTGATTGCCAGACAATTTTGGCGTTTTGCGCTCGGGCCCACTCGGCAACTTCTTCGTCATCACACACAACAAAAACTTGGTAGCCAATTGCGGCACGAATCACCCGTTCGGCGCACATTTTGGCCAATACCAAACGCTCAGCCGGCGTCAGCAGATCTGACAGCCGTTCTTTGGCTTGATGAAAAGCCTTAATTGGGATGATCATCGCCAATGTTTCGCTCAAATCGGCTGGTTGCTGCGAAGGCACGTGCGAAGCCTACGGTTTGATCGCTCAAATTAAAGAAACTAATTGTTAGTGCTCGCATACGCTGAGGGTCGTGAATAGTCATATCGCGGTCATTGGCGCGGGCTCGTGGGGCACGACGGTGGCCAGTGTTGTGGCGAAAAATCAGCCGACGATGTTGTGGGCTAGGCGAGATGAACTTGCCAAACAGATCAATACACAACATCAAAATGTCGACTATCTCGGTGGAGCAGTATTGACCGAGAGTTTGTCATGTTCGGCGAAGTTGCAAGACGTAGTTCAGAATGCAGCGATCGTGATGATGGCAGTGCCATCAAACGGTTTTCGTGAAGTACTCATTGAAGTCGCTAAATATATTTCGCCGAGCGCACCGATTGTCAGTTTGACAAAAGGTCTAGAGCGCGAAACCTTGATGCGAATGAGCGAAGTGATTGTTGAAGTTTTGCCGCGCCATAGCGTTGCAGTTTTAACTGGCCCGAATTTGGCGCACGAAATTTTGGCTGGCCAACCTGCCGCCACAGTTGTTGCTTGCGCTGACGATGAGGTTGCAAAGCAAATTCAAGTGCTGTTAACTCGACCAACTTTGCGTGTGTATACAAACCCTGATGTGCTCGGTTGCGAAATAGGTGGCGTGGTAAAAAATGTAATTGCGATTGCCTCAGGCATTGTTGAAGGAATGGGCTTCGGCGATAATTCAAAAGCGACATTGATTACGCGCGGGCTTGCTGAGATGTCACGACTCGGTGTCGTTCTTGGCGCCAACCCCAGCACATTTACTGGTTTGGCCGGCATTGGCGATGTCATCGCGACGTGTGCGTCGGCACAAAGCCGTAACAACGCAGTTGGTGTGCGACTGGGCAGAGGCGAGTCAATTGATTCGATTACGGGGTCAATGAAGATGGTCGCAGAAGGCGTCAAGTCTTCACTCTCGGTATCGCAACTCGCGCAGCGATACAAAGTTGATATGCCGATCACCCAGCAAGTTGCAGCAGTTTGCGAAGGCACGACAAGTGCGAGCGATGCGATGGTGCAACTGATGTCTCGAGCCAGCAAAGCAGAGTTGGATTAATGCTTACAGTAGGTGTGCGCGGAACGCAATGGCAAAGCGAAGTCACGCCGTGGGGCGATGTATTAGTTGATGGAGAGACTCGTTTGCGATGGTTTATCGCCGCAGATGATCGGTGGTATGAGCCGGCTAATGAAACAACTATTCGTCAGCGACAAGTTTCTGGGGTGCCGGTGATCGAGACTCGGCTAAAAGTTCCGGGTGGCGATGCAGTGCAACGCGTTTATGGTGTTGCCAATTTTGGTGGCGTCGTAGTTGTTGAAATTTATAACGACTCATCGTTGCCGTTTGCTGTGGCGTTTGATCGTGCAGATATTTCAACGATGCGTGAACCGAGCCCAACTGGGGTGCAAGGCATTGACTTGCCAAGTGGCAGTGTCGTGTTTCCGGTGGGGCATCACGCCACAATGCGTGCAGCAATTCGAATTGGTGCGGCTAATAAAATTTCGGGAAAACTTACGGCCAGTGAACTCGATGCGTTGCCAGGTTATGAGCAAGTTGAACGCGGGTGGATTGCCGCATTACAAGTTTCTAGCCGTGTTGATCTGCCTGAAATTTCTTGGTCAATATTGCTGACACAAAAACGTTGCGATATTTTGCTGAGTGAACCGCAAGTATCTGATCGCCAATCTGATGATGTCGAATTTATTTTGGATATTACCGAGCGCGTTCGGCTCGGTGACAAACCTGCCCAGTGGGCGAGCGATGTCGCCGTCGCAGCCGAAAAAATCATCAAGCGTTGTGCTCGAAATAAAGTTGTGCAATGGGATGAAGATCGTGCGATCTTGGCTGCCGGCATGGTTCTTGACCGCGCCGGCGAGAGCCGTGGGCGCGACGACGTGGCGCGAGTTTGGGCAAACCTGCCAGAGTCTGATGTGTCGCGCGAAATGACTGCATTCACGAAGTCAAGTTCGCGTTGCCCATCATGGATTGAGTCGCAACTTGTAGCGCAACGTCGCGACGGTAATATTGATATTTGCCCACGCGGGATCGATGAATCTTGGCTTGGAGTCAACTTTGAATGTCACAAACTGATGGCAACACCTCTTCACACAATTTCGTATGCCGTGCGCTGGCATGGTGAGCGACCTGCATTGTTATGGGATATTGACGGACCAACCGGGGTTCGTGTCGTGGCTAGCGCTATCGACAAAACTTTTTCAAGTACTGATATTCGTGGTGAAACTTTGCTCAGTGGGTTTGCAAATGTCGGTGTGAAATAGGCTGTTGATATGAACTCGGCAAAATCAGACGTGACATCAAAACTTTCTGTGCCGATCAAATTAACTGAGTGGACATCGTGTGGTGGATGCGCCGCCAAATGGGGTGCATCATTATTGACAGATCTCGTTAGCGAACTTGCAAACGGTGCGCAGTCAACAATAGATCCGGCACTATTAGTTGGCTTAGCGCCGTTTGACGATGCTGCGGTTTATCAAGTCAGTGAAGATGTTGCTTTAGTTAGCACGACAGATTTTTTTCCACCGCTTGTTGATGACCCAGATGATTTTGGTGCGATCTCGGCAGCCAACGCATGTAGCGATGTTTTTGCAATGGGTGGACGAGTTGTGATGGCTGTAAACATCGCTGCTTTCCCCGAACACTTTCCGCGCGAGGCAATCTCAACTATTTTTGCCGCCGCCGCCCGAGTGGTGGCACAAGCTGGTGGCTCTGTTGCTGGTGGTCACACAATTCGCAACCCAGAGCCAATCTTCGGGCTTGCGGTGCAGGGAGTTGTTGATCCTAAAAAAATATTTCGCAAAGCCGGAGCCAAGGCTGGTGACATCGCGCTTCTTTCTAAACCACTCGGTACCGGTTTGACGCTCGCCGCCGGCACCGACGCAGAAAAACTCGTGGCAATTGCCGGCATGCGCCAATTGAATCGCCAAGCCTCTGAGCAACTTCAACAACTTGGTGCCGCTGTGCATGGCGTTACAGATGTGACTGGATACGGGCTTGCAGGTCATGGCTGGGAGATGGCGCAACGCTCGGGCGTGCAGCTGGTGCTTGACTCATCGGCGTTTCGCGCATACCCAGGTGCACTTGAAGCCGCGCAACGCGGTGTGCGCACCGGTGGCGACCCACGTAATCGAACTTATGTAGACGGTCACTTTTTCGTAGATGATAAAAACTTTGATGATGACGCACACGTTGCATTATG
>CALACK010000125.1 GCA_937890395.1 uncultured Acidimicrobiaceae bacterium | reverse complement strand
CAAAGTCACCCGATAGTTTTCGCGGAAAGGTTTACAACGCCGGCACTAATCAACCTCGCAGCGTACGCAGCATAATTGAGCAACTATTTGAAATGCTCGACAAGAAAGATGATCTAAAAGTGATTCTCGCTCGGATGAAAAGTGCATCAACAACGGGTGAAATTGATACGCAATATATGGATTTCAAAACAGTTGAACGAGACTTCGGTTGGCAACCAAAAACAAGCTTCGATCACGGGTTGCGACAAACTATTGATTGGTTCGAAGGTTATTTACGGACAGAAAAAGGGCCGCACATTTGACCGAGATAACGGTAATCGTGCCTTATTTCAATGAGGCGAAAGTAATAGTTGAAACACTTGAGCAGTTGCGAGCACAAACTCTGGCACCTTCGGAAGTAATTATGGTCAACTCATCATCAACCGATAACTCGTCGTTAGTAGTTGATGCATGGATAACTCAAAATCAGAGTTTGCTTGCCTGCCCATTTCGTAATCTCAACTCGAGTACGAATACACCTGGCGGTTCTAAAGCAGCGGGGGTCGACATTGCGACTACTGAATTCGTCGCCTTCATGGACTGCGGTTTGAATTTTTCACCAGATTGGCTTGCGTTGCAATTTGCGATATTGATCAGCGACTCTGATGCCAGTTGGGTATCAGGTGGGCTAATCACTTCTGGCGAAGGGATAACCGATAAATGTGCGATCGCCCACACATATGGGTATCGCCGCTTTCGCCCATGCATGCCATCAAGTTTGCTTAGGCGCAATATTTTTGAAACTGTCGGAAGGTTCAAGGACTTGCGAGCAGGTTATGACGCGCAGTGGATTCGCGATGCAAATCGTTTTGGACAAAAGCGACTAATTAACGATTCTGTGGTTGTCTCGTATTTCGGAACAAGTTTTTCTCCGAATCTTTGGAAAGTTTTTAAGAAGTCAATCCTGTATGCCAGACCGACATTGCGTAGTGGCAACAAGAAAACGCCGTTCGTTTACATTTCAGCTGCAGTAGTGGGCATAGCCATTGCAATATTTTTGCCGTCGCTGGTCGTTGCTGGTGTGGTGGCATATTTTTTGGCCCGTCTCGGTCTAGTTATCAAGAAGTCAAAATCAAATGCGGTTTATTTTTTACGACCAGACCGTTTGGTGATGCTGTTATTGACTGGTGCAGCATTGGATTTTGGCAAGCTCATCGGCTACTTGCGTGGTCTCATTGATTCACTTGCAACTAAGTAAACTTTCAACAATGATCTCCAGAATTAAGACCAACTTAATTAAGTATTTTTTCTTCGGTAATTCAATATCTAATGACGGTTATTTGCGGCTCGCATATTTGCTTGGCCGCTTTATAGTTTTTTTGCCGTTATCGCTTGGTGCCACATTGGTGCTCGGCGTTTATTCAATATTTCGACCAGTAAAAATATTCATGTTGCGGTGTGACCGCTCAAAAATTTCATTTATCGTTGAAGATCTTGAAGTTGCGTTGCGCATAGAAAGACACAATACGAAAATCTCTGGCGCTAAACCAGCACTACTTTTTGCCGTTCTAGACTGTGATTCGCCAAACAAAGCATTTACTGCAATGTACGGACGC
>CALACK010000124.1 GCA_937890395.1 uncultured Acidimicrobiaceae bacterium | reverse complement strand
CGGTTGGTGATCTTCAACGGGCCAAGCCCCTCAGATCGTCTGGATGATTACAAAAGAAACTCTATCTCACGGGTATTGCAGGGTTAACGATGACTAGCCGACTCGCACCGGCCGACCCGCACTGGCCGACCCGCGCCTAACTAACTTGCGAGGGCGATGATTTCGTCAACAAGGGCGACGTGGGCTTCCCAGTTGAGCATGTGGCCTTTGCCAGCGACGCGCACGAGTTTCGAATTTTTGATACCAGCGTGAAGGTCGTCGGTGTGAAACGGCGGTGTGGTTTTATCTTTCGTGCCGACAATAATCGTGCACGGCAGCGACACCTTGTCTAGTTGGTCATAGCGGCTTTCATCAACGAACGCGGTAAGTATCGGCACAAGTGGTTTTAGATCACTTTCAAGAAATCCATCAACCATCGTGCTGACCATGTCTTTGTCTTTGTAATCGCCGAGCAGCGACTTGGCCAAAATTGTCATCATCACACGGTTGCGAATTAGTTTGCTGCTAATGCTCGACTTAATCAACGGAATCTGCACTCGGTTCTGTAGATTCTTGCGATTGACATCGCCGGCGAACGTCGCCATCAACAGACATCCGCGCAGGTGAGATGCAATCGCCGTCGGCTGTTCGATGAGCGCGCGAATCGCAATAAATCCACCCATACTGTGACCGACAAGCACGCCATTGCTCACGTCGTATTCGCGCAACACCGCGAGATAGTCGTCAACCATTTGTCGCGACCCCAGACCGTTTGCACCAATAGTGCTGCGACCATGACCGCGCTGGTCAAATGCAATTACTTTGTATCCGCGAGCAACAAGTTCTTCGGCAACGAGATTCCAGCCGTGCATATCGCCTGAAAAACCGTGGGCCAGCACAATCGGTGTGCCCGAGCCCATAGTTATGGTGCTGATTTTTGTGCCGTCACTAGTGGTGATCACACGCTCGGCCGCAGTCAGAGTCTTCGCGTAGTCGACCGTCATTTCGCCAACCCAAGTTTCTCGGCGAGTTGAGCATTTGTCGGTTCGGTTTGATGCGAGTCATCAGCAAACACAATCACGGGGATAGATTTTTGCCCGTTGTTGCGTCGCAGAACTTCTGCCTCACCGATTTGCTTGTTCTCATCTCTTTCAAGATCAACCTTCTGAAAGTCGATATTGTTATCAACGAAGAACTTTTCGGCTCGCACACAGTCCCCGCACCAATCGGCGCCATACATCGTGATTGTCATAACCGTCAGTTTAGAGACTTTTAATCATTGGGCTTCTGCGCCTAGCCGACCTATACGTATATATATGTATCAGATCGCAGATGCGGGGTACCCGGGTCACTCAGGCTCGTCGCCATCGGTGGCTTCAACGGTCGGGCCTTCAAATAGTTGTTCGGCGTGAATCAGCATTCCGGTCCAGAGACTTATAGTTGCTTCAAGATGCTTGTCGGTAACGCCGCCTGTAAGTATCACGAGCTTTTCTACCTCAATTATTTGGCAGTCATCTTCGTCGTTGCCATCTTCTGACTCGACCGTCGATGGCACCGCCGATGCGAACTTATGTCGGTTATTGAATTCGGTGCACAAGACCTCTGGGTCGAGATATGCGCCGAAGTAGGCAGTAAACAACAGATCTTCATAGAAAGGCCCGTCGCCAAGCATCCCTATACAAAACTCTAAATCAAATACTTTGCAATGAATTTGCACATAGCCCATTTCAACGTGGTCGTTGACTTCATACTCAAAATCGAGTTGATCGTCTTCGACAAGATTCATCA
>CALACK010000123.1 GCA_937890395.1 uncultured Acidimicrobiaceae bacterium | reverse complement strand
ACAAGAGCCAGTTCATCGGATTACTAATCGCAGCCGCAGCGCTTTCAATGATTGGCTATGCATCCAACGCCTAAATTTGGGGCAAATGTGATGAATATGTAATTTTCGGGTGACTTTGAGTACCGAGCAGTCAATCGTGCAACAGGCTTGACCTACCCTGCGACCGTGAGTGAATTGGCCAAATAACGATCGGACAAAAGCATCAATCGCTTCGTCCCCGAGAAGGAGAAATGCAATGGCAACTGAGCAATACTTTCCAACGCCAAACGAGAAAGCACTTCGCCGAAGGTTCTTGAGTGCGGTCAAAAAATGCAGCCTTGGCGATTTCATCTCGCCAGACAAAGTTTTAATAAGTGAATACGGTCTTGTAATTGGCGAATTTGATCACCATGAACTTTGCGAACTTACAAACCAACTCGAAGACGTCGGTCAAATCTATGGCGCAATTATCGAAGCGAAACTCAAAGATAAACCGATGAGTGATCTTCTTAAAAAGTCGCACCCCGCACCAGTTGACTTCCGCATTGCGAAACTACTTCCAATCAGACAGAAGGTATGAAGATGATAAACGCCGGCACAATCTGCGAACCAGAACTCGAGCAAATCCGACATGCAGCTTCAATTTTTAATGTCACAGAAGTTGATGGCTTAGGCATAACACTTGCATCAGTCGACGGCAAGCGTAGTTGGGTAATGGTGGCACCGAATATTGAAGTAATGGTTACTGGTTCGCCGACGAATTTTCCGGGCAAGTACGTAATCCCACTAAGACTTATAAGAGAGGCAGAGTATCAGTGCAATATGGGTGAAGAAGTTGAACTAACCATCACGGGCGATATGGCCAGGTTCACCGGAGAGACCGGCTTTTCTGAAATGCAACTGCTTGATCAAGACGAAGAGTTTTCTGAATTCGACTCGAGCAATGTTACGACTGCCGAACTGAGAGCGGCGCAAATCGGACATTTAATTGCTTTTGGTACCGAATATCCGACAGGCATGAAAGATTTTTTGATGATCGAACGGGTGCCTCCGGTGAGTCAAATTATTTTTGGCGCCGGTTCGTTAGAAATAATTACTTCATACAAAGAAGCCAAAGCAAAAACTGTTCAACTCAACCAACAGGCCGTAATCTGTGGCAGGACTGGCCAATTCGTTGTCAACCGTGACCATTTGAAATATGTCCTCGAATTACTTCGCGGTGATAGGAACGAAATGGTCACTCTCAGCGCCGATATTGAGAGTGGGACGCGCATGCAAATAGCGGGACCAACTTGGAAGATCTTGATCAATCGCGAACAATTTGGAGCCGCTCGATTTCATTCTCAAATTATTGACATACTTTACCCAGCCAATATCGAGTACCTCATTGGCGCCGATGGGCGAATTTGCGCAAAGATTGATGACACGAATATTGAGATCCAACTTCTTGATGGACGATTACCAATTGCAAGATGCACTATCGAGCTGGTCACCGGCGTTGAAAGATCATTTGATCTGTTGCAAGAAATTGAACAACAAAATGAAGGTCGTGTCTGTACTAAGTTTTTCATTCGTGGTAACGCAATCGTGGCTTGTTTAGATTTCGTGTGTGGCCAATCTCTCGACTTAATTGACGAGCTTCGCGCTCTTGTCGCAGACTCTGATTTGCTTGGCGAGTGCCTTGCATCACTTGGCGTAATCGGCGACAAATTAGATCTGATTTTTGAGAGCTAGATTTCTGCCGTGACTATTGATTCTGGTGCTCGCGAGCCGAGCAATATTCGCGACAAGGTTCGGTTGATTCTCGAGCGGGCCAATCATCCGAATACCCCACAGGCAGAAGCCGAGACCGCGATTGCTCTCGCCTTTCGACTAATGCAGAAGTACAACCTCAATGATTCTGATATCAAAC
>CALACK010000122.1 GCA_937890395.1 uncultured Acidimicrobiaceae bacterium | reverse complement strand
CAAAGCAACGACTCGGCTTCTACTTAATCGAGAACCAACCATGGGAAATGGCGCTTATTCATCTTTGGCGTAAATACGATCACGGCCAACTTGTAGGTGTGGCCCACTCAACTGTGAGATTTTGGGATCTGCGACTTATGTCTGACCCACACAGATTTTCAGACATAAGTAAAAACTCGATGCCAAGACCCGATTTTGTGGCGGTTAATGGACCACTTGCACATGCATCACTAGTTGATGCCGGATACCCAGAAAATGAACTCGTAGATGTTGAAGCCTTGATGTATCAACACTTGGTAAATGCGCCAACAAACAATCGCAAGAAATCTAGTAACTCTTCAGAATTAATCACGATTCTGGTAGCGACAGATTTTCTCGAAAGTGCTACTCAAACACAAATGAAACTTTTAAACGAACTGCTGCAAACTAACGAATCTAGAAATTTACGCGTGCTACTAAAACCACATTGGAGCCAAACATTTAAGGATCTTCATCCACGCATTGAAGTCGTCTCAGGCAAAGAAGACCTCGCTACATATTTTGACCAATGTGATGTTTTGTACTGCAGTGCGATCACTTCGGCAGTTATAGATGGCGTATGTGCAGGTGTACCAGTGATTCAATGCTTAGATCCGCAATCATTTAACCTGAGCCCACTTCGCGGTCGAGTCGAAATTCAAGTAGTTCGGACGACCGAAGAATTAAGCAGTGCGCTCAATAACTTAGGTGGCACACCGCCAATTATTAAGCCGAACACACTATTTAATCTTGACTCTCAACTCCCTAAATGGAAAGCGCTAATCGCAGCAGAAGCAACCAAGAAATAATTATCGTAGAATTAAATAGTGGCGATTAAAGATAGTTTCTCCGAAACTGATTCGCGTCTGAAACTTTTCGCGACCGAATCTGAAGTTTTTCAATTTACGGCTAAGTATTTAACTGAAATTATCGAAACAACTGTTAACAGACAACAAGACTGCAATGTAATAGTTGCTGGCGGGCGATCCATCACAAAATCTTTAGAGTGTCTATCGCCGTTGTCAATAGATTGGCGGCGAGTTAATTGGTTTCTTGCTGACGAGCGATGTGTCGCTAGTGACGACCCGCAACGCAATGATCTACAGATTCGGCAAGTTTTACAAAAAACTCTTGGGAACGCATACGGCAATGTGACTAGTTCACGAACCGACATAAGTCTTGAAGAAGCAGTCAAAGAATATGCAACTAGAATTGACCAAGTAAATATGTTTGATTTTTGTCTTCTAGGTATGGGCGATGATGGCCACATCGCAAGCCTTCTGCCGGGTCATCGGGCACTTAACTCACCCGATAGCTGTTGTCTAGTGAGCGACTCACCTAATCCACCAAGTCAAAGAATTACTCTTTCTATGAGCACACTACGAAATACAAAGAATCGAATTGTCGTCACTGCTGGTGCTACAAAAAAACAAGCGGTGCTCGAATTTAGAAATAATCCACAAACACCAGTTCGAATTTTTGAACCAACTTTGCTTGTCTTAGATTGCGGAGCATCTCAATGAAAACTGTTCTACTCTGTGGAGGTTTTGGCACCAGAATTAGAGATGTCGCCGATGACATTCCAAAGCCATTAATCAAAGTTGGCGAGATGCCGATCTTGTGGCACCTGATGGGATACTACGCAAAATTTGGTTTTTCTGATTTTGTCTTGTGTCTGGGCTATAAATCTGAAACAGTTGTTGATTTTTTTCGCAAACAAAATGGAGAGTTGACACAGTTACCTGCAAAGCCTGGGTTGCCAAAAATCCACGAATTCAGAGGTTTAATCAATCGCCATAACTGTGTCGTCACACTTGTTGATACTGGGCTTGAGGCAATGACTGGTGCGCGGCTTCGAAAGATACAGCAACTGATTGGTGTCGAAACCTTCATGCTTAGTTACGGTGATGGCTTAAGTGATGTTGACCTTGGCAAACTAGTCAAACATCATCAAGACAATAAAAAGTTTCTGACGGTCACTGGTGTGCGGCCACCAAGTCGTTTTGGCGAGTTGCAAGTTGATGACACAAATAATGTCACCGGTTTCAACGAAAAGCCTCAAGCGTCTGGTGGAAGAATCTCTGGTGGGTTTTTCGTGTGTGAACCAAATGTTTTTGATTATCTCGAGCCGCGCGAAGATCTTGTATTCGAGAAAGAACCAATTCAGAAAATTGTGCACGAGTCACAGATGACGATGTACCCCCACGACGAGTTTTGGCAATGCATGGATACCTACCGCGACTGGGAGTTGCTTAATCAAATGTTCAAATCTGGGAAGGCTCCATGGGTTCGCTCTTAGAAGCAGTCGCAAGTTTCAAGGGGAGGCGCATCGTGGTTACTGGCGATACCGGCTTCAAGGGATCTTGGCTCTCGTTGTGGTTGCATCTTGCTGGTGCAGAAGTTTATGGTTACGCATTACCGGCTGAATCTGAGCAAAGTCATTTTGAGCAACTTGGTTTAAAAAAACTGATCAAACACCATGATGGTGATATTCGAGATTCTGAAAGCCTAAACCGCTTCATCAAATCTTCAAGCCCCGAAATTGTTTTTCACCTCGCAGCACAGGCATTGGTTCGCCGCTCATACGCTGACCCAAAAACTACCTACGACACAAATATCGGTGGCGCAGTCAACCTGATGGAAGCAGTGAAAACTACTGACTCGATTCGATCGCTGATTTTTGTTACATCCGATAAGTGCTACAAAAATAGAGAGGTTCGCGATGGCTACCGCGAAACTGACGAACTAGGTGGACGAGACCCTTACAGTGCTTCGAAGGCTGCGGCCGAACTTGTTTTCTCTTCATTTTTTGATTCATTTTTGTCGACTCGAGAAAATTTTGGCGCAGCGACGGTTCGTGCAGGAAACGTAATTGGTGGCGGCGATTGGGCACAAGATCGAATTATTCCTGACTGCATTCGTTCGCTTTCAACAAACCAGCCGATCGTGTTGCGATATCCGAATGCCACTCGCCCATGGCAACATGTTCTTGAGCCACTCTCTGGATACGTGCAACTCGCCCACTACCTCGGCGAGTCACCGAAATCATTTAATGGTGCTTGGAACTTTGGCCCAGATGAGTCAGATGCCTACAGTGTCAACGATGTTGCGAAACAAGCTGTGAATATCTGGGGATCTGGCGAAATAAAAATTGATACACCGGCTACGAAGATGCATGAAGCCGGTCTTTTGCATCTGAATTGTGACAAAGCAAAACAACAAATGAATTGGAAACCACGTTGGGATTTCTTACAAACGATGACAAACACGGTGTCGTGGTATCGCGACGCCAATAACGGAAACTCAGTCAGAGAAATAACTGAATCTCAAATTAACCAATATATGGAGAAAACAAAATGATCGATGGCGTAATTATTACACCTCTGTTGCAAATCGCTGACGAACGGGGCAAAGTAATGCACATGTTGAAAAATACCGACAAGGATTTTCAATCTTTTGGCGAAATATATTTCTCATGCGTATTTCCTGATGCCGTCAAAGCCTGGCACTTTCACGACAAGATGATTCTCAACTACGCAGTTCCTCATGGACGTATTAAGTTTGTGCTCTACGACGATCGGCCTGAGAGCCCAACAAAAGGTGAAGTGCAAGAATTATTTCTCGGAGAAGAGAACTACTGGTTAGTAACAGTTCCACCAAAAGTATGGAACGGCTTCAAAGGAATCGGAACCGAGATGGCTATTGTCGCGAATTGTGCGGGTATTCCACATGATCCGTCTGAAATACATCGGCGCGAACCAACTGACCCGCACTTTCCATATAACTGGCAACTTATTCATCGATGACCAAGAATGTCCTTCTAACTGGCGGGTTCGGAACACTGGGCGGACGAATATCGGCCGACCTTTCTAAAGACTCCGAAATCAATTTACGATTGGCGTCAAGGCAAAAGCGTCAACCCCCAAGTTGGGCACCGAAAGCCGAAGTTTGTGTGATTGATTTTGAAAACCAAACCTCGATTAAACAAATGCTTCAAGAAATCACTCATGTGGTTCATCTTGCTGCACTAAACGATTATGAATGCCGTGCCGAGCCAGAAATGGCACAGTTGGTAAATGTCGAATATACGCGTCGAATTGTCGAGCAAGCTGGGCAAAATAAAAACCTTAGGTTTATCTATTTTTCAACTATTCAGGTTTACGGAAATAATCTAAATGGGGTGATTTCAGAAACGTCACCAACTAACCCTCGAGATGCTTATTCACAAACACATCTTGATGCAGAACGGATAGTTGAACGCGCGCACAGTACGCAACAACTTGAAGGAGTCAGATTGAGGTCGGCCAACGGCTTTGGTGCACCAATGTCGCCGGATGCCAAGATCTGGCAGATTATCGCCAACGACCTCTGTCGCCAAGCAGTTGAGACAAAAAAATTGACACTCAAATCGCATGGGCTGCAGTTTCGCAATTTTGTTCCGTTTACTGATGTTTGCTCGGCAGTTAACCATGCGCTCCAACTAGACAAACAACAAATTACCGATGGGCTGTTCAATGTTGGTGGCAGAAAATCTCTGCAGATAATCCAAGTGGCAGAGCTCGTTGCAACACGATGTGAAGTTGTTTTGGGTTTTAGGCCGAAAATAGAAAAGCCGAACGAAACCCCAGACTCTGCGCCACCTGCGTTTGAATATAGTTCAGCCAAACTTCTTGCAACAGGACTTATTTTGAATAGTGATATCGAAAACGAAATAGATTCGTTACTGCAAAGCTGCAAAAATTGGTTTAAGTTTCAAAACTAATATGACCACCAAGCCTTATGTTTCGGTGGTGATCCCAACTTACAATCATGCAAAGTTGTTGAAAAAAGCGCTTGATTCAGTTATGGCACAGACTTTTCAAAACTGGGAGACTGTCGTTGTAAATAATTTTTCAACTGACAACACGATTGAAGTCGTAAATTCTTTTACCGACCCACGAATCAAACTTTTTAATTTCAGCAACAATGGCGTAATCGCAGCCTCGCGCAATCACGGCCTGAAAGAAGCAACCGGAAACTTCATCGCTTTTTTAGATTCAGATGACGTTTGGTATTCAAACAAACTTCAAAAATGCGTCGAGCAAGCTTCAGCGGGTAATCAATTTATTTGCCATGGTGAACTATGGATCAATAGCGATTTAACTCAACGCACAGTGATGTACGGACCAGCTTCAAACGCAACTTACAACCGTCTTTTATACAAAGGCAACTGCATCTCAACTTCTACGACTTTTATCGCCAAGCCTTTACTTGACTCTGTTCAAGGCTTTGATGAAAATCCAGAAATTATTACAACCGAGGACTACGACCTTTGGTTACGCCTTGCATCCAAAAATCCAAAGACTATTTTTATCCCTGAAGTTTTGGGCGAATTTCATCGACTTGCCGACAGTGCGAGTAGCAGTGTCTTGAGAAATTTCGCCGCTGAACTAATAGTTTTGAAAACTCACTTCTGTGCACAACCTCAAACGATTATGAATAGGCTTCGCATGCGCCATCGGTATGCGATTGCCCATTATGGCGCCGCCAGACAATTGACTACTCAACCAGCTCAAGCGATTCGATTATTTGCCCAGGCCTTAAGATTGTCGCCATTTCTTATAAAAATCTACCTAGGTACAGCGATTACGCTTTGGCGTGCGATCACCACAACTCAAAGCCCGAAGGGCTAGCAACAAAATGAACCTGTTGAAATATCGAGTGGCTCAAGTTGTTAGCACTGCCAATTTGGTTTCTAAATACAAAAAGCAGAATTTACGACGAGTTTTGATGTATCACTCGGTGGTCAAAAATACAGAATCTGCATTTCAAAAATCGGATATCTATTCAATTTCTGAAACTTACTTCAATAGTCATGTTGATTATTTGGCACGGCAATCCAATTCGGCCGACCGCAAAGTCGTCTCACTCGAGGATTCGTCCTCGTCTGGCGTCTCAGTCACTTTCGATGATGGGTATAAAGACACCCTGACAATTGCTGCACCCCTTCTGTGTAAAAGCAATCTTCCGTTTCATGTTTTCGTTACACCAGCAAATGTGATTTCTGGCGACAATAGGTATTTATCCGAAACCGAATTGGTATCTCTGAGCAAACTACCTGGCGTGACTATTGGTGCTCATGGGTTCTCACATCAACACCTGAACACTCTGCAAGCAACTGAAATCACTGATGAATTGAAGTCGAGTAAAGAGTGGCTTGAGAACTTGACCCAAAGAAAAATCACAACAATGAGTTATCCGCATGGCGCATTCAATTCTCAAGTTCAAGAAATTGCGGCGTCTGTCGGATACCTCTACGCCGCAACAAGCAGTTGGGGCTGCTACCAAGTCGGGATCAAACCACTCGAGATTCCGAGAATTGACGTCTGGAATCTTGACAATCAAACAACGCTGAAACAGAAGTTAAATGGTCAGTGGGACTGGATTGGAAAATTATTATCACCGCTTCAAGAAACAATTAAATAATGATCCTTTTCATTTCTCAAGCAGTGCTCTTGGGTCTCGTTCTGATTCTCTTCACCAGGCGCTTTGGCAGTTATGACCTGTATCTCACATTGTTTACAGCCGTTTGGGTACTCGCAGTAATCGTCATTCGATTTATTTACGGTGTCGATCATGTATCTTTTTATTCAAGCGACCAAGGAACTCAGATTGTTTTACTAAATCAGTTCATAGATCAAGGGGTTTCTCTTTCGCTGGACAAAATTATCGGTGGTCGCTACATTGTCGTGGCGCCTGTTTGGCTTTTAAATAGAGTCGGGTTTGACGCATTGCTGGCTTTTAAATTCTTCCAGGCGCTTTCGCTACTCTTCACCTACAGAGTTTGTTCTGATTTCATCCGCAGTCAAGGGATAAAAATCAGGTTATGGCACGCGATTTTATTTTCTGGGCCGCTTTTCATTTTTTTGTCAGCACTTGGTCTTCGAGACTTACAAATTGTTCTTTGTGTTTCGTATTTTTATTTAGGACAAGTGCCGTTACTGCGGTTCGTGGCTCTGGGAGTTTCTGGCTTGCTTCGGCCACACTTGACTGTTGCTCTTATTTTTGCATGGCTGGTCGGTCAGTGGCTGAAGCGACACCCTTTAAAACGAGCACCACTTGCTCTAATTGCAATCACAGTCGCAGCCTTTGTGGCAGGGGGCTTCGGATTCGCCTTGGGAGGCTTCTTTAAGTATGAAAACAACTATGTTTCTCCAAAGCTCTTTACACAAGAAGCATGGTGGAGATTTTTTGCAAATCTTCTAGGACTTCAATTTCTTACCTTTGGCAAAGACGTCGTAAGACTTACTGCTACACAGTTGCTTGCTCTGAGATTATTTTTCGTTGACACTTTTATGATTCCAATTTTGTTTATCGCCACACTGTTGAACAATAAACTCTCATTTTCGGCACTGAGAATTGAAGTGTTTATTTCGTTCGTATTCTTTCTTGGGTTGGTCTCGCAAACTAACTTCAACTCATCACGCCAGAATTTACCGTTTCTGTCAATAATGGGAGTTCTTGCACTCTTGGGGATCTTGCAAGCAAGAGAACTAGATGCTGAAAATTAAAGGTGAGATTGTTGACCAAATAATCGTTAAAGATAAGCGCAGCGTTTATGATTCATTTATAGCGATATGAAAATTCTTGTAACGGGTGCAACCGGCTTCATTGGCACACAACTAGTGCCAAAACTCAAGCAGTCACACGATGTAAAAATTCTCGATGCACGGCAAGTCAGTGACACAAATTCGCAGTGGCACCACCTAGTTGATGAATGCGAAGTACTTATTCATCTGGCTGCACGAGCACACGTCACCAGCGACGGCTCAAATTCTCAACATGACTTATACCGTTCAACTAACTCACTGTTGACATCTCTACTTTCACAACGATTAGCCCTAGGCGATAACAAGCATTTTATTTTTATGAGCACCGCAAAAGTGCTCGGTGGTTCAACTAAAAAAGACACACCATTCAAAAGTATTGACCCGCTCAAGGCGACAGATCCATACTCAAGTTCTAAGGGAGAAGCTGAACAGGAATTGCAAGATCTCTGCAGTCGAACCACACTCAAATACACAATTATCAGACCACCACTCGTCTATGGGCCACACGTAAAAGCAAATTTTCTCTCAATGATGAAGTGGGTCAATGACCAACGACTTCTACCGCTGGCAAATACGCAAAACTTGCGAAGTTTCATAGGCATCAGAAATCTAATTAGTCTCGTCGAAACTTGTGTGATAAACGACAGTGCGCAGAATCAAATTCTGCATGCTTCAGACAACCACGACCTATCAACAACTGAGCTACTCCAAATTTTGGCGGAAGTAATGGGTAGAAAATCTCGTCTAATTAAGTTTCCCCGACTATTTTTGCGGCTTGCCAGCCAAATGATCGGCAAGCCTCGTATCTACGAACAACTTTGTGGTTCTTTTCAACTAGATATTTCACAAACTTGTGAGTTGCTGAAATGGTCTCCACCATTCACGGTAAAACAAGAACTTGAACAAACAGTCACATGGTTTAATTCGAAACCTAAATGAAATTTCTAATTCTCGCTGCAACAATCACAATGAGTTTTGGGCTCACTCACTTGGTCCGAAAAAGTGCAATCAAACGTAATAAATTTGATATTCCAAATGAGCGTAGTTCGCATAAAAATCCGACTCCGCGCGGAGGTGGTGTCGCAGTAGTCGCAGCGTTTGTATTTGGTTTGCTCGCACTTCTGATTCGAGGTGAGATTGCCAAAGAATCTTTTTATGCGATCGTTTTACCAGGTGCGCTTGTTGCAATCGTTGGTTTTCTAGATGATCTTGGTCGTGTCACGGCTACGCGCTTACGACTAATCGGCCACTTTGTCGCCGCTGTAATTGCGATATATATTTTGGGCGGTTTGTCGCCAATGCCATTATTTACAGAAACTCTTAACCTCGGGCTCGTTGGCAACATAATTGCTGTTCTGTTTCTCGTATGGATGTTAAATCTGTTTAATTTTATGGATGGTATTGACTCAATAACTGGAGTCGAGGCTTTGACTAGTTGTCTCGTTTTGGCGATTTTTTTATTCAACTTTTCTGAAACTGAATTGTGGCAGGTTCCTGCACTTTTGTGCGGAGCCGTTGTCGGTTTTTTGTATTTCAATTGGCCACCAGCAAAAATTTTTCTTGGAGATATCGGTAGCGGCTTCATTGGCTTTACAATTGGCGTAATTTCTCTAGTCATCGCGAAAACACAGCCACTCATAACTTGGGCAACGATCATCTTGCTTGGAGTATTCATAGTTGATGCAACCGTGACATTAATTCGCCGCTTAATTAGTAAACAACAGATTTCAAAAGCACATAGATCACATGCATTTCAACACTTAGCAAACAGCGCAGACCGGCACCTAAAAGTCTCGCTGTCAATCGCCGCAGTAAATATTTTTTGGCTGGCACCAATCGCTTGGCTAGTAGTTGATCAACGAATTATGCCAATCGTTGGCGTTGCAATTTCTTATGCACCGCTTTTAGTATTGGCTATCTATTTCAAAGCCGGCAAAACATCTAGTTAATTTTTGCGGGTCAGTTTTACCAAAGGTATTCGACGATCAGTTTTAGTTTGGTATTCGGCGAAACCTGGCCAAATTACGACCATTTCATCCCATATTTTCTGACGATGTGCGAGATTTTCGGCATCTTCACCATATGTCGTAGCGGTGCAAGTAAAAATTTCTGCACCGACCTGCACGGTTACTTCAGGCACTAAAACGAGATTTTCATACCAAAGCGGGTTCGTTGGGCTGCCACCATTAGACGCCACGATTACATAATCTTGCTCGTCGCGACCATAAATCAGTGCCGTCCTGCGACCAACGCCTGACTTGCGACCGAGTGTTGTCAGTAAAAGTGTCGGCACTCCACGCCAAATGTGACCGTCAGTTCCATTGCTTTCAACATAAGTTTTGATGTGCTCGGCAACAAAACCAGTGGGGCTATCAATAGTTTCAGATCTTGACATACGGCTAATACTAACTACACCCCCGTGCCACACTGTGATGATGGAATTAATTATCGGATTACTAGTAATTGTGGTTTTGGTACTCGCTGTGATGGTGATGCGCCAAGGCAATAAATCAACTTTGCCATCAATAAACCCACAAAATTTTGATCAGGCTGCATTGGTTGATGCAGTACGCACAGCCGTTGACGCACAAGTTGGTAAAGCTACGCAGCAAGCACTTGAAAATGTCAACTCTCAGATTGACCGCACTTATCAAGCACGCACGCAAACTTTGACAACTG
Source organism: uncultured Acidimicrobiaceae bacterium (assembly GCA_937890395.1). Classification (GTDB taxonomy): domain Bacteria; phylum Actinomycetota; class Acidimicrobiia; order Acidimicrobiales; family Ilumatobacteraceae; genus BACL27. The sequence continues at coordinate 12,616 of CALACK010000122.1, read as the reverse complement.
AAACAAAAAGTCTTCTAGACCCAGTTGCCACACAAATGAATGAACTTCGTAATGCTGTAACTGCACTTCAATCGAACTATACGAATACAGTCGGTGTAACTCAAACGATCAGCAAGCAAATTGAATCACTAAATCAAACAACATCGGCACTGCAATCAGCCCTTAAATCGTCAAGCGCCCGAGGCGCATGGGGCGAACAACAATTACGCAATGTAATTGAGCTTGCCGGCATGTTGCCATATTGCGATTTTCTTGAGCAAACAACCGTCACCAGCAACGACAAGACGCAACGCCCAGACGCGGTAATTAAGTTGCCAAACGATGGATGTGTCGTAATTGACTCAAAGACTCCGCTTGATGCATATCTCAGAGCGCAAGAAACATCTGACGCGACATTGCACCAACAACTGCTCAATGAACATGCTAAAGCTTTAGCAGGTCATGCCAAAGTATTAGCCGACAAAAAATATTTTCAACAGTTTGATCGCACACCTGAATACACGATCATGTTTATTCCCGGTGAATCATTTTTAGCTGACGCGCTTCGCGCCGACGCAAGCTTGCTCGAAGTTGCGATGCGCAGTCGAGTACTAATCGCTTCACCCGTTAATTTGTTGGCGCTTCTACTTGCCGTTGCTAAAGGTTGGCAGGCATTTCAAATCGCAGAAAATGCTGAGAAAATCGCCGCCATTGGTCGCGAACTTTATGAGCGAGTTGACATCGTGCTTGAAAGTGTCGAAAAAACGGGGCGCGGTCTTGAAACTGCAATCAGTGCCTACAACAAGATGGTCGGCTCAATTGAAGGTCGAATGTTGTCGACACTTCGTAAATTCAAAGATGTTGGTGTGACATCTTCAGAACTCACAGAAATTTCAAATATTGAGTCGGCGCCACGTCGGCTTTCGGCGCCAGAACACACTCAAGCATTAGACAGTTGATTGGTTTGTTAGTCAAATAATCGCTAGCATTACTTTAATGATTTCGGCTGTTGTCTGGCACTGGTGGTTAGGGGCAGGTCTGTTGATCGCTGGCATCGGTGCAGTTTTGAGTCTCGTTCTGGGTTACATCAAACAAGTTACTGCACTGAAATATCCAAGCCGTCAACAACGACAAGCACAAAAATAATTTAACTGGGCCGATGAACGCCCTAGTTACTCAACTAGAAAAACATCCTCTAGTTATTGAATTGCTTGCAAAGTGTGATTTTCCGTCAGCAGGCACAAAAATCTCATGCGCCGTTTCGGGTGGTCCAGACAGCATGGCATTGCTGATTCTCGCTACTGCCTCAGGATGTGAGGTAACAGCATTTCACGTTGACCACGCTCTAAGAACTGACTCAGAAAACGAATTCCAGATTGTAGAAAAACTTGCAACAGAACTCGGTGCGCAATTTATCTCGCGAACAATCAAGGTTGAGCAAGGCACCAATCTTGAAGCTCGTGCACGAACCGCCAGATACGAAGTTATGCCGCACGATGTAATGACTGGCCATACTGCCGATGACCAAGCAGAAACAGTTCTGATTAATTTATTGCGCGGCGCCGGATTGTCAGGATTGTCCGGAATGCAACGCAATCAGCGGCACCCAATCTTGGCGCTTCGCAGAACTCAAACGCATCAGTTGTGTCGTGAACTCAGAATTGAAGTCGTTGAAGATCCAACAAACACGGATCCGAAATTTCAACGGAATCGAATTCGGCACGAGTTAATCCCGCTGATGGACGCAATCTCGCAACGCGACGTGACAGCATTACTTGATCGACAAGCTGACTTGTTTCGCGAAGATTCAATACTGCTTGACGACTTGGCTAAAACAATAGATGTGGCTGACGCAAAACTTCTTGCTGCTGCCCCGATTGCTTTGGCGCGTCGTGCAATTCGGCAATGGCTTACCGAGATTTACCCACCAGATGCCGCGACCGTCGAACGGGTCTTAGAAGTTGCTCGCGGTACAACTTTGGCTTGCGAGATTGGCTTAAATCGTGAGGTGCGTCGAAGCCAACAGCGATTACAAATCTTCACAAAATAATAAAAACAAAAACACCAGCCGATTTGCTGTGGTAAAGTTACCGCTTGATGTTGGTCGTTTCTCAAGTAAGTGGCACATCTGAAACAAAGGTTTACTGATGCCACCAAAACTTCGCGGTAAATGGGCCCTTGGTATCACGCCTCGTAATCTGACTTGGATTATTAAAGACAAACTGGCTGTCTGCGAGCGTCCTGGTGGGTTTGGTACAAATCACCGAAGGGTCCGACGACAAGAAGAGATCATTTGGCTGCGCGAAAATGATTTTGGATTTGTGATTTCAATTAGCGTCGCGCCACACAATCTACATAGTTACGAAGAATTGCAAATGCCTTACAAGCACCGACCAATTGCGAACTCTGACGAGTTAGATCAATGGTTAAAGGCGTTTTATACAGAACTTTCGGTACTGATTCAAAGAGGTCTGAAAATCATCATTCACGCTGAAGAAGTAAGCGAACGGCTGCATGGTTTGATGGGCGGATACATCAGATGGTCTGGCTTGGTCGACGACTCGGCACAAGCAATAATTCTTACCGAAAGAATTGCTGGACGTCAGTTGGATCCAGATTCTCGCGAACTGATTCTTCGCGTACACGAACTTCGTTAATATTAAATTTTCGTTCCAAACGAGTTTAACGAATAACCGACTCTAAAAGAATGCGTGGTGCCAAACGCATCGCAGTTGTCGCACTTGACGGTGGCATTTTGTTGCACTCAGTTTCTGCAATTGAAACATATTCGAGTGCTGTTTCGATTGCACTTGCGATACCTGAATTAGAACGAACTATTTTTAAAGCTTTATCACGCTCGTCACTTGTAAACGGTTTACCGAGAAGATCTCTCAACTCAATTGCATCAGTTGAATCTGACGACAACGTCAATAGAACTGGCAGTGTGTAGACGCCCTCTTCCATGTCATGACCGGCGCGTTTGCCAAGTTCTCCATCTGTGGCAATTACATCCAGGATGTCATCCACGATTTGAAACACCATGCCGTATGCGGTGCCGTAACTTGTTAGTACGTCAACTATTTTTCGATCGTGCCCTGCAACTAGTGCACCGATGCGAGCAGCTGTAGCAAACAAAGACGCAGTCTTGCCTTCGATGCTGACAAGATAAGACGGAATCGATCGCGCAACATCATAAGTATGACGAAGTTCTTCGATCTGTCCTTCGCAAAGTCTGCCGATTGTCTGAGCGAGTAAAGTTACAACTTCGGTCCCGAGTGCAGCTGAAACTTCGGAGGCTTTCGCCAACATAAAATCTCCAGCCAGAATCGCTTGCAGGTTTCCCCATCGTGCGTTCACGGTGTCAACGCCGCGCCGTGTTAAAGATTCGTCCATAACATCGTCGTGATACAAAGAACCCAAATGTACAAGTTCACAGGCAATTGATCCTTGAATCACTTCGTCACTAACTGGTAATTCGTTTCCGACTTGAGCAGCGGCGATTGACAAAACTGGTCGCAACCTTTTGCCGCCGGCAATAATTAAATGTGACGCGAGCTCATTTAAGTGTGTATCTTTTGTCTGAACTGCATTACGTAAAGCAAGATCAACACGATCGCGATCCAACGCCATAAACGGCAAAGAAAGCAACGGCGACGTGGTGGCCATATCCACAGGCTATGAGAATTGCCTTGTGAAACTACGAACTTAGAGTCGCGCGTCACATCCACAAATCTTTCATAAGTACGGACGTCGTAATCCGCCACACACTCACCGATACACTTCAAGAAAGGTCACTGACGCATAAGGCGGTCAAAGTTGTTCGAACGGTTTACAGATAGGGCACGTAGGGTCGTTGTTCTCGCCCAAGAAGAAGCACGCCTACTCAATCACTCATACATCGGCACTGAGCACATTCTGCTTGGTTTGATTCACGAGGGTGAAGGTGTCGCAGCCAAAGGTCTTGAAGAACTTGGCATTTCACTCGAAGCGGTGCGCGCACAAGTCGAAGAAATAATCGGTCAGGGCGGATCCTCCCCATCGGGTCATATTCCATTTACACCTCGAGCGAAAAAAGTTCTTGAACTGTCGTTGCGCGAAGCTCTTCAACTCGGGCACAACTACATCGGCACCGAGCATATTTTGCTTGGACTGATTCGCGAAGGCGAAGGAGTCGCCGCACAGGTTCTCGTCAAACTCGGCGCCGACCTTGGTCGCGTTCGCCAACAAGTAATTCAACTACTCAGTGGTTACCAAGGCCCTGGTGGCAAAGCCGAAGGTGAAACAGTTGGTGCAAAAGACACTCCTCAAGAAAAAGGTGGCAGCCAGATTCTTGATCAGTTCGGTCGTAACTTGACGCAACTTGCCCGCGACAAAAAACTTGACCCAGTTATCGGACGCCAAAAAGAGATGGAACGCGTTATGCAGATTCTTTCTCGACGCACCAAGAACAACCCAGTATTAATTGGTGAGCCAGGTGTAGGTAAGACCGCAATTGTTGAAGGTCTCGCACAAAAGATCGTCGCTAACGAAGTTCCTGAAACCCTTACTAACAAGCAGTTGTACACACTCGACCTTGGCGCACTCGTTGCAGGCAGTCGCTACCGCGGAGACTTTGAAGAACGCCTCAAAAAAGTTCTCAAAGAAATCAAAACTCGTGGTGACATTATTTTGTTCATCGACGAAATTCATACACTTGTTGGTGCAGGTGCCGCTGAAGGCGCAATTGATGCTGCGTCGATTCTTAAGCCAATGCTCGCTCGTGGCGAACTTCAAACAATTGGTGCGACAACGCTCGACGAATTCCGTAAACATTTCGAAAAAGATGCGGCGCTTGAACGCCGCTTTCAACCAGTCAAGGTTGAGGAGCCATCGGTTGCCCACACAATTGAAATTTTGAAGGGTATTCGTGACAAGTACGAAACTCATCACCGAGTAACGATCACCGATCAGGCACTCGTTTCGGCTGCAAATCTTGCCGATCGTTACATCTCTGATCGATTCTTGCCGGACAAGGCAATCGATCTAATTGATGAAGCCGGAAGTCGTCTGCGCATAAAGCGGATGACAACTCCGCCAGATCTTAAAGAAATCGAAAACAAAATCAACGATGTTCAAGAAGCAAAGAAGAAGGCCGTCGAAGAACAACGATTCGAAGAAGCGGGTCGTCTGCGCGATCAAGAGCGAACACTGCTTGAAGAGCGATCACAAAAAGAAGTTGATGTTAAAGCTCAAGGCATTGATCTTTTCGACGAAGTTAGCGAAGAATCAATCGCTGAAGTGTTAAGTATGTGGACAGGTATTCCGGTGTTCAAACTCACTGAAGAAGAGACCGCCAAATTGCTCAACATGGAAGGCGAACTCCACAAGCGAATCATCGGCCAAGAGAACGCAATCAAAGCAGTCAGCCAAAGTATTCGTCGTACTCGCGCCGGACTCAAAGACCCGAAACGTCCAAGTGGTTCTTTTATTTTCCTCGGACCAACTGGTGTTGGTAAAACTGAACTCGCCAAAACACTTGCCGAATTTCTATTTGGTGACGAAGATGCACTAATTGCTCTTGACATGAGTGAATACATGGAGAAGCACACAGTCAGTCGTCTTGTTGGTTCGCCTCCTGGATACGTTGGCTACGAAGAGGGCGGTCAACTTACCGAGGCTGTTCGTCGCAAGCCGTTCTCGGTTGTGTTGTTTGATGAAATTGAAAAAGCACACCCTGACGTGTTTAATACGCTGTTGCAAATTCTTGAAGAAGGTCGTTTGACCGACGCACAAGGTCGTAGCACTGACTTTAGAAACACTGTTTTGATTATGACTTCCAACTTGGGCACGCAAGATTCGCGCAAAGCCAATGTTGGTTTCGGCAAAAACGATGAAGCGCTTTCCTACGCTCGAATGCAAGAAAAAGTCAACGAGGCTCTCAAAGTTCAATTTAAGCCTGAGTTTCTTAACCGCATTGACGAAGTGATCGTGTTCCATGAACTTGCGATGGCTGAAGTAGTGCAAATGGTTGACTTGATGAGCAAGCGTTTGACCGGCCAACTCGAGGGCCTTGGTCTCGGATTTGAACTCACAGAAGCTGCCAAGGATCTTCTTGCTAAACGTGGCTACGACCCACAACTCGGTGCGAGACCACTTCGTCGAGCGTTGCAAAGATTCATCGAAGATCCACTTTCAGAGAAATTGCTACTCAAAGAATTTCATGCTGGTGAGATAATTGTCGTCGGCGTTGAAGAAGACCCGGATAAAAAAGACGAACAGCGATTCACTTTTAAAGCCGTCGAAGGCTTTGTGCCACCGAGTGCAGTAGTTCTCGCTGGCGCTGGTGACGCAACACCATCTACAGCCGAGTGAGTCAAAGCGTGCCAAGCGCGCGTCGTCGACTCGCCTACTTGCGAGTGTCACTAGGTATCTTCGTAATTTTCGCGCTTACTGGGTGTCAAGTTGATTCTGTGGTCACTTTAGATGTTGGGCAAACAGGGTCTGGAGTATTAACCGTGAGCATGACAGCTGATAAACAAGTTGTCGACCAAACACCACGCCTGATTTCTGCGTTTCGATTCGAAGATGCGACTGCTGCAGGCTGGGTAGTTTCAGGGCCAAATGTCACGGCTGATGGGGGCATTCAAATATCGATCAGTCATGGTTTTAATGATCTTGACCAAGCGTCTCAATTATTCACTCAACTCGGAAGCACGAGCGGCCCATTTAAACAATTTTCAATCACCCGGAAGGGAAGTCTCAATAACTCGACATATAAATTAGATGGAATTTTGCAAGTAGATGGTGGTCTAGCGGCGTTCTCTGATCCTGAACTGTTAAAAGTTCTTGGCGCTGAGCCATTCGCGCAAAATCTTCAACTCGCAAATACTGAGCTTTCTAGTGCAATGAAGATCAATTTTGTCGCAAAACTTCCCGGCAAGACACAGCAATCGACTGGCTTAGTAACTGACAATATTGTTACTTGGCAAGTACCCCTTGATGGCAATGCACTATTAGTGACGTATACGTCAAAGAACACTGCGATTAGGGCCATCGCGGCCCAATTTACATCGCTGTTTTTTAAATATCTTCTGATACTTTGGCTCGTCGGCATGGCGATAACTATCCTGACGATTGCTTACAAGCGCAGAGGTGAACTCCGCACACCCACCGAATAATGTTGATCACGAAATGGTAAAACTTCGCACCGTATATAGATGCACCGACTGCGGCGCGGCAACACCAAAATGGGCGGGGCGATGTGGCTCATGTGGCTCATGGAACAGCCTTGTCGAAGATGTCGAAGGTGACGATGAAATTATTTCAATCGCAACTGGTATGGCGCTGGTGCCAGCTGGCATACCAAAGCCGATTGACTCTTTAGACGTAACAATTTCTGAGCCCCAAACAACTGGTGTTGAAGAACTCGATCGAGTACTTGGTGGCGGGCTCGTGCCCGGTTCTGTCACACTGCTGGGCGGCGAACCTGGCATCGGCAAATCAACTTTGCTGTTACAACTTCTCGCTGCATGGTCTGGCCGAACACTTTATGTAACTGCCGAAGAAAGCGCGCAACAGGTACATATGCGTGCTGAGCGACTCAACGCAATCAAGCCAGATTTATGGCTCGTCGCAGAAATGTCGCTAAACAACATCATTAAATCAATTGATCAAGTTGAGCCACAACTAGTCATAATCGACAGTATTCAAGCCATCGCCGACCCGCTCTTAAACTCCGCGCCCGGTTCGGTTTCACAAGTTCGAGGTTGTGCGCATCGACTTGTTCAAGAGGCGAAGGCCCGTGATCTGCCAATCATTTTGGTTGGTCATGTGACTAAAGACGGTGGGCTCGCTGGGCCGCGTGTGCTCGAACATGTCGTTGACACTGTGCTGTCATTCGAAGGTGAGCGTCATCATGCTTTGCGTTTATTGCGTGCAGTCAAACATCGTTTTGGTTCAACTAATGAACTTGGCTTATTTGAAATGACCGAGATGGGTTTACGCAGTGTGCCCGACGCCAGTAAATTATTTTTAGCAGACCGCCGAGCAGGTGTGCCTGGTTCAATCGTTGTACCAACACTTGAAGGTCATCGACCGCTACTTGTTGAGGTACAAGCGTTAACCAACCTTTCGCCATCACATGTTTCTCCGCGACGGTCAGCCCAAGGTGTTGACTCGGGGCGACTAGCAATGCTTCTGGCAGTTCTTGAGCGGCGTGCCAATGTCAACTTGTCGCAGCACGAAGTCTTTGCATCAGTTGTGGGTGGCGTCAAACTTGGTGAGCCTGGTGCAGATCTTGGTTTATGTCTGGCACTTGTTTCAGCATCTACAGATCGACCGCTGGCTGAAAATTTAGTTGCGTGTGGCGAAGTTGGCTTAGCGGGTGAATTGCGCCAAGCCAGCAACACCGCGCGTCGGCTTGGCGAGGCGGCACGATTAGGTTTTACTCGAGCGATTATTCCGGCGAGCAGTGCTGTCGATATAAATATTTCTGGCATCAAACTTCAACCAGCACACACAGTTGCTGAGGCTCTAGCACTTGCAGGTTTATCAATCAACTAGCGTTTAATCAATGCGAAGCGTGCTGATCGTGCCAACTTATAACGAAGCCGCGAACATTGAACGGTTTTAACCCAAGTTCGTACCGATGCACCTAATATAGAAATTTTGGTAGTTGACGACAACAGTCCAGATCAGACAGCGAAAATTACTGAAACTGTGGCTACGAAACTTGGTTCAATAAAAGTGCTTAATCGAACTGGCCAACGAGGTTACGCTGCGGCCAGCCGCGAGGCAATGCTTGCAGCCATCGAAAGCGGATACGACGTGATTGCCACGATGGACGCCGATTTTTCTCACGACCCGAAAGTTCTCACAAAACTTATTTCATTAGTCAACGCAAATACAGCTCTGGTTATTGGCTCAAGGTACGTGCCGGGTGGCGGAGTAACAAATTGGTCGCTGTTTCGGCGCATACTGTCAAAATGGGGCAATTTATACACGGCATTTTGTCTACGGCTAAAGATCAAAGACTGTACTTCGGGCTTTCGCGCATACTCAACAGCCAGCCTGAAGAATATTGATCTTGCAAACCTGACAGCAGACGGCTAAGCATTTCTTTCTGAAATGGCATTTGTGATTTCGCGCAAGAAACTCGGCTCAATAGTTAAATCACCAATTGTGTATATCGACCGAGCATTCGGTGAGTCAAAGATGAACACCCGCATCATGTGCGAGTCGATGGTGCTTATTACTCGCTGGGGTTTCGCACTACGCACCGGTATTGGACGTAAGCACTTACCGCACTAGTAAAACTGGCGAGCCACTATTTATCTTGCTATATAAATTCACAAGTTTTTGAGATGGTTGACTATTCATCCATGAATCGGCTTTCACCGCTCGCTCATATGAATGCCATTCGCCGCGCACTCCAGCGAGGTCTCCGCGCAAGGCGTGAGCTCGCATTCGTAACGCAATCAATTCTTCGTGAGCACCGAGAACTTTTAATCCCTTTGCTGTGGCCCAAAATACACCCTCAATTTCGCCTCGTTGAAGATCTAACTCGCCGGCCATCGCTGAGGCGGTAATTATGTTGAGCACTAATTGCGATGTAATTCCTTCGGCGTCAGGCCATAAATAACCAGTACCAGAGAATGGCAAATCACGTACAAGTTCGAGACCTCGATGTAGTTCGTCAATCGCCTGACTAGGCGCAAGTTCTTGGGCCCGAGCGATACACGATTCAAGAATTTCACCATCACTAATTATTGAGACGTGAAACGGCAATTGATCATTAAAAGTTCTTGGTAGCCACTCCTCGCTAATTGAAATTAGATGCGTCTGATTAAGTGCTCGCCGTGCATCTGAAACCACATTTGTAAAAGTCGCGTCAGCCACATTGACTTCCCACAATGCCGTACGCGCCGCACTTCGCGTCGGGCGTGCTCGGTGACTTGTAAGCCAAGCCAATAATTCTTTGGTCTTTGATTTTTCAAAATCAATAATCGTGCCATCAACTAGTTGAACATCGACTGGTCCAAGAGTTCGCACCATTACATTCCAACTTTGATCTCCGCGGCGAGCTCTTTGCGGATGTGAAGAGACTGTTTCTGGTTCTGGCAACAAGGCACGATCAACATCCATTAATAGTTCAGTAATCGCAGTCGCTTCATTGACTAGTAATCCATATGGTGTAATCACAAGATTATTTGCCAGCAATCGCCACGAACTAGTAGTTGCTTGCAAGACTGCAGTCGCCAAGCTCGTCGCCGAACCGCAGATAATTGCACAATTACTTGCAAGCAAACCATCGAGGTCAACGCTGCCAATTTTTGAATCAACAAAAAGAACACAATGTTGTCGGCAATCTTTGGCGATCTGAATTGCTTCTTGGACTGTTGAAATAACTTCAACTTGAGTAAACACCGGATCTGCTGTGTCTGCTGGGTCGCCAGCATCTTGTTTTCGTAACAATATCGGTCTAATTTGTGAGTTACTAGCGAACAATGTCGCGGCAATCAGTGCACGAAATACGGCAGATGATTGAACGGGGTCATCGGCGCAAATATTGATCACAGATTGTTCACCAATATCGACAAGCACAATTTTTGAATTACTGATACCCAAGGGCACAAAAATTGGTCTAGCCGAATTGGCTTGCAAATAAATTGACTCAAGTTGAGGTGATTTGACATCAAGAGTTGCGCGAAGCGCCACTTCGGTTCGCACTGCTGTTGCTGACGGATGACTAAGCCTTGAATTGATTTGAAGTTGGCGAAGTTGGCCTCCGCGTCGTTTGCCGATCTCAAAAATCAAACCTGCCACCACTACGGCACATGACAATATAGAAACCAAATCTTGAGTAGGTTGCGATGTTGGTACTGATTCTGGGTGTGCATCTAAATCAGCGACGATCTCAATTGTTGTCGCCCGCGCAACTTGCCCCCGCGAAATAAAAAAAATACTTGCTAGCCCTAGAACCGTTATAAACAACCAACTCTTTGGCACAAACGATTCACGATGTGAGAACCGAAATGCAAAGTACCTGATTAGGTCAAACAATCCTCGACTCAGAATCCACACTAAGACTGCAGACAAAATGAACAGCAGAATAGCTATGGCTAGTTGTTGTTGCGACAAATTAAATAAGTTACGAAAACTTAAAGAGTTAATGATGCTCATTGGTCGCGCGGTTCTACTCGCCGAGTAACGCTGATCAAATGATCTTTAGCCCCAAACAGTTTCAATATTGACATCTCTACAGTTTGCGAAACTGTCACAGATACAGAATTTGTACTCGTTGAAACGTCTCCAGTTAAATTATTGTCGTTGAGATATAGCAACGCTGAACGATGCGCTGCTTGTTGGTCAATTTTTGGAGAACCAGTACGCAGCGATGTCAGTTCTTGTGCCGCTAAGCGAGCGGCGTTTTCGGCATGATCTGCCAAAGTTAATCGAGCGGCAACTAGTCGCCCACCGTCGACACCCAGCCCCGCACAAACAATAAAAGTCATCAAGAGACCAACGACAAATGCTGTGACGACACCATCTTGAGAATCTTGAAATTTCTTAAAGTCAATAAAGTTATCGGCTTTCATGTATCTACTCGCCATCTATCGATAACTTCAATTGACGATGCGCTGACAACTCGAGGGCGGGTGCCGAGTAGCGACAAATCCTTACTATTAATTTCACAACTAACTTTTACTAAAACCGCAGAATCTTGGCCATGGCTGATGACGGTCGCTTCAATACTTGCTTTCGTACAGGAGGTGCCGCTTATTTTTAGTGCACGCTCGGCTATTTGAATCGCTGTCGACTGTATTTGTGAGCGACTACCTTTTGACGCAGCTCTGGCGGCTTGATCTGCGGCATTCCTAACTTGGATTAGCGCCTCTGAAGCGCGGCCTGCATAAATTCCAAATAACACCAAAATCATAAGCAACGGTGTGAGTAGCACCAATTCAACTGTTACTGAACCTCGTTGTGAAATCATCGTTCGTCTTCTGGGACAAAGTCTTCTAATGGTTCTTCACTACCACGTTCAACTGACGATGGGAAAAACATCGCCACATTTGGCACCGCGACACGCACTCGCATCGTGACGAAGCCATCATTGACCGTAAGAGAAGGTGTCCCGACTAGTTGAGCGCCAAGTTCAGCCGCGGTACGCGTCGCTGAATTAATTGCCGAAACGATTTCGCCGTCTGCAGATGCAGCAATCGACGCACCTTTAGCGGCCGAAAGAGTTGCAATATGCGCAGAATGCATAAATAACATGGCTTGAACTGCAATAAGCAACAAAGTCAGCACGATTGGCACGGCGATGACGACCTCTAAAACGGTTTCACCCCGGTCAATCGTGCTGCTTGTTGTGGTCGTCACAATATTTTCGCCGGCTGATGTAATTTTTTATCTAGCCGAGGTCAAGTGAGTTTGCCTTATTGGTTACACGACTGGTGATCGTTGCTCCAACTGCAATCGCTAGAGCGATTAGTGCTGCAGCCATGACGACTGTTGTCGCACTGACTTCACCCCGCTCGCTATCACTTTGCACTGAGGCTGTGAACCGTACCCAGTAGTACTGCCAAACATTTCTCATTGATGACATATTTCCTCCGTTTCGTTTTGTGTATTGATATTTTTTCTAACTAGCTCA
>CALACK010000121.1 GCA_937890395.1 uncultured Acidimicrobiaceae bacterium | reverse complement strand
GATACTTGGCACTGTTTACTGCCAATTTTGCGTCATGAGATGAATTGACCATCGGGACAATTACTCCGCTGGCTCCCGCGTCTAGTGCGCGCTGTAAGAGCCCGAAATCTCCAAGAGGAATTCTAACGATTGTCATTTTCTTACGATTTTCAATTGCTTGCAGCATTGAAGTGAGGGTTGCATAATCAACCAGACCGTGTTGCATATCAATCACTACAAAGTCAAAATCAAGCATGGCCACTAACTCTGCTGAAAAAGAACTATTTATTGCGCACCAAGCGCCAAAATTTAGCCCACGAACCCCGCTTGCTAGACCGTCAGTTTCCATTGGTTAATGCTATGCGAGCAGGAAATGAAAATCAATGTGATATTATAATTTGAATAAAGAAAGATCTAAATTTGATAAAGTTCGGCTTAATAGGTAGTGGATTTATGGCTGATACTTGGTTGCGAGTTGGGCTGAATTCACAATTTGCGTCAGTTGTCGGTGTGTCCGGAGGAAGGACTGCTGAGTCTTTTGCAAAAGAAAACTCGATCAAGTTGTATCAAAGCGTTAGTGAACTTTGCGAATCTGATGCTTTAGACGCCGTTGTCATTACCTCGCCGGAGCAATTTCACTTTGAGCAAGCAAAAACTGCAATTTTGGCAAAGAAGCATGTCTTAGTAGAGAAGCCATTTACGATTTCAGTTGCAGAGGTTAAAGAATTAATAGATTTAGCGCTTGTTTCAAAAGTAACTCTTGGGGTTGTCTCACAAAACCGAAATAGATTCGCCTTAAGAACGGCAAAAGCCTTGATTTTGGAAGGGCAAATCGGGGAACTTCACTTTATAAATGTCGCAGGCGATGTTGAATATTGGTGGGGGCTTGGCGAAGACGGAAGTTGGAAAAAAAAATTAGATCAATTAAATCTTTGGGCTAGTTGGGCTAGTCACGCGTGTGATTTAGTAAATTTCCTATCTGATGATTCTGCAGTATCTGTATTTGCGACCGCAAATCGGGAAGACATACCGCCATTGAATCGCAACGTTGGTGCAATATTTAAAATGAGTAAAGGCATAATGTCTGTAGTTCATCTCTCACATACTCAATTTGTGCCAAAACGTCGCCCAACGATGGAGTTCGAAATCATTGGGACAGAAGGAATTCTCAAATTTGACACTCATGGATCGGTTGAATTACGTAAGCCAGGTTCAAGCGAGCGTTATGGTGCTGAACTAGATCAAAAACAAGGTCAAATTTCGTATCTTGATAAATCGGTCGTACTTAATCCAATCCGTCTTGGTGCATATCAAGCTCAGCTTGATAATTTTGCCAAGGCAGTGGTGAATAAGTCGGTCCCAGAAGTGGATGGAATTGCGGGTTTAAAAACTCAACTGATGGTTTGCGGTGCTTCGGAGTCGATAGAAACGGGCAAATTGATCTCGACGCGTTTTAGTGATCACTCATTACAGCAGACTGTTTGAGCAACTTAAGCCTGACTTTGTGCACATCTTGACCAACGGTCGCATCGTAAAGAGTGCCGGCCCAGAACTCGCCGACGAAC
>CALACK010000120.1 GCA_937890395.1 uncultured Acidimicrobiaceae bacterium | reverse complement strand
CGAGCTGGGTTCAGAACGTCGTGAGACAGTTCGGTCCCTATCCTCCGCAGCCGAAAGTGAATTGAGGAAATCTGTCCCTAGTACGAGAGGACCGGGACGGACGTAGCTCTGGTGTGTCAGTTGTCTTGCCAAAGGCACGGCTGATTATCTACCTACGGAATGGATAACCGCTGAAAGCATCTAAGCGGGAAGCCAGTTCCAAGATGAGTTCACTCATGCAGTCAATGCAGTAAGGCCCGTGACCAGACCATCACGTTGATAGGCCGGAGGTGTACATGCGGTAACGCATTTAGCCGACCGGTACTAATCGGCCGAGGGCTTGGATTTTGCTCGTGCTTGCTCTGAAGTCCTTAGGGGAGAGCCCTAATAGACTAAAGATTTCTGGTGACCATAGCGATGGAGTCACACCCGTTCCCATTTCGAACACGGCAGTTAAGCCCGTCCGCGCCAATGGTACTTGGAGGTAGACCTCCTGGGAGAGTAGGTCGTCGCCAGATTATTTTAATAAGAAACAAATAGCCCCACTTCGGTGGGGCTATTTGTATTTACCGGCTGAGTTTTTCAGAGCCAGTTGTTGATTGCAGTTAGCGTTGGCGAGATGTTCAACAACAAATTTTTTCTAACCGAGCCGAACTATCCGGTGATCCACACACGTCAATATCAAGTTAAGGCGTACCGAATCTCTGAAGAGAAGTTTTTGTTGCGCGGTGCTGTTATCGACGAAAAACCTGCCGGCTTATATATCGAGAATGACCCTGATCCAATTTGGATGCATCACATGATTGTTGATCTTGAAATTGTCTACCCGACATTTTTGATTGAAAAGGCGAGTGTCGAGTTCAAGAATCATCCACACTTAGGTTGCACAAACATCACTGACCACTACAAGAAACTTGAGGGCATGTCAATTGCCCGCGGTTTCAACGCGAAGGTGCGCGAACTCTTTGGAAGCTCACGTGGATGCACGCATATTGGCGCACTGCTTGCTGCGATGGCGCCAGTGGCGATTCAAACTGGTTGGTCGATGCGTGTAAGTTCTGCTGTTGATAGCGATGCCCCAACCAAGTCACCTGAAGATTTTAAAGAACAGCGAATAAAACAGTTCTCTTCGACAGTTAATACTTGTCACATTTGGGATGAAAACGGCGAGATGATGACGAAGGTCCTCGGTGGCGAAGAGATTGAAATGCCGTTACCGGTTGTTTTGCGATTGCGTGAACTTGGCCGCGACGAAACCGACTGGCTTGCCGGTCGTAAATAGTTTGGTTTCGCTAGAGCAGTGCTTAACGGCAGTTCACCGCGCTGTGTGAATTCGTAGCGTCGCGACTTTGGCGATTGCATCAAAGTCTGAGTCGTTGTGTAGGAGAGTGGTGTCTGTGCGAATTGCGATAGCGGCAATCAAACAATCAATGTGGGTTCTGATAGTTAATCCGAGTCTGCGACAAGCACGATATATCGCCGCCGCATTGTCGTAGTCAATTGATTCGGTTTTAATGACAGTTGCTCGTGCTAATAATTTCTCTAATTGAGCGACATGTTTTTCATCACGTGCACCAGCGAGCAACTCCATCCGAATTGCGTCGCAAACTTGAGCATCAAAGCCAATTAGTTCACGTACTTTGAGATTTGTTCGCGAACCTGTTCCGCGTAAATATTCAATCCATGCAGAGGTATCAATTAGTGGCATTAAAAACGCTTGGCGCGCATCGCTGCGAGATCGCCTTCCCAGCCAGTGCCTTCCATTGCATGGGCCTCTTCGAGGGTCATCGGCTCGATCGCCAGTGTTCGCAACGCCAAGTTGACTGCGTCCTTCATAGTCGTCAAATTAAACCGCTCCATTACGCGACGACATGCTTCTTCGTCGATATCAATATTTGTTCTTGCCATGATCACAGTTTATACACCTCTAATACACATCAATATGTTTTCAGCAAATATGCCCGCTTAAACAGATGTGTGGGGTTTGACGCGAAAATGGCAGGTGCGTAAAAACAAAAAGTGGGCGACACCCGAAGGTGCCACCCACTTAAGACTGAAGTAGCTTAATTATTTAGCGAGTTGCCAAAGGCTGTCAGTTAAAGCCCAACCGTAATCTGATTCAGCAGTTGCAGTAACTGCAAATATGAAGAGCGCTCCACCAGCCATTGAGATGTTCTTTAAAAAATTGATCATCTCGGTTTGTTTTGCCTGCGCATCTGTTTGTGTCCAAAAGTCGTGCATTTTTAAAGCCATCACGATGAGCAACACAGAAATTACGAGTGCGCCAAGATCAGCGTAAACGCCGAGCATGATTGAAAGGCCGCCAACTACCAAAAGCGCACCCGAAACCAAAACTGAAAGTTTGGCTGCCGGTACCTTCTTGAATTTCGCATAGCCGGCCATTGCGTCGACTTTCGCTAAGTGGCCCAAGCCAAGTATGACGGGTGCTAATGCGAACAGTATTCGCCCAATCAAGATTATTGAATTCATTATGTCTCCTTAAGTAAATCTAGGCGCCGAATTGCGACTAGTTGCGAGCACAACTATATCAGGAACTAGTTGCGCACGCAACTATTATCAAGGCTGGTTAGGCTGATCGATGTGACGAACCCAAAGTGGCTCAACTCGGCCGAGATGAAAGCATGGCTGGGGTTCGTTAGCACATCATCTGATCTGCTGAATCTAATTTCGCGAGATCTCGAGCCATTCGGTATTGATGGTGGTGATTACCAACTTTTGCATATGCTTTCCGAGGCTCCAGATCAAAAACTTAAAATGTGTGATTTGGCAGAGAGGTTAAGACTTTCACGAAGTGGATTGACTCGGCGTATGGATGGTGTAGTGAAAGCAAAATATGTTTCGCAAGTTCGTGATAATCAAGATGGTCGTGTGGTTTTTGCACACCTAACTAAAAAGGGTTTTGATTTTATAAAAAAAATTGCACCACATCACCTCGAAAGTGTGCGCAGCAGAATAATTGATCTTTTATCGCCAACAGAAATACACGCTTTCGCCAGTGGCTTTGAAAAAATCGCTAAAAATGTGAAACAATCTGAATAGGCGTTCAACTCTATTTGAGCGTTTTGCGCCCGCACTTTTTGTAGTGCTCTGGAGTACCGGTTTTGTGGTCGCACGTTACGGCACTCGCGATGCTGGGCCGCTCACATTTTTGTGCGTACGGCTAACGGTAGCTGGTGTTTTGTTGTGGATATTTGCGACTCTTACAAGTGCGCCAAAAATTTCGAAACAAGCTTTCAAGTTTTCGATCGTTATCGGCATATTGATGAACGCAGTTTATTTAGGTGGTGCGTTTATCGCCATTGACAACGGCCTTCCGTCAGGTCTCAGTGCACTGATAGCCGGGCTTCATCCTGTTGCTACTTGTGTCGCTGCTCGAGTCTTTCTAAAAGAACGATTAAGCGCCAAGCAGATAACTGGAGTATTTTTCGGATTAGTAGGCGTTTGCGCAGTCGTCATAGAAAAGCTTGAAGATTCGAATGGCGGTGTAACCAAGGTTGCGATGGTTGCAATGGGTTTTTCTGTATTTGGCTTGACGGTTGGCACTTTATTGCAACGCGCCTACAGCAGAAATACCCCGCTGTTACGCGGCACAGCGGTGCAATTTCTGTCGTCGGGATTAGTTTTGTTCTTCGCAGCAAATTTGAGTGAGCAGTGGCGAATTGAATTCACTACCCAAACGATGCTGGCTTTGTCATGGGGAGTCTTAGTTCTTTCGCTCGGTGCAGTTTTGATAATGCTGGTTCTGCTAGCTCGTCACCCAGCTGCACGAGTAAGTAGCCTCTTTTTTCTCACACCCGCATTAAGTACAATCGAAGGCGCAATTTTATTTGGCGAGCGTCTCGGTTGGCTCGCAGTTGCTGGACTATTCATCGCAATCCTCGGCGTCCGCTTGACCATGCAATCAAC
>CALACK010000119.1 GCA_937890395.1 uncultured Acidimicrobiaceae bacterium | reverse complement strand
CGCCGAGAATCGCAACGATTTCAGTTGAATTAATCGGAAACCGTGTCGCATTGCGTAACGACTCGGCCTGCTCAGCCGACAACGTGCCGTCTTGTTTGAAACTCTCTAGTTGTTCGTCAAATCGCATTATCTCAGTTCTCCTTCGTTTTTCGGGATTCTTCGATAGCTTGTCGGCAAAGGTCGCCAACATGCTCAATATCAATATTTAAGGCGTACCCAACATGAACTGTCCAGATAAGAGACTGCAGGTTTGCCTCAAAATCAACCTGCGCCCGCAAATCTGCTCTTGCTGACTGACGAGCATTGTTAACAATCCAAATGGAAACTCATCGAACTTGATTGCAGTACCGAACACTCCAACATTGGCAGCGACCTAGACGCCGAACCAGGCGGCGTGAATATAAATAAAATTCAATGAGCCGGCAAACTTAGTAATTCGATCTGCTACTACATCTTCTTTTTTTCTAAGAGAAGCAAAGTGCTTCTTCTCGTTTGAGACATTCCAGTGGTCAAGACTAAAAACTTTGCCGTCAATTTTGCCGTCAAACGCATCAATTGCCGCACACGCTTTACAGTCAAGCGGGTACACTTCACTCACGAAGTGAGTCTAGAACGAAGTCATAGTTGCAGTGACCATTTGACATTTCGACAATGAGTGAATCTCTCACGCCAAACACGGCGTCGCTGTTTAAATATTTTGATGCTTGATCAAACAAATGAGTTATTACGGGGATGAATCCGTCAGCAGAAACAACCATATGAATATGTGCTGGTCGCCATTGATGCCGACCTGACGCACTAAGCATTTTGCCAACAGGACCATTATCGGGGATTGTGTAATCAATTGGGCGCACAGTATTGATAGTGAAAGTTCCATCGGCATTAGTTTTGAAAATTCCACGAAGATTGCGCTGACTGGCACCTTGCTGCACATCGTAAAGACCGTTTGATTGAACTTGCCAGACATCTAAAGATGCGCCTGCAATTGGTTTGCCGTTTAGATCATTAACGGTTCCGCTAAAAACCAATTGACTGTCGGTAGGCAGTATTTGGTCAACAATTGAATCGCCGTCTTTACGTTGTTGAGACCCATCAACATGAAACGGGCCGAACACCGTTGGCTCCGTGGCACCTTCAGACGCCGAATAGTTAATCATTTCTAGCAACATTGACACTCCAAGTGTGTCTGAAAGCAAAATGAATTCTTGACGAACATCGTCACATATTTTTCCGGTTTGCGTTAAAAAATCTATTCCGGCGAACCATTCTTTATGCGTCAGCCCAACTTCTGCGGTAAAGGCATGCAAATGCTTAACTGCCGCTCGCATAACTTCGACCAACCGCGGATTCACTGAATCATCAAAAGAATTCTGTACTTCTTCTAAATGTTCTGCTGGCGTAATTCGACTTGACATAAATTCAAACCTCCACTATTTAAATGAACTGCTTTGATGAACTATTTTCGATAACGATTGCAATTCCTTGGCCGACGCCGATGCACATAGCGGCTAATCCGTAGCGACCACCCGTGCGCTGTAAATTATTAACAAGCGTTGAGAGAATACGAACACCTGAGCAACCAAGAGGATGACCGATCGCTATCGCGCCACCTTGAGGGTTAACTTTATTTTTATCAAGTTCTGGCCATGAGCGTAAACACGCCAAACTTTGTGCCGCAAAGGCTTCGTTCAATTCAACACTGTCTATGTCATTCCATGTGAGCCCAGCGAGTGCCAACGCTTTTTGAGCAGCCTCAACTGGGCCGATTCCATAAAATTGCGGCTCAACTCCGGCGGTTGCTCGTGAAATGATACGAGCAAGCGGTTTGGCACCGGTTCGATTTAACGCCGCACTCGACATCAGCAATGTTGCTGCTGAGCCGTCGTTCATTGGCGAAGAATTTCCGGCGGTAACAGTGCCACCTTTACGAAATACTGGCTTTAAGCTCGCAAGCTTTTCTACTGTGCTGTCGGCGCGGATGCATTCATCACGAGCAAGTTCTACGTTGGGATATGCAACGACTTCGTTAGCAAAAGACCCCGAAGCCCATGCGGCAGATGCTTTAGAGTGAGATTCTGCCGCGAATTGGTCTTGCTCCTCTCTCGTTATTGAATATTTGTCAGCAAGTAGTTCGGCGCCTTCACCAAGTGCAACCGTCCATGCCTCAGGCATGTTTGGATTAACCATTCGCCATCCGAGAGCTGAGTTCCACATTTGCTCGTGCGAAGTCGGAAAAGCCTTTGACGGCTTAAGCATCACCCAAGGAGCACGAGTCATTGATTCGACTCCTCCCGCGATCACAACATCAACTTCGCCTACGGCAATTGCACGTGAAGCACTAAATACTGACTCTAAACCTGACCCACACAATCGATTTACTGTCGCACCTGGCACTGTTGTTGGAAGTCCAGATAGTAAAACCGCCATTCGAGAAACGTTTCGATTATCTTCGCCTGCGCCATTTGCATCACCAAAATAGACCTCGTCAATATCGACAGGATCCAAATTTTGATTTCGTGCAAATTAAATCAAAACGAGTTAAGTTGCCTCAAAGTACTGACTTCGTTGAATCGCTAGCCAGGGGTATTGACGTCATAAAAGCATTCACACCGGCAAAAATGCAACTTACGGTAAGTGACGTAGCCACAATCACATCTCTCGCACGGCCAACTGCCCGACGGCTGCTATTAACACTTGAAAAACTTGGCTATGTGAGGCTTATCGGTAGTCATTACATGCTCACACCAAAAACTCTTGAACTCGGCACTTCTTATGTCTCTTCGCAAGGTATGTGGGATGTAGTTCAACCCCATCTAGTTGCACTTGTGCAAAAAACTGGAGAATCAAGCTCAATGTCAGAGTTAGATGGAAGCGACATCGTTTATACGGCTCGAGTTCCAGTTGCAAAAATAATTGGAATCTCTGTTCATATCGGAACGAGATTTCCCGCAATCTCAACTTCGATGGGCATGGTCATGCTCGCTGATTTAAATTCGTCGACCTTAGACCGTGTGCTGAAATTGCCATCCAACTCTGGAGTTATCCCCCGTATTACGCCAAGCCGCAAACAAATTGATACAAACTTGGCAAAAATTAGAAAACAAAAATGGGCGCTATCTGATGAACAGCTTTCATACGGGATTCGGTCAGTCGCAGTGCCTGTTCACAACATGCACGGCAAAACAATTGCAGCAATAAATGTGACAGTCAATGCAGCTGAGACCACTCTTAAGATGCTCACCGAGAAATATCTTCCTTTATTGATTAATGCAGCATCAGACATTACGAATGATTTTGTTGCTTTCGGTTTACTTCCGACTACTGAACCTTTAACTAAGTAAACTGCTCAGCAATGGATACAAATGAAGATGTGCTGTTTCAGGCTGCGCGCCGACGCACATTTGCGATCATTTCTCACCCTGACGCCGGTAAAACGACCCTCACTGAAAAGTTTTTGTTATACGCCGGCGCAGTGCAAGAAGCAGGGGCAGTAAAGGCGCGCGCCGGTGGTCGTGCGTCAACATCTGACTGGATGGCGCTCGAACGCGAACGCGGTATTTCGATTTCGTCGACCGTGCTGCAGTTTCCGTATCGCGACCATGTGTTCAATTTGCTCGACACGCCAGGTCATAAAGACTTCTCTGAAGATACATATCGTGTTTTGGCTGCAGTTGACGCGGTAATCATGGTTCTCGACATCGCAAAAGGAATCGAAGCGCAGACTTTAAAACTTTTTCAAGTTTGTCGTTCGCGTAATTTGCCCGTTCTGACTTTCTTTAACAAATACGATCGCCCTGGTCGCGATCCGCTCGAATTGCTCGATGAAGTTGAGCAGCAAATCGGTTTGCGCCCCACACCAGCAACATGGCCAGTCGGCATACCTGGAGACTTTCGCGGAGTAATTGATCGGCGCACAAATGAATTCATACGATTTACACGCACCGCACGTGGTGGTTCAGAAGCGCCAGAAGAGATCGTGCCAACAGATCGTGCTGCAATTGAAGAAGGTTCTGCATGGAATGCTGCACTCGAAGGTTGCTCATTACTTGATGCGATCGGCGCAAATGTTGATGTTGAGAGTTTTTTGGCTGGCGTAACGACACCAGTTTTTGTAGGTTCTGCGCTGACAAATTTTGGCGTGCGCATGTTGCTTGACGCAGTTATTGATCTAGCGCCACCTGCAGTTGCAAGAGAAAATCTGGCCGGCGAAGCTCAACCACTTGACAAAGAGTTCTCGGCGTTTGTATTCAAGATTCAAGCGAACATGAACCCACGCCATCGCGACTTATTAGCGTTTGCCCGAGTTTGCACTGGCAAATTTGAGCGTGGAATGGACGTAACTTGTTCGCGCACTGACAAAGTACTCAGCACCAAATATGCAACTTCTGCATTCGGCTCTGATCGAACGATTATTCAAGATGCATTTCCGGGTGACATCATCGGTTTGATAAACGCCTCGGGTTTGAAAATTGGTGACACATTATTTTCCGCTGAACGTGTCGAATACCCTGCGGTGCCACGATTCGCGCCCGAGGTTTATGCGACAGCGCGACCAATTGAAAACTCTCGGGTCAAACAGTTTCGACGTGGATTGGCGCAACTTGACGAAGAAGGTGTCGTGCAAGTTTTGCGAGACCCGAATGTTGGTGACTCTCACCCGATTTTGGCTGCAGTTGGTGCGCTGCAATTTGAAGTTCTATCTCACCGATTAGAGCACGAGTTCAACTCACCTACAGAAATTAGTCCACTTTCGTATCAAGCGATTCGAGTCACCGATGAAGCAAGCGCCGATCGCTTGCGCCAAATTGGTGGTGTGCGCATTTTGAAACGCGGTGATGGTGCGCTTGTCGCATTGTTTGAAAACCGTTATCGCTTGCAACGCCTAGAAGTCGACGAACCAAAACTCAAACTCGAACACATTCTCGCCGACATCTAACCGCAACTTGTTTGCGTTGGCCAATGTTTCGCGACTGCTGCGAAGTTAGGGCGAAATTCGTTGGGCGCGAAATCCGATGCCTTGTCCAGCAGAAAACTTTGGGGCTCCAACTGCGCCAGCCAAGTAAATCCATGGTTTCGGGAGAGTCGCGTTATCGGGAAGACTCAAAAACATGGCAAAAAGTCCCTTCTTGCCGATGACCTTGTCGCATGAAATACCTATCGCATGTAAAATGTATTTTCCCTTTGGGAATGCCTGACCTGCAATCGTTTCATTCTTTGAAACTTTATAAGTACCACAACTCGGGGTCTGCGGACCGCCAGCAACAGCCGGATTAATCGGTAACACACACGAAATAACGAGAACTAGAGCGATCAACCGATGCCCTACATTTAAAGAAAGTGATTTCGAATTTAAATAACTATCCATCGACATCTAACTTTCGAGCGAGGTGAGCGTGTCTTCGAGTGCGTCAAGCACTTTGGCAAGTTGATCATCAGTCAAGGGCAAACTGAGATTCATCATTCCGCGCGCGGCAATGTAAACACCGCGTTCGAGTAACCCGAAAAAAACTAGTTCTTGTAATTTGTCATCTCGCCTTGCTACATCTAGTGGTGTTTTAGGCGCGTGCGCGAGTGCATGCAAAGACATCATCGATCCAAATCCGCTCACCGAAAGTGGCAGGTCATGTTTTAGTAATACGGCTGCAACTGATTTGCGAAAATCGTCGCCACGTTCAGTGTGGGCGATTGCGACATCTGCTGTGAATACTTCGCCCAACACAACACACCCCGCTGACATTGATGAAATGTTGTTATTGAATGTGCCAGCATGCGAGATTGTTCGATCACGATTAGCTTCAGGGCTTGTATCAAATTGATCTAACAAGTCTGCTCGCCCACCAAACGCACCGAACGAAAAGCCCCCGCCGATGTATTTGCCAAAAGTTGTGATGTCAGCTTTGACGCCAAGCAAATCAAACATCCCATGAGCACCGTGCCTTGAAGTCATTACTTCGTCAGCGATCACAACAGCACCAACTCTTTTGGCTGAATTGAAAACACTTTTTGCAAACTCGGCAGATGTTGGCACACAACCACCAGAGCCGAGCATTGGCTCAATAACTACGGCTGCGAGCGACTCGGCATTTTCGGTGATCAGTTTTATCGTTTCAACTTCGTCGTTGTATGGAGCGACAACGAACTCATAAGGTGCGTTCCACGGGGCGGCACCGCTGGCGAAATAAAGAATACCGCCGTGATAACCACCATGAAAAACCATGATCCGCTTACGACCGGTTGCTTGCATCGCTGTGGTGATCGCCATCAGATTTGCTTCTGTACCTGAGTTCGTAAACCGCACACGATCAAGCGCGAAACGCTCACACATTAGTTTTGCCAAGCGAGACTCGGCAGGGTGAATACCGCCAACACTGACATTGGTTTTCAATACTGCAGTCACAGCATCAATTACTCGATGTTCGCTGTGGCCAAGCAAGCCTGCGGTGTAATCGCCGAGCATGTCTATATATATGTGTCCGTCAAGATCTGTCAGAGTCGAACGTTCGCCAGAGGCAAAAACTAATGGAAACGGCGCGTGCGTTAAAACAGTTCGAGTGTGCCCTCCAGGTAAATATTGTCGAGCCTCTTCATAATATTTACGACTCTGCGGATTTCG
>CALACK010000118.1 GCA_937890395.1 uncultured Acidimicrobiaceae bacterium | reverse complement strand
GAGTTAAGTTAACGATGAAAAAAGAGATTAAATCGGCATTGAAGGTAATGACAATTGTCGGTACTCGCCCAGAACTGATCAAACTGAGTCGAATCATCCCGTTGTTGGATGAACACACGCAGCACACATTGGTGCACACAGGTCAAAATTTTTCACCTGAACTCAACGAAGTTTTTTTCAATGAAATGCGGATTCGAAAGCCAGACCATGTTTTTTCAGTCGCGGGTTCGACGCCAATGAACTCAATTGCCAAGATTTTAGAATTAACTGACCAAGTTTTAGAATCCGTGATGCCAGATGCAATATTGGTTCTCGGTGACACAAATAGTGCACTTTCGGTGATTGCAGCCAAGCGCCGAAAAATACCTATCTTTCATCTTGAAGCGGGTAATCGTTCATTTGATCAGCGGACACCAGAAGAAGTAAATCGCAAGATCGTCGATCATACGAGCGACATTAATTTAACTTATTCAGAGCACGCACGCCGTAATTTACTGCACGAAGGGTTTGTAAGTAATCAAATCTTCAACGTTGGTTCTCCAATGAAAGAGATATTCAATTTCTACAATCTTGATTTTGACAAGTCTAAAGTCCTTTCGGAACTTCAAGTAGAAAAAGACAAATATTTTGTCGTCAGTTTGCATCGAGAAGAAAATGTTGATGACTCAGAAAAGCTAATTAAATTAATTGAGGCAATTGAGTCAACTTCTGAGCATTTCGATTACCATGTAATTTTTTCTACTCACCCAAGAACTAAAGAACGACTCAGTAATTTGAATATCAAATCTAATAAACGAATCAACTTTATTACTGCGTTAGGGTTCTTTGACTTCATAAAGCTTCAACAAAATGCCTTTTGTGTAATTTCTGACAGTGGTACTTTGACAGAAGAATCTTCTCTACTGGGCTTTCCTGCGGTCACTTTGCGCGATGCACATGAACGACCTGAAGGTACTGATAACGGCATACTCGCAATGAGTGGCGGCTCTGTAAATCAGCTGGTTTCAGAAGTTGCGGTTGTACGTGCGCAGTTTGATTCGGGCAATTACCCAAAACCGATTAGTGATTACGAAGTTAGTGATGTTTCGTGGCGTGTGGTGAAAATTATTCTGAGTTATGTGGAGTATGTGAACAAACGCGTATGGTTTAAATAGTTCCGTTCGATGAATTTACTTTTTATTCACGAAGTTAATTGGCGAGATAAAGTCACTTTTGAGATTCATGACATCCCAGAACTGCTATCTATTGCTGGACATTCAGTCTTTTTTATTGACTACCCTGAGGTGTCGTTAGACAAAAAACAATTAAAGTATCGGTTTTTTCGCACAACTTTTTCTCGCGTTCAATCTCGCACTCATAATGGCTCAAAGGTAGAGCTGCGAACCCCTGGGCGAATTTTGCCAGGTATGGCTGATCGGTTAGTTGCTTCGCTGACATTCGTGCCATTGCTAATTAAGACAATTCGTTCTGAAAAAATTGACTTAATTGTTCTGTATGGGGTGCCGACAAATGGTTGGCAGACGGTGCTTGTTGCAAAATTATTGCGGATTCCGGTCATTTTTCGAGCGATAGATGTATCTCATTTACTTCGAGGGTCGTTGTTTAGAAACCTAATAAGAACCGTCGAGCGATTTATTTATAGAAATGTCAATCATATTTCGGTGCATAACCAAGCGTTGGCAGAGTATTGCGTGAGTTTTGGTGCAAGCTCAAAAAGTATTTCGATTGATTATCCTCGGCTTGACACAAATCGGTTCGCGCCGTCGCCGAGAGATCAAAATTTAGCAAAAAACTATGGAATCAGCGCAGAACATAAAGTCGTTTTTTATCGAGGCACGCTCTACCGTTTCTGTGGACTAGAACAGTTTCTCGAGTTGTTTGCCGAAACTTTGAGAAACGACGAAAATATCTTAGTTTTAATAATTGGCAGCGGAGAAGCAGAAAAAGATATTGCCGATGCGATTCATCGACTTGAAATTAAAAGACAGGTGATAATGCGCCCATTTGTTGATTATCGGGAACTAGTTAAACATATTTGTTTGGCTGATGTTTCGGTAAATACTTTCGTGCCATCACTGGTTACAGATTGCGCATTACCTGGTCGCGCCCTACAGTCACTTGCGTGCGGAGTACCGGTTGTATCAACACCACTTAAGGGGCTGATTAGTTATACGGGTGATTCGAAATCGGTGGTGTATGCACCCCTCGGTGTTGAATTTGTACATGCTGTAAATGATCTTTTGCACAACAAATCCGAGCGTGTTCGGTTATCTGTCGCAGGCATAGAACTAATCACATCGAAAGGAAATTGGCAGGATTTCACAACAGAGTTTGTCGAACTTTGCCAATCAGTATTGGCACGCAAGTGAGAAGAGTACTAATCGTTGCAATGATCGACAGCGTTCACACCGGTCGCTGGATAAGTCAATTTGATGGTGAGGCGATTGATTTCGTGTTATTCCCATCCACACCACATAGACGAGTTCATTCGTTGATTAAGCAACGGCTAAATGAAAAAATTGAAACACAAGTCAGAATTTCGAAATGGATGAGCTGGGCAGCGTTGCCATTAGGTATCGCTGATTTAGTGTTTGCAAATTTTTTTCGTGCCAAGCTTCTGGCTCATGAAATAAATAGATTTCAGCCCGATGTAATCCATATCATGGAAACACAACATGCAGGATATTTAACCGATCGAGCCCTCAAAACAGTCAAATCCAAACCACGAGTCATACTTTCGATTTGGGGTTCAGATCTCTTCTGGTTTCAAAGATTCGCAAAACACAGAACAAGAATTAAGTCAGTGCTTAATAGAGTGGATCTATTAGTCACTGAGTGTCGTAGAGACCGTGATCTAGCTTTCACACTTGGCTATAAAGGCGAATTTTATGAATTAATGCCTGCAACTGGTGGAATGAACACCGCGTTGTTGGCTCGAAAAGCTCAACAGATACCAGCAAAAGAGAGAAAGTGGATCGCAGTTAAGGGATACAACGGTTTTGTTGGGCAGGGTAAAGATTCGATAAGAGTAATCTCAGAAATTGAAAGCCAGATCACTGATTTCTCAGTGATGGTTTATTCTGCAGGATTAGGTACTCAATGGTTTGCTCGAGGACTAAAGAAAAAAATGGGCACCCGATTAATAATTGCTCGAAAGCATAAACTTTCGAATAACGACATCCAGGAAATGTTTTTAAAGTCTCGGGCCGCACTCGGTTTATCACTTTCTGACGGTTTGCCTGCGACGGTTAAAGAGGCGATGTGCATGGGGGCATTTCCGATTCAGACTTCAACTTCGTGTGCAGGAGAATGGTTCACAAATGGAGCAACTGGGATACTGGTAGAACCAAACCAAATCAAAAATACTGCGGCCGAAATGATGAGAGTACTCAGAGATGATGACTTAGTTGAATCCGCGATGTTTGATAATTTGATTAAGGCTGAACAATTATTTTCTGAAAATGTATTAAAAGAAAAGGCCCAAAAGCTATATTCTTCAATTATGGAGACTAAAAATTAGTTATGAAATCAGTTTTGGTAACTGGCGCAGACGGTTTTTTAGGGAGACATATCCAGCAAGACCTGACTCGTCATGGATTTGATGTGTTGCCTAAGCGTCGAACTGACGGCGATGTAACAGAAATTATTACTTGGGATAAATTCCCTTCGTCTGATTACCTAGTTCATTTGGCTGGGTTGACATTTGTTCCGGCAAGTTGGGAAAACCCAACTGATTTTGTGCAATCAAACTCAGTTAGTACATCACACGCATTAGATTTCTGTCGAAAAAATAAAACCAAAATGATTTTTTTGAGTACCTATTTGTATTCATCAAAACTTCAAACTCCAATAAAAGAAACAGACGAAATTGAGCCCGCAAATCCTTATGCCTTGTCAAAACTTCTTGGTGAACAACTTTGCTCATTTTATGCAAAGCAATTCGGAGTAGAAGTAATTATTCTGCGGCCGTTTAATGTATTTGGGTCTGGGCAAAATTTGAGATTTCTCATTCCATCTATTATTTCGCAGGCAATAAAAGGCGATGAAATTAGCGTTTTGGATATTCGGCCGGCGCGTGACTATGTATTTATTGAGGATCTTCTTGACGCGGTTCATAAATCAATAACATCAGATTTGCGCTTTGGGATTATCAATGTGGGTACTGGCATCGCATCCACTGTTGAGCAATTGATATTTTCGTTAGCCGATGTAATTGGTCGTAAGTTAACGATAAATTCTTCGAACCAAGAAAGATTTGGTGAAATTAACTTAACCCAAGCTGATATTTCTCAAGCGAAGCTTCTACTCGGATGGCAACCAAAATGGTCTCTTTCTCAGGGACTTCGCGAAGTTTGGAGAGATACACAAGAACATAAAGTTTGATGATTTCTAATGAATGTTAGAGTTTGGGTGATGTCTGCTGATTTGATTCACACACTTGAGTTGGCGGGTGGCTGCATTGCGTTCGGGTTGCTTGTGATCAGATTTTCGCGGCGACGCAAAATCAGTTTCAGGTACACGACTGGTTGGTTAATGATCTGTGCGCTCGGCGTGTTTGCATCGCTACTTTTGCCAATGATGACACCGATTGCAACGTGGCTGCAACTTTCACCAATTGCACTACTTATAGCTATAGCTGCCGTGGGTGTGGCGTTGTTGTTTTTGCAATTAACAGTGAGCATCTCAGGAAATCAACGCCGTGTTGATTCATTGACACAAGAGACGGCGTTGTTGCGTGAAAAACTTGAACGTCTTCAAACAAATAAGAAAAAGTAGACCAAGAAGTGCAAAAACCTCCACTTGTAGTGGTGCCGGCTTTAAATGAACAGGCAACTATTCGTAATGTTGTCGTTGCGATCAAAAAATTAGGCTACGACGTGGTTGTTGTGGATGACGGTTCTGGAGATAAGACGGCCGAATTAGCAAGCCAAGCAGGTGCAGTCGTCTTAAAGATGAAACTTAACCTTGGCGTCGGTGGCGCATTACGATGCGGTTTTAGATATGCGATGAACGAAGGGTATGACGCAGTTATTCAGTGCGACGCCGACGGCCAGCATCCTGAGAGCCATCTAAAAGAGTTAGTGGATGTCTGGAAATTAACCTCAGCACATTTGGTTATTGGCAGTCGATTTAGAGATAAACAGGATTCGATGAAAGTTGCATGGCATCGGCGTTTCGCAATGCGCGTCCTCGGCTTCATTGCATCTCGTGCGTGCAAGACCAGAATTACCGATTCAACATCTGGTTTTCGATTAATTGCCAAGCCATTACTCAACGAATTTGCTAGGTCATTTCCGAGTCATTATTTGGGCGACACATTTGAAGCAAATGTCGTTGCCGGTAGAGCGGGATATAAAGTCAAAGAGATTGGGGTGCCGATAACTGAACGAAAAGTCGGTAAATCTTCTACGGGTTCGGGCAGATCGGTGATTCTGATCTTGCGGAGTGTTTTAGTAGTTGTTTTCGGATTGCATTTCAATATTGGAAGGTTTAATCCGCAAGCAACTAGACACCCGAAATTAAACCACTAAACAAATAAACTTAGGTCCGACTGTGAAATTTGCCTGCTAACAAGGCAAACTTAAGCATCATCAGTTGATGTTAATTCAATAAGGGGATAAAAATGAAAACAGCAGTGATCGTAGATGCGGTTCGTACGCCATGTGGAAAACGAAATGGTCGGTTGAAAGATTGGCACCCAGTAGATCTATCGGCGCACGTGTTAAAGGCACTTGTTGACCGCACCGGTATTGATCCGGCATTAGTAGATGACGTTGTCATGGGATGCGTTATGCAAGTCGGTGAGCAAAGTTTAAACATTGCGCGCAATGCAATTCTTGCTGCTGGTTGGCCCGAGAGTGTGCCAGGCACAACTGTTGATCGTCAATGTGGTTCAAGTCAGCAAGCTGCGCACTTCGCCGCACAAGGCGTAATGGCTGGTGCGTACGACATTGTTGTTGCCGCTGGTGTCGAAGTGATGTCGCGCGTACCGATGGGTTCGTCAATCGCCGAAGGTAAGCATGGGTTTCCGTTTGGCCAAACTGTGCAAGCGCGCTACGCCGCCGATGGTGGACTTGTGAATCAAGGAATCTCGGCTGAACTGATCGCTGAGAAATGGAATATTAGTCGCGAGGACATGGATCGCTTCGGTGTTAGGTCACAAAGTTTCGCGGCGCGCGCAACTAGTGAGGGTCGTTTTCAGAATGAAATAATCCCGACGCTTGACGTTGAAGGAAAATTGATGACTACCGACGAGGGAATTCGTGAATCAACATTAGAAAAACTCGCAACACTCAAGCCTGCATATCGTCCGGTTGAAGATGGCGGAAAAGTAACTGCCGGTAACTCTTCACAAATAACAGATGGCGCAACAGCGATTTTGATCATGTCTGAAGAGCGCGCAAAACAATTGGGTCTTAAGCCACGCGCACGATTTGTGAATTTCGCACTTGCTGCCGAAAACCCTCGCTATATGTTGACCGCACCAATTCCGGCAACTAAAAAAGTTCTTGAACGTGCTGGGTTAAAACTTAGTGATATTGATCTGGTTGAAATCAACGAAGCTTTTGCGGCGGTAGTTTTGGCATGGGAAAAAGAATTGCATCCGGACATGGAGAAAGTCAATGTCAATGGCGGTGCAATTGCTCTTGGGCACCCACTTGGTGCATCGGGAACACGTTTGATGACAACTCTGCTAAACGAACTAGAGCGCACCGGTGGTCGTTATGGTTTGCAAACAATGTGTGAAGGCGGCGGCTTGGCCAACGCCACAATTATTGAACGACTTGGCTAATCAACATGGCTAATCAACATGGCTAATCAACATGGTTAATCAACATGGTTAATCAACATGGTTAATCAACATGGTTAATCGAAAAATTAGCCACCACTAATGTTTGGAAAAATAATTTGGGTGCTTTTTGGCGTAGCCCTGTTTCGTTTTATTTGGAAAACCGGTCTTGGAATGCTGCGTGGCATGACATCAACCTTGCCACCACCGCCACCAGCAGGAGAAATGCGACGAATTAATGTTCGCTATCGATGCTCAAGTTGCGGAACAGAATTGCGAATGACTATGGCGCCAGATCAAGATCCACCACCACCAAGACACTGTTTAGAAGATATGGATTTAGTCGCGCCAGTCGAGTAAGTAGATGACTGAAGAAATAACTAGCGAAATAAATAACTAGTGATATTTAGTAGCGGTGTAAAGACCACCAAGAACACAAAGTAAGCCCGAAAACAAATACCAATTATTTCTTCCACCTGGTACAAAGCCCAGGTAGTAGAGCAAAATAACTAACGACCCGAGGCCGAGTAAGGCAAACATTAAAATTGGTACCCATTTTGGACTAACTTTTTGCTCACGCAAAGTTGGCGGGGTATAGCGTGACGAAGCCTCAGCGAGATTTTGCCCATGCAATGAGTGAGTGTCAGAAGTATCAAGGCGATGTGTTTCGTGAACCCGACCAGGCTTTGTTCCTTTTGGGGTCGTTCTGCCGCCAACGCGTCGTTTTGAAGTCGCCATAACTGTTTCAAGTGTAGAGGCGGTAAATAGCTTTGGAAGTGACCAATTATGGGGCAGGCTAGAGGATATGAATAAATCAGCGCCGAAAATATTGGTGATCGACAACTATGACAGTTTTGTTTACAACCTCGTGCAATATCTCGGCGAGTTAGGCGCTAAGCCGATCGTCGTTCGCAACGACGAGGTCACGATTCAGCAAGCACTCGAACTCAAACCAGATGGAGTTTTATTAAGTCCTGGTCCGGGCCGACCTCAAGACGCAGGGATTTTGTGTGAGGCGGTGAGAGCCTTCGCAGAGATCACACCAATTTTCGGTGTGTGTTTAGGCCACCAAGCTATCGGCCATGTGTATGGTGCAAATATTATTAGCGCTCCCGAACTTCAACACGGCAAAACATCTCAAATACATCACAAAAATCTAGGAGTGTTCGCTGGCCTTGATTCGCCGGTCACGGCAACGAGATATCACTCTTTAACGATTGACCCCGAATCGGTTCCGACTGAACTGATAATTACCGCAACTACTGACGATGGCTTAATCATGGGTGTACGACACAAAGATTTAGATGTAGAAGGTGTTCAGTTTCATCCAGAAAGTATTTTGACCGACCATGGTCACGAAATTATCAAAACGTTCCTACTTCGTTGCGAGAAGTGAAAACGTAGCTAGTTATGGCGTGACTACTCCGCGGCCGACTGTTAGACGAACTGAAGATCCTGCTTCTATTTGTGTCCCAGAATCAGTGCCTTGTGTGACAACATTCCCATCGTTCACATTTCCGCTTGGGACTTCTTGATATTTAACATCTGGAGTCAGTCCAACTGCGGTTAGTTGAGCCCGAGCTTCGGCCTCGCTCAGACCTTCAACTTGTGGCATCGTAACTTTTGTTCCGCCTTTTGAGATGAAGACAATTATTGGCGAACCAAAAGCTATAGATTCATCAATTGCTGGTTCGGTTCGAATTACTCGTCCTTTTTCGACTGTGACATTTGCTTCTTCAGCAAGTGTGACGATGAAATTGTAAGGCGCACTTTGTAAAAACTGTAAAGCTGCTGTTGATACTTGACCTTGAATATTCGGCACCGTCGCTTGTCCGATTCCACCCGAAACAACGACGGCAATTGTTGAGCCAGATCGCACTTGAGTGTCAACTTTTGGGTCTTGACCAATGATTTGATTCTCCGGAATTTTCGGATCATTTCGCACTTCTGCAATAGCAAGTTGCAAACCGAGTGGCGCCAACAAACCAGTTGCTTCTTTCACTGTTAAACCCCGCACTAGCGGAACAACAACCGGGGCACCTGTGGGGTTGTAAGTAATGATGATTGTGTCACCATTTCGAGCCAGCACACTTGGCATTGGGTCTTGCAAATAAACGATGTCGTTACCAACGTCATCTTTTGCTTCAGCTAGTGGAACTGGTGTAAAGCCAAGTTCAAGAAGTTTTTCGCTGGCATCTTTGACAGTGAGATTGCGAACATCAGGAACAGTAATAGAAGCGTTTGAAGAATTACCTGAAATTGTTTGATACAAAAATAAGCCACCGATAAGCAAAACTATTGCCGCAAAAAACAATCCAAACACAAAGCCAGCAGTGCGCCGTGGAGCTAAATCGTCATATGGTGGATAATTCGCGGCACGAGAGCGAGTCATTGTTGCGGGTTTTCGCGGGGAAGTTGTGGCGATTTGCGAAGTTGGTTGATCTTGATTGGCGATAACTGTGATTGCATTCGGGTCGGTCTGTGTAATTGGAATCACGCGAGTTGCTGAATCGCTTGGCGATGCGGCTACTTGATTAGTCATTGCCAAAACTGGCAGGCCATCAACAAAGCGGCGGAGATCGTCTTGAACTTCTCCAGCAGTTGAATATCGACTGTCAGGAGACTTGGCCATACATTTGGCAACAATCGCAATCAAACCTGCGGGT
This sequence comes from uncultured Acidimicrobiaceae bacterium, assembly GCA_937890395.1. GTDB lineage: Bacteria > Actinomycetota > Acidimicrobiia > Acidimicrobiales > Ilumatobacteraceae > BACL27. Next base: position 16,135 of record CALACK010000118.1, on the reverse strand, counting down.
ATTGATTTATTGCGCTGATCAAGCGGTATCGGATCTTCATGAACTTGTTTGTAGGCAATTGCCACCGCGTTTTCGCCAGAGAATGGCACAGTGCCTGCCAGCATTTCGTACATCACAATTCCAAGTGAGTAAATATCGCTGCGTTGATCAGTCGCCGCACCCCGTGCTTGTTCTGGCGAAAAATAAGTTGCGGTTCCCATCACAGCGCCAATTTGAGTGAGGTTTTGCTCAATGCCAGCACCGAGTGCTCGAGCAATTCCGAAATCAGCGACTTTTACCTGGCCGGTTGTGCTGATCAGGATGTTGCCCGGTTTCACATCACGATGAATCACTCCATTTTTATGTGCTGAATCAAGTGCCAGAGCAACTTCGCTTATAACATCGCAGACTTGCACCGGGGTGAAGTTATTATTTTGTCTGATTATGTCAGCGAGTGTGTGACCATCAACAAACTCCATGGCGATGTAGTAGGTATTGTTAACACGTCCCCAGTCATATACACCAACAATGTTTGGATGATTGAGTCCGGCAGCCGACTGTGCTTCACGGCGAAACCGCTCAACGAATGCTGGGTCAACGGCAAACTCAGCAAAAAGAACCTTTATCGCAACTGAACGGTCTAATAAAATATCGCGGGCTTGAAAAATTTCTGCCATTCCACCGCGACCCACTCGTCGGCCAATTTCATAACGGCCATTAATGATTGCACGTTTTGTGTCGTTCACCGGTTAATTACCCTTAACGACTTCACGAATTTGATTTACATATTTCTGCGCATCTGTTGGCGAAGAAAAATTAGGTTTGGCGATAATTTCAGCATCTAGTACTAAATTCAGGTCAGATCGTATGAGAGTGCTATCGGCTTCAACAGTTGAATCAAACCAAAGAAATTCCTTACCTTGGTAAATCAACACACGTGCTGCTGGAGTTTCGTCTTCGTAAGCCACGAAGTATCCACTGCGAGCATAAGAAGTAGTAACTACTGAAGTCACCACGGCAACAACAGCAACCACAACCGAAATAATTAATTTACGAAATGACAAATTAGTTTGAGGTTTAGAAAGCGTAGAGTCGACTGGCTTGCTGACTGCTTTGGTGTCTTTGTCCAATACATCTACAACAATTACGGTGGTGTTGTCGCGGCCCCCATTTTTGTTGGCCATCGCGACCAGATCACTTGCAGTTTGCTGAGGATCTGAATTTAGTTTTAAACATGTTTCAATATCGATATCTGAAACCTCGTCTACTAAACCATCACTGCATAAAAGATATCTATCGCCTGCAATAAGTGGAAGGGTCCAGGTGTCTACTCCGACTGTTGGCTCAATACCCAGTGCGCGTGTGACGATATTTCTCCGGGCATGAGTTCGAGCCTCATCACGAGTTATTACACCTTCACTTACCAACTCTTGTACATAAGAGTGATCAACACTTACTTGTCTAAATTCTCCGGCCCTCAATAAGTAAGTACGAGAGTCACCGATATTTGCAACGGTTACAGACTTAGATTCATTTTCAGATTTTGATTTATTGGTTGGAGTTATTACTAAGGCGGTAAGCGTGGTACCCATGCCTCTTTGATCTGTTTGCTCGTTTGCCGCCTGAAATATTTTTTCGTTGACTTCTTTGATGATTGAATTGAGTTGCTGTGCATCGGCAATGCCGTTGTATTGTGCGGCGCCAAGAAACTTAATTGCCATTGCGCTCGCTACTTCGCCTGCATTATGTCCACCCATACCATCGGCAACTACGAACAGACTGTCTCGTGCCAGCATTGAATCTTCGTTTTGTAAACGCAGAACCCCGGTGTCGCTGAAAGCGCCCCAACGAATGAAGATTGTCACTTTATGAGGCTACAAACCGCGCGGTAGAGGTGCCGAATGTGAGTTCGTCTCCATCAGCGAGCAGTTTTCCTTTTAAAATTTTGGTGCCATTTACTTTTACTCCATTCGTGCTGCCCAGATCAACTACCAACCAGCCAGTTAAGTCGTGTTGAAGTTGGGCGTGCACACGGCTGACATTGCTATCAGCAAAGACGATCGAACAACTTTCATGTCTGCCAATTTTGACTGAGTCTCCAGTTAATTCAAATCGCTGCCCAGTCGCTAAAACTAATGCAGCGTTGGCGGCCAATTCTTTGGGAGTGACTGCTGGCGTGGTCGGTTCGGGTTGCATTGTTGAGTCTTGAGCGATTGAAGATTTGGTCGCAATGGGTGGATTTTTGAGCGCAAGTTGCCCTCTAGTTTTGACCTGAAATGTACCACTTTTAATTGTGTCATCGGCCTGCAGAACTACCGAAATCGGATCGTCATGCTGATAACCACATTGCTTGCAATGTTGTATCGCAGCATCGATTAATTCGCGAACAAGATGTTGCTCAACATCCGCAAATGCCACCAGATCGTCACTGTGTAAACAAATCTCATATGTGCTTGAAAGTGAGCCCTTTGCGGCCGATAGATCAAGTAAAGCGATTAGTTGCCTGCCGAGGGCAATTGGCCTGATCGAAGTGGCGTAGGCACGCGCAAACATGCATCAATTCTACGCCCCTAGACGCGAATAACTGTTAGGGTCAGAAGTCCATTCGGGCGAGTGGCGAAATGGCAGACGCGCTGGCTTCAGGTGCCAGTGTTCGTAAGGACGTGGGGGTTCAAGTCCCCCCTCGCTCACAAAATTATTTAATGAATCTTGCAGTAATCGTCGTTATCGATTTTGCGTCCCCAGCGACTCATTATCAATTTAACTTCTGATGGTTTGACGTGAGCAGGTCGTGACGCAGTCTCAAAGTGAAAGAGCCGAGCATTCGGTGTCCAAATCAAGCGGTATCCATTCTCTAAAAATTTGAAAGCAATATCACAATCATTAAACGCTAACGGAAATATTTCACTCATGCCACCAACTTCGAAGTATGCGTCACGTTTAATAAGCGCGCATGCCCCGGTGAGCCCGCTAACTTCGCGGGCAAGTTTAAGCATTCTGAAATGGCCAAAATCATTGCTTGAATATCCGGCGCAGAAATTATGCAACGAGTGAGTATTCGAGTGCCCTGCACTTTGAATTCTTCCGTCTTCGTAAAGTAAAAGTGGCCCAACCATTGCTACATCTGATTCGGTGATGTGACCCACCATTGTTTCTAGCCAGTCCGGGCTAATTACTTCAGTGTCGTCATTAAGTAATAAAATTAGAGGCGCATCACTATTAACAACGCCAATATTGCATTTGTCAGAAAAATTAAATGGCTTGTCGTAATCGATAACTTTCAGACGATTTGGACAGACTGCTTTGAGATCAGTTATCACTTGTTGTGGTGTCCCGTTGTCTACGACGACGATTATCTCAAAGTTCGTGTACGAAGATTTACGTTCGATGCTTTCAACAGCATTGACTACAAGGCATGTGTCTACTCCGAAAATAGATTTTCTTATTCCGCAAGTTGGGATGATAATCGAAATCTTTGGTTGCTCAAATACGTGACGTTTTACTGACACGAGAGAACGTGTCGGATCAAAAGTCACGTCGGCTAAAATCCGTCGCCGTTTCAGATGTTCATCGACCGCTTTGGCAGCAGCAGTGTAGGCGTATAATTTGGCGTTATTTGCCGAAGCCGTCGAACCAGGAACAGTCCTCCAGTGATATAAAACTTTTGGAATGTGAATAATGTTTTTAGTTTGTTCTGTTATTCGTAAAAATAAATCGTAGTCTTGCGCGCCATCAAAACCAGTTCTAAATCGGCCCACCTGGTTGACTAGAGATGTTCGCATTACTGATAAATGCGAGCAATAATTTTGAGCCAGAAATCGTTCTGGAGACCAATCTGGTTTGACAAATTCGTCAAAGTGTTCGCCATCTTCAGTAATTTTGTCTTCATTTGAATATAGATAGTCGACATTTGGATTCGCCTCAATACTTTTAACAACTTCTTCAAGTGCCTCAAGGTGAAGTTCATCGTCGTTATCAAGTAACGCAATGAAATCACCAGACGCCAGAGAGATCGCGTCGTTTGAAGCCGCAACGATGCCACCATTTTCAGATCGCAAGTAAACTTTGACGCGTTGGTCTGATGCCTGGAGTTCGTTTAATCGAGTCTTGACCCATGGTGCTGTTGAGCAATCATCAACGAGGCACCACTCCCAATCTTTAAATGCCTGGGCAAACACAGTTTCAATGCATTTTTCGAATGCATATCTCGGTGGGTCATAGACCGGTGTGACGATGCTCAGCAACGGAGGCATAATTTGTTAACTAGAAATTTTGCGCAATATTCGCACTGGAATCATTATAAATCTGCCGATTTTCCACGAAGCCGAATTATAAACACGAGCCAGCTCGGCGGCCTGTCCTCTTTGAAATGCATTAGAACGGTGCAACTCGGCCAATGCCTCTTCAAGCCGTTTGATATGAGCTAAATGGTTTTTGATATGTGTATTAGCGGCTTTCAATTGTTCCATGGTCTTGAAATGACCAACTTTAATTTCACCCATTTCCGCTGCTACGCCAATCGAAAAATCTCGTGATTGCAGTAGAGACAGTTCAAGATGCATAATTTTTTGTTCTGCGGTTTGCAACTTACTTCGCACCGTTTCAAGTTCAGAACTTAAATCTGCAACCGAAAGCTCTACAGAGGTTTTTTTATTGTCGTTCATATGTTTGATTTTAACCTTACTCGTTTAAAGTAATGGTAAGTTGTAACTCAATGCAGCAACTAAGAGACATCGCGAACTCTCGCAATTTATTATGGAATCTTACATTGCGTGAATTGCGAAGTAAGTATCGTCGTTCAGTTTTAGGTTGGTCTTGGTCAATGCTCAACCCGCTTGCGCAGATGGCAATATATACATTCGTTTTTGGTGTACTTTTTGGTGCGAAAGCACCAGTCGGTGACCCATCGGGAATTACGACATACGGTTTGTATTTATTGACTGGGTTGATCCCATGGGGATTCTTCTCACTTGTTTGCGGTGTCGGTTTGCAATCGATTTTAAGTAATTCAACATTGGTGCGAAAAGTTGCTTTTGCTCGTGAGAGCCTCGTTATCTCTCAAGTGCTGTTTTGCTCGGTGCAGTTTTCAATTGAAATGACGCTCGTGTGTATCGCCTTAACTCTTGCGGGAAGTTTTATTTTGCCGTGGTTACCGGTGACCATTTTGTTAATGATTCTCTTGGCAGTCTTTGCGATGGGTGTTGCTCTGGTGTTAAGTGTAAGCGCTGTGTTTTTTCGGGACTTGCCTTATTTATGGACGATTATCAACCAGCTGTGGTTTTTTGCAACCCCGGTTATTTATGACCCAAAAACATTTGATGGCAAGGTGCCAGATGCTATTCATTCAATTCTTTATTGGAACCCAACTGCAGTGTTTATTCGATCTTTTCGAGCAACGACTTATAACGGCAGATCACCAAATTGGAACGATGTGATTGTGTTGGCAATTGCGGCAACGAGTTCTCTAATTATTGGTCTAGCAACATTTAATAAACTCAAACGTAGGTTGGCAGAAGAACTGTAAATTGTTTTAGTTAGCGGTGATGGCGCTCCAGAGACCAAGTTGACGCAACCGATAAAACTCCTTCGTCAAACAAGTTTGTTTTATGAACGTTGAAGCGCACCCAGTTTTGGCAATGATCAAAGTCTGTCGTGCCAGTTGGGTCAGAGACAGACGCCGATAAATAGTAAGTGCCTTCGAGAAGACCAAGTTTCGGAATATCCAGTGTTGCAGTTGCTGGCCCATCAAGAACACGAATCGTATTGGTGCCGCGTTGTGTTGAAGTTGCCCAAACAACATCACCATTTAGTTTTGTGATGCTGACTCTGAGAATTGGCGATTCAAGGCGCGCATGGGCAGTCATCTCGCAACGAATTTTTACAGCACTGTCTGACTCGATGCGCTGAGTTTGTGAACCATCAGGCGTTAGTAACTCAAGAGAATTAATGCGTGCGTCACCGGTGCCCCAACGTTCGCGAGACTCATCGTCTTTTTCAGTGTGCTGGGCGTAACTACCGCCCGTGTAAGCAGAGATTACATCTGTCGCATTTCCAATTTGTTTGATCTGCCCTTTTTCGAGCCAGATAACTTCTTTACATAATTGTTGAACAAGTCCGAGACTGTGGCTGACTACAACAATTGTTCTGCCTTCGCGCCGAAACTCTTCGATTTTTTCGCTACTTTTTCGCTGAAAGTCTTGATCACCAACCGACAAAATTTCATCGATCAGCAAAATCTTTGGCTCAACATGCGCCGCAATCGAGAAACCGAGCCTTACGACCATTCCTGATGAGAAGTTCTTGACGGGTGTATTAATAAATCTCTCTAGTCCAGCAAACTCGACAATGCTGTCAAACTTGGCTAGTACATCTCGTTTCGACATACCCAAAATTGCGCCATTTAGATATATGTTTTCTGATCCAGTTAGTTCTGGATGAAACCCAGCGCCAAGTTCAAGTAGCGCCGCAAGTTTGCCATCAATTTTTATGTTGCCCTTGTCTGGGGTGTAGATACCAGTCAGACACTTGAGCATTGTTGTTTTGCCTGAACCATTTGAACCGATTATCCCGAGTGTTGCTCCGTGTGCAACTTCAAACGAAACATCGTTTAAGGCCAAAAATTCTTCGTACTTGGCTCGGCGTCCACGCAATAGTGCCGCTTTGATGTAACGATTTCGTTCGTGATATAGCCGAAAATTCTTTGAAAGCGACTTTACAACGATTGCATTTTCATCCATTAAATTTTTGCTCTCTGGCTATGTTCTCCGCACGGAGTTTTACAAGTACGGCTTTGACTGACGCGGGCAGATTTTCATTATTCCAATTCGAAATTAACTGGTCAGCATTTTTGTTGTAATAGTCAATTTCTGCCGATGGCTTGCTTAGATCGTAGTACCAGGGCAAATGTCTGGCCAGATATGGTGGCGCACTTCGCAAAGAATTTGCATTTACGTGCCCACCACCTGGTCGATGCATCGCAAAAGTTGTATCAATAGGTGCAGAATAAAAGCCGTTTGATAATTTCTTTCGCCAAAATTGAGACTCCCAAGTTATGACGTCTTGCTTATGAATGTAGTGATCTGGAAGATCGTCAATCCGCAACGAGAATCCAACTTTGTCAATTTTTGCGTTCATCACAAAAGCTTCTTCAAAAACCTCAAATACGTCATTCGGAGTATTTATGTCTGGAATAACATCTGGATCGGAGATGATAAAAAAACGGTCATGGCCAAGTTCGGGGACAAGTCCACTTAGCCATGGTGCACGATGACCGAGATTGTAATTGTTGTAAACGACGTGATGGTTTGTGGTTCTTAAAAAATCAACTAGGGGCGGGTAGGTACTGGCGTTGTCGCAAAGCCATATTTCAGTTTGTCCAGCGGTCTCAAGCCAATTAAGCAGCTCTTTTAAGCACGTGAGGCGATCGCGCACAGTGATAATTACTGGGTATTGCTTAACCATGATTTATTTTGTTCGGAAAAACTGTGGAACCAAACTCCGGAGTTTTTGCTCTAAGCGATATGTGCGAGTTGTTTCTAAAAATTTGACACGACTGCGGGCTTTGTCACGCTGCATTAAAATTTTGTCTACGCGGGCAGTTAGTGCAACTAATTCTGCCTGAATTTGAGCTCGCTGGGCATTTGTGACGGCAAGATCACGAGTCAGCTGTTCAATTTGGCTGGCCATTGGTCTTCGTTCAAGAACGTATTGCGCGATTTTTGATTCTGTGAATTGACTGAACGCGTCGTACTTATTGCGCATTGCATTGACTTCGTTAATTACCTCTGTCAACAGAGTTTCATAGTCTTGATTCGCTATGGTCACACCCCTATTCTACTCAAGATATTTAATGTAACGATGTCGCGAGAAGTCACCAACAATCGGGCTGAGGTAGATTCTGTAGTAGTGCAATCGCTTCAAGCAAACTCTTCACGTCTATGGCATTGGCTCGAATATGTTTACGTCGTGACTCTTCTTGGAACCTTAACTCAAGGACCAGTCAACAAGATCTGGGAAGGAAGCAGTCAAGTTGACCCGAAGGCGATTGAGATTACAAAATTCGCAACTTACATCCTCGTTCAGGCACCAGCGATATTTTTACTAGTACGTCGTGGAATTTCAAAAAACTTATTAAAAGGGCCAATCGGATTACTGCTTTTGTTTGTCAGTTGGATGTTGCTATCGACAATCTGGGCGACATCTAGCAGTAATACTGTTTTCGAGTCGTTAACACTTGTTTTGACATGTTCGGTTGGTCTATATGTTGCTAGAAGTTTCAGTTTGATAGAACAATTAAGTCTCTTTGGATTTGCAATGCAACCTGGTTTAATTTTTTCTTGGTTTGCCGTGCGCCAAAATTGGGCTGGGTCTGTTCAACCAGAAGACGGAAATTGGATCGGAATCTATTTCAACCGAAACTCTCTAGCGCCACCCGCGGCTTTAGGTTTGTTAGCCGCATCGGCCTTGTTGTGGATCGTGTTAGCTCGTCGCCCTAAGCGGTGGATTGCAATCGGATTGACTTTAATTGCCGTGACTTTATTTGATAGTTATCTTTTGGTTCGCAGTGGGTCATCAACTTCGCTTGGAGCGGTAATGGTGTTTGGATTGGTCTGGTTATTTTGGTCAGTAATACGCTGGTGGCAAAGACATAAAAATATTTCTCCGAAACAGATTTTACGAATGGTTTATCCAAGTTTTTTACTTGGCGTGATTGTGATGACTTGGGTTGGGTTTCGATTTCAGAGTGTGTTACTCAATCGGCTGGGTAGAAAAATTGATTTTAATGGACGCGAAGTTTTATGGCGCTTTAGTTGGAGTGGTTTTAAGAATCGACCGATAATCGGTTGGGGTTGGATGTCAGCCTGGCGCACTCAAGAATTTTTCAAAGATCGCGAATTCTGGTGGGCACTGACAAATAATTATTGGTCGCACAGTGCAATGATGGATGTTTTACTCGGTGGCGGAATTATTGGCGCAACTCTTTTGGTATTTGCAATTATCTGGAGCGGTGCGCGACAACTTGGATCGGTTTGTTCAGAAATTTCTGGACAGTGGGCTTTTGCGGCAACTTGGTTTGTGATCGCAGCCTCAACTCAGGAGAGTTTTATTATTGGAAACCATTTCATGTTGGTGTTACTAGTTTCATCAATGATTGGATACCAGGCAAATCAAAACGACGATTCGTTAAATAAAACTAATTCTCCTGCGTAAGTTTGATCATAAGTTCTCGAGAATCAGTTGGGTTTTTCGTCAGACTTGATTGATTGATTGGCTTGGCTGCGACATGCGAGATCAAAGGGTGGCGTGGCCGTTCGTCAGTTTCGCCATCTGCGAAGAGTTCTTCGTGTATTTTTTCTCCAACACGTAGCCCAACAACTTCAATATTGATCGGCTTGCCACTGTTTTTGACGAGTTGTTCGGCGACATCATGAATACTTACTGGCTTACCCATATCAAGAACAAGTACTTCGCCTGTCTGACCAATTGCGCCTGCTTGTACTACAAGTTGTACAGCCTCAGAAATAGTCATGAAGTAACGAGTCACTCCGCGATGCGTCACTGTGACTGGCCCACCTTTGGCAATTTGATCCCGAAATGACATCAGCACACTGCCACGAGAACCTAAAACATTTCCGAAGCGAACTGAAATGTATTTACCTTGGTTAGTGCGCGAAGCTAAGTCAGCCGTGAGGCGCTCGGCGATTTTTTTTGAAAAACCAAGCACGCTGATCGGGTTAGCGGCTTTATCGGTAGAAATATTTACAAACACTTCGACACCGGTTCGTTGAGCCGCATTGAGGACTGTCGCCGTGCCGAGTACGTTAGTTTGATATGCCTCGTTCGGGTATCGCTCTAACAATGGAAGGTGCTTTAAAGCCGCAGCATGAAATACGACTTGTGGTTTACGGCTGTCAAATACTTCGTTGATTGCTCGCTCATCTCGAAGATCAGCTAGAACTGTTTGAGGCGTATCTAGTAGAGCACGACCATAAATAGAAAGTTGAACTTCGTGAAGGGCGCTTTCGTCTCGATCGAGCATAATTATCTCGGAAGGGTTGAATCGAACGAGTTGTCGACAAAGTTCACTACCGATGCTTCCACCCGCGCCTGTTACAAGAACGCGACGGTTGACGAGATAATCTGAAATTTCATCAAGATTAATTTTCACGCGGCGCCTGCCAAGTAAGTCTTCGTCAGTCAAATCGCGGATATCTTCGGCGCCTACTTGGCGCTCATCAAGACTTTGCACCACTGGCAGAATCTTCACATTAAGTTTTGATTCGCGCGCTATTTCAACAATTTCGTTGACAACCGTCGAATCTGCAGATGGAATTGCAATTAACAGTGTTGACGCGCCTGTTCTTTGGGATACTTTTGCGATTTCATTTCGACCACCAAGTACCGGCACTCCTGAGATGCGCAAACGATGAGTTTTAGGATTGTCATCCAGAAACGCAACTGGTAAATATTGTGAATTTGGATTCCGAAGCATTGTATTGACGATTTGAATTCCGCCTTCGCCAGCACCGTAGATAATCAGCTTCGTTGAGTTTTGAGCAGATGGTCGTCGAAGCTGTTCGCGTGTTAAGCGCCATGAGTAACGACTAGCAGCAGTGAAAAACAAACCAAGTATTCCTCCAGCAATAATTGCACTGCGTGGAAACGCATCTACTGATGTATCAAAAAACCGAATTACCCACAAAACTATTGTCGTGATCAGTGCTGACAAAATTAAACCCTTAACTTCGTCGAAGCTTCCGTAGCGCCATCGTCGTCGGTAAATTCCAACGATGTATCCAGTTAGGGCCTGAACTACCGAGACCGTCGGCAATACTCGAATGAGTGAGTCTTTAACAATTTTACTGATATCAGGTGCTGCCTGTAGATATGACCGCATCACAAGCGCAATTGTCACGGCTAGCACCCAGGCCAAAATATCTAATATAAATTGAGTTGTACTGGTGATTGAGTGAAAACTTCTGGAGTTTCCAAACCTTTCGGCGGTTAGCCGTAAGCGGTTTCGAGAAGTCTGATTTACGTTCATAATTTCTTAGCCAACAAGAATTACACCCAGAATGTTATTACCCGATTTCTCTACAACTGTCCAAGCGTTTTGCAGCTCAGAACTCTCACTCCGGTGTTTTTTCGCTAGCAAAACTACTGGTGAATCAGCTGTAGGAGCAAGAGACTTTGCATTTAGAGATTTAAGTTGACCAGCCAAAATTATCTTGCAAGATAGAACTTTGGCCAAAGATTTCTTGGTTTGCTCACTATTGGCTTCTCCACCAATTGCAACAAGTCGCAAAACTGTGGCTTTCTTTATCGTATGCGTAGCTTGAATTGCGGCTGCCAGGTGTTGCAAAGAAATAGATTGATTTTTCGCAGACAATTCACCAAGAAACTGTTTGTAGCCGACTAAGTTCACTAATTGCTTTGCCCCTCGAATCTTGCCATCACTAAAAATTAGTTGAAGCAAAATTAAGCACCCAAGTACGAGGCCGATAAGTAAACCGAACAAATATGTAGATTTGTTGACTGAGGTTACTTCTGCGCCACCAGAGTACTGACTAACACCAATTAGTTTTACTTCACCAGTCACAAGCTCAATCGACTTGTTCAATGCTGAACGCTGTAGCGAGAGTTTTTTATTCGCTTCGATTGAGATATCTTCCGGCGAAGAGAGCAATGAGTCAATTAACTTGATTGAGTTCTGCAAGCCTGACTTTGTTGCCTCGGCGCGAATTGAAACTAATTTTGCAACAAAGGCGTCAATGGCTGAGTCACAATTGAGCGGATCAGTTTCTACACAAGCAAAGGAATACGAAGAACTGCCATAAGAGACAAAAGAGAATTGATTCTTACCTTCGGATCCTTGTGTCGAGGTGAGCGAGAAGTTCGGCTCAGATCGAGTCACAGAAACATCAACTTCGCCCTTAGTTTTGGCAAGGATCTCTTTTTGCGACTCGTTGTTCAACAAGATAGACAACTGATTTTCTTCACTAGGGAATGGCTTAATTAATGAAGGGTCTAGCCCGACGATCGAAAGCGGTCCGGCTTCGTCGAGCGGTTCATATGTCTTAGTCAGAGAAAAATATCGTGGTGAAGTTTGCAGATCTGATTCTTGCAAAAACATTAAAGTCAGGCCCAGCAACATGGTGAGTGGAACTATCCACCATTTTTTTGAGATTACACGAAGTATTATTTCAGAATCAGTGAATCTATTTCGCTTAGTTTCTATTGGAGCCACAATGATTAAGGCTATCAGTGGGATAGTTTGCACAAGATCGAGTCAAATGTTTGAGATACCGTTAGAGACACGACTGTATTGATAGCAGTTACTAAATAAGGAGAATTCACGGAATGTCATCTGACTTTGAACAACTCTTTGGTTATATCAACGTTGTTGACAACTCAAATAAAGTAAAAAAAGTTGCTGATGAATTGTTGATGATGTCATGTTGGACAGAAGAGTTCTGTGCAACGATCATCCGCGCAACTCAAGCCGTCGACAGTTTTTCTGCGACTGATGGAGACCCAGTACCAGGAAACGAAATTTCACTGGCAATGATTAGTCCGCGATTGTTCGAAAATGTTCAAAATGATTTTGGTGCTCGACTTTGGCCCCAACTTCAAGAGCATTGGCCACTTATTGATTACCACGGAATCCAAGATATTTTTGTGATTAAGTATGAAGTTGGTCGGCAAGAAGAACTGCGACTTCATCACGACATCGCCCAAGTTTCGGCAAGTATCAAACTTAACAACGATTACGAAGGTGCTGAACTTGAGTTTCCACGTCAAAAATTTTCAAATCATGAAATACCTGTTGGTCACATGTTGGCATGGCCAAGCTTGGTCACGCATCCACATCTCAGTGCGCCGATTACTCGGGGTACCAAGTACAGCGCAACCGTATGGTTTGAATTGCCAATCATTAGTGGCTAGTTAGCTAGTTCGACGACGAACTCGCAACGGACGATTTTCTGCATTGAGGCAATGCCCATCGTTTAGATCAAATCGCCAACCATGTAATGAGCATGTCAATTCTTGCCCATTGATCTCACCGAAAACTGATAAGTCTGCTTCACGATGTGGGCACTTTCGTTGCATTACATAATCACCGAGTTGAATTTCTTCACTTAAGTCAGAATTGATATTAAGTTTTGATGCAGCCTCGGCTTCGGTTCTTTGCATACGCTCAATAGACAGACTCTTGAAAAAGTTGTAAAGGTACTCGTTGAACTCACCTGATCGCCATGCCGAAAAACGGCATGATAAGAAGAATGAGTTAGACCAGTCGACAGCGCGTTGGCCAACGACTGTTTCAAGTAAGTCTCGGGGAATAGTGAATCGAAAACGAAACTCTTGAGTATCAAATTTTTCAACCGTACCAGTTTTGAAATTTATTAAAATATCAAGGTCATCAGTTTTGATTAGACAATTAGCACCGATGCCATTTCGCAATGCCGGTGCTATAGCCATAAGTGGGTCAAACCAAACACGCAATGTTGAAATCAAATCGGTTGGCTCAATCGCCCAGCGCAGTTTCTCTGCAGTAAGCCAAGTTGCCCAGTCGGCTTGATAGTCGTGTAAGTACTGTTTCTTATTATTAAAGATATTTTCAATGTCAATATTTTTAGGTTGAGCCACAGTGATTGACTCTGGTGAGATTTCGATAACCGTGCCAGGAATCGCCAAAATATCGTTTGCACGATTTATTTGTGTGAGTCGTTTAAGAAATTCACGCTGATCCGGAAATATAGAAATTTCATCACCAGAGATGACATTTAAATGAAATAAAGACTCGTCAAGAAAACATGGCGGTCCGGCAGAGGGCACTACAGCTCTGGCATTTAGAGTTTCGACGTATTTCATGGCGCGAGTAAATTGACTTTCAACTTTTGCCTTAGCAAGTTTTCGCTTAACTTCATCGTTGTCTTCGTAGACCATCGGATACCAAATTGCTCCGCTGTATTGCAACCAGTGCAAATCAATGGGGCCGTGTTCAAGAAGTGCGTTTAAATTTCCCGTGCGACAATCGTTTTGATTTACCAGTCGTGTTTCGCCATCACTTACAACGAGTGCTGAGTCGCCACCCGGCCCATCAGTAATTGAGGTTTCAACATGAATTGCAATTTTCGTGCACGAATCTATTGAGGTCTCTTGACCATTTTTGGTTTTCAAAAAATTTTTAAATCCAAGGACCGATAAGCGCCGTTCAAGTTCGTGACTTGGAAAATCTGGGAGTAGCACCACAACGTCGCGACTTACATGGTCGGTCAGAAATGCTTCGTCGAAATGGTCACCATGAATGTGAGAGATATATAGGTGTGTCGGTGATTCAATTTCTGCGAGCAAATCTGTCGACAACTGGTCGTTTCGTGGAAAAACAAACCAAGACCCAAAAAAAGCAGGCACAAACCATGGGTCACAGAGGATTCTTGACTCTCCTGAATTGATCAGAATCCCGGCGTGCCCAAGCGAGACAGCTCGCATATTTATTTAAGCAACTGGCGGATCAGTAAATTGCTGACCTGATTTAGCAACGTGTTCTGTCCATTCTTTGCCATTCCAATAACGCAATTCGAACCGATTGGAAGGATCGGCATACCATGCCGCAGGAACTTCGCTATTCGTGTTAGTTGAATTTAATATATTTGTATTCGAGCTTTGCGAAACAGTTGCACTGTTGGTGCTATCAATGGCTTTTCGCAAAAATGCACAATAACGACCATCAGTCGTCGGAACTATTGAAACTACTTCCCAACCCTCGGCTGATTTCTTTGTTAGTTCGCCCGCGAGTGCTTCGGGGCTCGAGTTGTATGGGTTAAAAGCGGCGTACTCAAACATGAAAACAGGCTAGTGCTGATCACGTCTAACTCAATAAACCGTAGATCAAATAATCATCTCGATAAATGATCATGATCCGCAATTCTGTGCACCGTAGCCTTGGGGTTGTGACGAAAAATCAGACAAAGCGAATTGGATATTTCGGTCCGGCAGGAACCTTCACTGAGCAAGCCTTGCTCACCCAGTCTGACTTGGCTTCGTGCGATCTTTTTGCTTATCGAACAGTGCCCGATGTTTTAGACGCTGTCGAGTCAGGAGAAGTTGACCAGGGTTTTGTGCCGATTGAGAACTCGATTGAAGGAACGGTCAATTTCACTCAAGATGCTCTTGTCTTTGATCACAATTTGTTAATTCAACGAGAGATAGTTCTAGATATTGAGCATTGTTTGGTTGCGCGCAAAGGTGTCGCGCTTTTGGATGTGGTTGGTGTGATGTCAATTCCTGTGGCTACTGCACAATGTCACAATTATTTACGCAAACAGTTTCCGAAACTTGATGTTCGGGCGGCAAACTCAACTGCCGAAGCAGCCCAACTCGTTGCCGCAAACACTTCTGAAAAGTTTGCGGCAATTGCTCCGCGAAATGCTGCCAAGGTTTACGGTCTTGAAGTTATTGCTACTGATATTGCTGATCATCAAGGAAACCAAACTCGCTTCGTGCTGGTCGGCAAAAATACTGTGCCACAAGCAACTGGTCATGACAAAACCGCGATCGTCGTATTTCAACGTGCTGACGAACCAGGAAGTTTGATTTCAATTTTGCAAGAGTTTGCTGCGCGACGAATCAATTTATCCGTACTACTTTCTCGACCAACGAAGCGTGGCGGCCTCGGAGATTATTGTTTTATTATGTATGCAGATGGCCACATTCAAGACGAGTTAATGGCAGATGCTTTGCGCGATCTTCACGCCAAGCAAGGCGATGTTAAATTTCTTGGTTCATACCCAGCAAGTGGTGAACACGCTCACTCTGCACGCGAGCACGCCGATAGTAGATGGCGCGAAGCTGATGATTGGATGACAGAACTAAGAAGTCGCATCACGAGATAGCGTCTATCAGCGGAACGGTGGCAGAGTGGACAAACGCATCCGCCTTGAAAGCGGACGGCTGTAAAAGGCCCGGGGGTTCGAATCCCTCCCGTTCCGCCAACAATTACAAGTTAATTTGACCGTACACTGAGGAGTCGCATGTTAAATAAACTCGTTAAAAAAGTTGTTAGTAAGCTAGCTAGAAAACTAGCTAGCAAATTTTGGAGAGGTGCCAGAGCGGCCGAATGGGGCGCCCTGCTAAGGCGTTGTCCGGGTAA
>CALACK010000117.1 GCA_937890395.1 uncultured Acidimicrobiaceae bacterium | reverse complement strand
TTAACGCAACGGTAACTAACACCTTTAGTTGATCGAACTTGGCCAACTTTGGCGCATTTGCCACCATTCACCGCGGCACTTGCTGGCAGATTGGTTGAGACAAAAAGAATTGCAAGACTTAAACAGAAAACATGAAAAAATTTTCTAGTTGTTAATTCTCGTCGCATATGCCCCCACTACGTTTGCTATTTGCCCCACTCAATTTTTGTCCAGGCCCGCTCATGAAAATAATACAACAAAACTTTGGTGATTACTTCTGTGCCCGCGATTAGACCTGCAGTTGACGTTTTGCCAGTGACTATCCATGTGATAACGAACGTATCGGCTGTGCCAGTTATGCGCCAAGTTACGGCTTTAGCCAGTGATCGTCGTCGAGATGCTTTAATCTAGTTAACACTAGACGATCAAAAATAGTGGCTATTATTTCAGAGTGAAATCAACAAAGAAACCGCATTACGCGTGGGTGATCTTTGCTGTCGCATTCATTACATTGCTTGGCGCGTCTGGATTTCGCTCGACACCGAGTATTTTGATCGACCCCCTGCACGACGAATTCGGTTGGGGACGCGGCACGATCGGAACAGCCGTCAGCATCAATGTGTTACTGTTCGGTTTCATCGGCCCGTTTGCGGCTGCGTTGCAAATGCGTTTTGGGTTGCGACGAATCACAATTATTGCGCTATTAATAATTAGTCTCGGAGCACTTGGCACCACGCAAATGACTGCGCCTTGGCACCTTTATCTTTTGTGGGGTGCAGTTGTTGGCACGGGTTCTGGTTGCATGGCAACAGTATTCGCTTCAACGATTGCTGCCCGTTGGTTTGTTGCACGACGCGGACTCGTAATGGGTGCACTTACTGCGGCATCTGCATCTGGGCAACTTGTTTTTCTTCCGCTATTAACACGGCTTGCCGCTGCACATGGCTGGCGAACCGTTGGTGTAACAATTGCATTTTGCGCGCTCGCAGTTGTACCCGTCGTTGGGTTCTTTTTGCGCAACTCGCCTGCCGATATAGGAATCTTGCCATTTGGTGCACCCGATGATTATCAACCGCCAACTGCGCTAACGAACCCAATTCGCTCGGCGATGAGCGCACTAAACGATGCCCGACGTGACAATATTTTTTGGTTGCTTTGGGGATCATTTTTCGTTTGCGGTTTATCAACCAACGGTCTTATACAAACACACTTTTTATCTGCTGCGAATGACCATCACGTTGCTGCAACAACTGCAGCCGGATATTTGGCGTTGATCGGCGGCTTCGATGTGATCGGCACCATTGCGAGTGGATGGTTTACCGATCGTTATGATCCTGCGAAATTATTAATTTATTATTATGCAATACGCGGGGTGAGTTTGCTTTTCCTTGATCCAACTCTTACGCAAGGCGGTTTCGGACTTGGCGGCTTCATGATGTTGTACGGGCTCGACTGGGTTGCCACAGTGCCGCCGACAGTTGCGCTTTGCGTTGAACGATTCGGCGTAAAGCGTGGCCCACTTGTTTATGGATGGGTTTTCGCAGGGCATCAAGTCGGCGCTGCAGTCGCCGCAACTGGTGCAGGTTATTTGCGCGAAACGACTGGCTCGTATAAATCTGCGTTTGTAATTGCAGGTGTGTGTTGCATGTTTGCTGCCTACGGCTCGTCACGCCTGACTCGCAAACACTCGACTACGTGATTAGCGAACTAATTATTTCGTGTGGTGATGACCTTCGACGTCGATTCGCGGTAACAACTTGTTGATCCACGCTGGTATCCACCAGTTGCGATCACCAAGTAGCTCCATTGTTGCTGGCACAAGAACCATACGAACGATCGTTGCATCAATAAACACTGCGACCGATAGACCGAGACCGAAAAGTTTTAGTTGTCGGTCATAGCCGAGCACGAACGCGCCGAACACAAACACCATGATCAATGCAGCAGCAGTGATCACACGTGCAGTTGCTGTTAAACCGTCAGCAACTGCTGTGGCGTTATCGCCGGTGCGGTCATATTCTTCTTTGACTCGCGAAAGCAAAAACACTTCGTAATCCATCGAAAGCCCGAACACGATCGCAAACAACATCATCGGTGCCCACGACTCAATTGGCCCCGCTTTGCCAACACCAATCAGGCTGATTCCCCAGCCCCACTGAAATACAGCAACTAAAACCCCGTATGCAGCACCGATTGAAAGCAAATTCATGATTACTGCTTTTAGTGGCACGAGCAAACTGCGGAACACTGCCATCAACAATAAAAATGAAAGCGAGAGTACGCCGATAAATAGGTATGGCATACGGCTACCGATTGCAGTTGCAAAATCTGTGCCAGCAGCCGTGAAGCCGCCGACTTTTGCATCAACACTTGATTGCGCGATTACATCGCTACGCAAGAATTTAACGAGTTGCGACGTTGCTTCATCTTGTGGCGCTGTTGTCGGATAAGCAATAACTAATGACAACGACCCATCTGCAGATGCAGGCACTGCTTGCGCATATGCGACGCCGTTAGTTGCGCTAATAGTTTTGACGAATGCTTCAAGTTTGGCTGGTTGCGCGGCGGTTTCGCCCTGCACGGTTATGTATAACGGCCCGTTGAAACCGGGGCCAAAGCCTTCGGCGACCATATCGAATGCTTTGCGGACTGTTGAATCGGTTGGTGCATTGCCATTGTCGCCAAAGCCAAGTCGAATTGATGCGAGTGGTGAAGCAAGAATTAACAACACTGTGGTTGCACTAATTGCTGAAACCCACGGACGATGCTGGATGAATCGGCTCCAGCGATACCAGAATGTGAGTTCTTTAGCTTTTTTAGGACGATGTTTAATTGGCGTACGCAAAGGTTTTACGACCAAGCTGACGAGCGTGATGCCGACAGTTACTGCGAGGCCTACTAAAAAAATCTTAAGTGACTCGTTGATCACTGCGACGAGTGCGAACAGCACGAATGCGACGAGTGCAATAAGTGCCGCACGAGTTGTGACGTCAACACGATGTTTAACCATTGCAAGCAGCGCCGGCAAAAACGTGATTGACGCGACGATCATAAACAAAACGCCAATCACTGCGCCGATTGCGAGTCCGCGAGCGAATGCTAATCCCATTACAAATAAACCGAGTAGCGAAATGATTACTGTGATGCCTGCGAAAATAACTGCACGACCCGAAGTGTCGACGGCTTCAACTACTGCATCTTCGACACTTAAGCCGTCGGCAAGACATTCGCGATATCGAGTGACGATGAATAATGCATAGTCAATGCCGACACCGAGCCCGATCATCGCCACGAGCGAAGTTGTGAAGTCGGGCATGCCGACGAGGTGACTTACAATGCCGACCACCGATGTGCCGATGCCGAGCCCGAGAATTGCTGTGCCGATTGGCAAACCCATTGCCAATACTGAACCGAAAGCAAGAACCAAGATGATGATTGCGGCGAGCAGACCGTAAAGTTCGCTTGCGGGAAGTTCAAAGCCTGCGAAGACTTCTCCTCCGTATTCAATTTGTACACCGTTGATGCTGAATTTTTCTCCGATAGCACGGATGTCTTCACCGAGTTTGATGATCTCTTCTTGCGAACGAAGCGAGACATCGATTGTCGCGAACGCTGTGGTTGCAGCTTGGTTAATTTGTCCTTGTGTATCGAACGGACTAATTACGGTTACGCCCTCAAGTTTTGCGACGTCGCTGAAAAGTTTAGTCATCGTAGATTTAACTTCGTCGGTGGCGATGCCCGATGGCGAAGTGAAAACAATTTGCCCACTGAAGCCGGCGCGATCAGACGAGTTGGCGCTGAGTAGGTTTCGTACATCGTTTGATTCACTCGATGGCAGTTCAAATTCAGTGGCGAAATTTGTGCCGACCGAGTTTGATATAGCCCCGAGTGCGACAAGCAGAATGACCCAAAAACCAACCATCAATCGTCGACGACGGACACTAAAACGGGCAAGCTTTATCAACATAATTAAGGGCTTTCTTCGTAGCTAGGGGGATCGCGCCCTCATCGTATATCGCCCCCACAAATGCACTTGTTGATTCTTTAGTGACCTCTAACACTTTGCAGATTGTGAACAAGTTCGATAAGACCAGAGAGTACCAACTCGTTTGCAACTTGCCAGGTCACTATAAGAACGGCATGCACCTGAGTTTCGAAGTCGTTTCATAACCAACTAAATAACAAGGGCGGCACATCGCTGTGCCGCCCTTACTAGCAACCAACTACGTTGAACCCAAGTGCGCGCGCCGCGACCGCTTGGCGTATGTCAAAAGTTATAAATCGCAAACCTTGGATCCGCAATCGCTGTGCACATGCCAAGTGAACCGCATCAAGAGATCGCACGCCGAACGCGTCTGCGATATCGGCTGCTGCTTGCCAGGTTGATACATCGGGAGAGATAAGAGCCATTTTGTCTAGATCTTCAACTAGTACTCGCTTCGCAAGAGTGAGGTCAGAAGTATTCAAAGCTCGGGTAATTACTTTGCGAACTTCAACAAATGAAAGCCAACTGGTCACTATGACTTTGTCAGTATCAATAAGTGAAACGGCAAATGAAGAATCCGACTCTTTTACATAACGCTTAACGAGCGCACTTGAATCAACGTAACTTGTCATGCTCCGCTAGTCATGTGCCGCGATCTTCATGAATCGCGTCAATTGTGCGTATTTCACCTTTCAAATTAAGTGGTGAGTTCAAATGTCCAGTTTTTTTCGGTGGCGTTAGCCACCCTTCTTCAATGCCGACGGCCATTTGATCGCCACCTGGTATCGGCACGATCATTGCCTTAGCAATTCCGCGATCAGTGACGACCACTAGTTCGCCGTTAGCCACCTTCTCGAGATATTTCGAGAGATTTTGTTTGAGTTCTCTGATACCGATATTCATGTGTCTACATTAGCAGGTAATGTAGACACATGGGTCTTACCTACATACTATTCGTGCCACCGGCCTACACAAGACGGCAGAAATAACAGAGCCGGCAGGTTTCCCCGCCGGCTCTGACTACTAGAAATGTCCTTAGGCCGTCAACCCTAAGTAAGAAGTCGCTCGAGCGCTTCTTCGTTCGTTTTATCAGGGCTCCATGCCGATTACGAATCGACACCTCACAATTGGCGAAACTCGAATACTGTCGTTAATCCACCGGGTGCCACCAAATAGAAAAGTACAACCGATAACAAAAGACAGAAAAAGCTAGAACGAACTTTTCGGTACCGCGCTAACTTCTCGTGAGATTTGCCAAATTGCTTTGGCCATGTCTCGTCAACCCCAAGTGTACAACGAGAAAGTCAAACGGCAGAAAGGTTTGGGGAAAGTTAGAACTTGACCATGCACTTGCGTGGGCCGTGCACTTGACCACCCGCCCACGTAACACTTGATGGGTCAATCAACTCAAACTCAGGAATTCGTTCAAGCCAAGTTTGCAATGCAACTCGAAGTTCAAGCCGCGCCAAATTGCTGCCGGCGCAACGATGAATGCCCGAACCAAAAGCAACGTGCCGATTGTTCTGCCGATCAAGAATTACTTCATCAGGATTTTCAAACTGTCGTGGATCACGATTCGCAGCCGGAAACGCCATCAGCACTCGATCGCCCGCCTTCATCGGGCAACCTTGAAACTCGATGTCGTGATCGACAATGCGTGCCATTGTCACTGGTGCATAAACGCGCAACAACTCTTCAACCGCAGTCGGCCACAAATCTGGATTCTCACGCAATTGTTTGCGATGCTCAGGGTGTTGGGCCATGTGCCACATACACGAACCAATCGCCGACCAAGTTGTATCAATACCCGCAACCAGCATTAAGTTGCAAACACCAAGCACATATTCGATCGGCACTTTTTTGCCTTCGACTTCAGTGTTCATTAGTTGTGTAATGAAATCATCTTCACGTGGGTTCGCCGCACGAGATTGAACTTCACCGATGAAATATTCAACGATGCTGCGGAAGCTCTTAATGCGACGTTCAGCATCCGTAATGTTCTCAAGTGCACCGCGCACCCAATCTGTGAACTCGTCTTCCATCGTCAGTGGCACGCCGAGCATTTTTGAAATCACGCGCACTGGAATATGTTGCGCGTAATCGCTTGCGGCATCTGCAACACCCTTGTCGATGAACTCATCAATCAGCGCATTACACAAATCGCGCGTACCGGGTTCGTATTGCGCAACTGCTTGCGGCGCGAACACTGGCAAGATCAATCGGCGATGCCAATGATGGTCTGGTGGATCACTTGTAATTGGTGGCGCGCCGACTGCCGCATACGGGCCTTCGCTACGCCCGGCGGCTGGTGGCATCACCAAGATTTGGCGCGAAGTAAATGTTTCGTACTCTTGGGCGATCGCAACAACATCGTCGTATCGCGTTGGCAACCATGAGCCTTCGTATCGTTCGGTGTGCGCAATCGGACATTGCGATTCACGAATCTCGGTGTATCCCGGATATGGATTCTTGATGAAATCAGGAGCGAAAATGTCGTAATCGGTCGTGATGTCAGTGACTGGTTTTTGAGTGTCGGTCATATTTCTCGTTCTCTTTCGTAATCTCTTGCTATTCGATGATTGTTATTGCGCGTTCAGGACAATTTGACTCTGCTCTTCGTACTTTGACGTGAAGGGCTGCCGGAATCTCTCCTGTGATTAAAACCTTTGCATTGCCGATTTCGTCGCTACCAAAAACCTCTGGGGCGGCAATAGCACACATCTGATGCCCGTGACATGAATCGTAATCAAGCAAAACTTTCATATTCATAGATTAACAAGTCGCCTGTTTTACTTCTGCACTGGACCAACTAACTTTAAATAATGGGTTCGCCACAAAAACTGACTTTGCCGCTTATCGATGTGGGCTCATTATTGTCAGGCGCACCGAGCAGCTTGAGCGTAAGTTCTTGTGCCAACGAGATCGATTCTGCATGTCGCGAAAGTGGATTTTTTCGGATCACCAACCACGGTGTTTCTACGGATCTTCGCCAACGGCTTGACAAATTATCCCGTGAATTTTTCGCCCTCGACAACGCAGAAAAATCAAAATGCGCGATGCCACTAGCTGGTTCGGCTTGGCGAGGTTGGTTTGGCGTCGGGGATGAGCTGACCTCTGGTGTGCCCGACCGCAAAGAAGGCTTATATATAGGTCAACAGTTGCTGGCAGGTGACCCACGCGTAATTGCCCAAACCCCACTGCATGGTGCAAATTTGTATCCGCAAGTGCCCGCCGAGCTGGGTGCGTGCGCCGACGAATGGTTTGCGGCAATGCAACATCTTGGCGCCGCTTTAATGCGCGGTGTTGCTTTGGGTTTGCAGATGCCAGCTGACTGGTTTGCAAGAACTATTGCACGTGAGCCGACTTGTTTGTTTCGAATCTTTCATTATCCGCCGATTGATATTTTGCGTGTGCCACAAGATGGCATTAGCGAATGGGGCGTGGCTGAACATACAGATTACGGATTGCTAACAATTCTTGCGCAAGATGATTGCGGTGGTTTGCAAGTGAAAATGCCGGGCACCGCAACAAGCGGCGGGGTGAGCAGTGCGATCGACCGCGACGACATTTGGCTTGACGTGCCTGCAGAACCAGACGTGTTTGTTGTGAATATTGGTGACATGCTCGATCGCCTAACACTTGGCCGATATCGCTCAACTGCGCATCGAGTTAAGAATTCGAGCGGGCGTGAGCGTATGTCGTATCCATTTTTTATTGATCCATCGTGGGATGCGGTTGTTGCGCCACTGCCACTCGACGGCACACCACCTAGCGATGATGCCTCGCGACGCTGGGATGGCACAAGTGTTCAAGCCTGGACAGGGACTTACGGCGATTATTTAACGGCGAAAGTTTCTAAAGTCTTCCCTGCGCTTTTCGATGCCCTCAAATAGCAGCAGACCAACTTCGAATTTGAGCTAAGAGATGCGCTCGAGGCGAGCAGTGAAAAATGTGCTGTACTCCCACATCAGATACTCACCATCGAGCCAGCGTTTTACCTCAACACCATCTAATCCGCGTGGACGCAAAACCAGAACGTCGTTTTCAAAAGTTGCAGAAATAGAAATCGGAGTAACAAAGTCTGCGGCCATCACATCGTTGACTCCGTTTTCAAAAGTTCCATCGGCGTACATGTCATGCAACACACCACCTGCAGTGATTACAACACGATTGCCGGCCTGCTCGATGCGCTCAAGATGTTGCCAAACTTTAAGTTGGGCTGGCGCGACTTCACCGTTAACTCGAACATCAATCGCCCGCCATAATCCACGAAAATCTGGGAAATTTAACGCGAGCCGGTCAGAGCAATTTGCCAACACTGGCGCAGGCATTTCTGCACCATAACCACCCGTTGGTGTAAACGCTTTTGGTATCTCAAGCACGCTCGGCACACAGTAACGCTATACCTGCGATGCGCGACCGACCCAGTATGGCGCACGCAAATCACGCTTCAATATTTTTCCCGAGCCAGTCTTGGGCAACTCGTCGCTCCAAGTAATCGACCGCGGAACTTTATAACTCGCCAAATGTACGCGAGCATAAACATCAACATCGGCTTCAGTGAGCAAAGATCCTGGTCGACGGACAATCACCGCGTGCACACTTTCGCCCCACTCTTCACTCGGAATACCAAAAACCGCTGCTTCGTATATCTCTTGATGATTCTCGAGCACGCCTTCGATTTCGGCTGGGTAGATATTCATACCTGCTGAGATGATCATGTCTTTCTTTCGATCACATATATATAGGTATCCCTCTTCATCGCGATACGCGATATCGCCGACAGTCTGATACCCATGCTTTTGGTCGGCGACATACCTGTCGTGCTGCTTGTAATAATCCGCAAATACCGACGGGCTCTTGACATACAACTCACCAGTTTGTTGCGGGCCAAAACCAGTCACCTCATTACTGTCATCGTTGAATAATTTAATCTCAACCAATGGAGATGGTTTGCCGCATGAGCCAGGCTTTCGCAACTGATCTTCGGGTAACAGCACGCAGTTGACGCCAAGTTCAGTTGAGCCATAAATCTCGTAGAGAGAAATCGCAGGAAAATAATCTAAATACATTTTCTTCAGCGTCATGCTCCACGGTGCAGCATTGGCGATCATGCATCGCATTGATGAGACATTGTAATTTTTCTTGATCTCAGGTGGCAGGTTGCAGATCATTCGAATCGGTGTCGGCGCACTAAATGTCGTTGACGCTTTATATTTATCAACTAGTCGCAGCCAATCTTGTGGATCAAATTTACGCTGCGTAATAATCGTCTGACCAAAAGCCAATGCCGTGACCATAAAACCACCAGGGCCACTGTGATAAAGCGGTCCAGTTGTTAAATAAACATCATTTGGTGAAGCACCGAGCAACTGAGCAAGTGCCAAACCTTGCTCAGGGCTCGTGCGCGAAGTTCGCAGCGCACCTTTTGGTTTGCCGGTCGTGCCCGATGTGTAAATCATTGTTGCGCCTGGTTCACGGCTTGCGATTATGGCTGGCTCAAGCGGCGACGCGGCTGCCATGAGTTCGTCGCATGAGAGCATCGATGCGGGTGCTACTCCGTCATATACCAAAACCTTTTTGACTTTCGGAATTCGATCGCGAATGCGCTCAAAAGTTGCCGCGTTTTCGGCGTCTACATAAACAACTGTGGCATCACAGTGATCTGTGACATATGCCGACTCGTCATCGCTCAAGCGATAGTTGAGCGGCACTGAAGTAATGCCAAGTTTTCGAGCAGCATTTGTCATTACTACGACACCAATAGAGTTTTGCCCGCACCAAACAACTTTTTCGCCCGGCTCAGTGACGCCTATATCGGTCAAAACATTCACAAGACGATTTGCCTGCTGATTGAGTTCTTTCCATGTCAGCGTGCGAATTTTGCCATTATGTCGGTCGTCAATCACGGCCAACTTGTCGGGCTGCGTTAATGAATACGTCGTTAGAAAATCGGCCATCTGCCACAACCATAGTCAACGTATGACTCGTAGCCTAAAAGGCTGTGATTTTGATTGACGCCCAAGGGCTAAAAGCCTCTCGCCCGAATCGCCCGTTATTTGACGATATTTCTTTAACCGTCAGCGACGGCGATCGAATCGGCGTAGTCGGATTAAACGGTTGTGGCAAAAGCACACTGCTGCGAATTTTAAGTGGCGACTACTCGCCTGACTCGGGCGTCGTGCGTTATGGTCGCGGTGCACGAATTGGCATTCTCGCCCAACAACCAGTTTTACCAAAGGGCACTGTGCGCAATGCGGTGGGTGAAGATTGGCGCGGTGAAGCAATGCTTGATCGACTCGGTATGACTGGTCTAATTGATGCGCAAACAAATGAACTCTCTGGCGGACAACAAAAACGAGTTGCTCTCGCCGCACTGCTTGTGAGCGAGTGGGATGCATTAATTCTTGACGA
>CALACK010000116.1 GCA_937890395.1 uncultured Acidimicrobiaceae bacterium | reverse complement strand
TGCGACGCAACAACGGCAAGAAATCTATCCCCGTGATTGTGTTCGATGATGACTCTCACCTGACTGAGCCGACCAATGCTCAACTCGCCGAGAAGCTTGGGTTATAAAGTTCAGATCGACTGCACAAAACCTGGGGCAGACCCAGCTATTTGCTTATTTTTACTCTGTCGCCATTGGCATCACGCGATAGCACCTCAATAGTGACGCCATTCGTGGCGATCTTTTCGCCTACTCGCAGAGCCGCATCTTTAAAGTTGGTGTCCACAGAACCAGGACGTCGCTGTACTTTAAAGCCACCCTTCTGGCTAGCTATATTCATTTCGACGGTATAAATCAACACGCCCTCGTTGCTGCTAGTCATTACATCGAACCCTTCGTTGCGGCGCGACTCTACGACAATGATTTTTGTGTCTGAAATTTTAACCACAACTGATTTCGTGAGCGAATTATTTCTTTCTATCGGATCGAGCAATACCTCGCTTCCAGCGGCCGAGATATTCGATGCATCTAGGCATACCACTTGTGAGTCAGACAACCAGTCAAGTAGATATCGATTCCAACTATTCAACTCGATAACACCTTGCGACCAATTATCGGACATCAAATCCCATTGGCCATATGTCGCGGTGTCAGTTGTATATAAATCGTGAAGCCCGAACAAGTGACCGGTTTCGTGTGAAATCCATTTCCACGGGCTACCCGACCCTACTTGCCACGCATCGGCGCCCGATAGTGAGATGTTCATAACTGGACCATCGTTGGTTGTTAAACCATTATTCGGAAGCATCGGTCCAGCGGGTCCATATGCAATTGAACTTGAAGGGATTTCTTTTGGACTCAAAACGTAGACGACATCGAATAAAGAAAAATCAACAAGAGGGTCGGCCGTTTTTAATGCCAATTTCCAGTATCCATTTGCATCGCCTTTGCTCCATGTCCCAAAGCCGTGGTACGAAGATGAGACAGGCATTCTGACCCAAGATCTAAGAGTAGTAAATTCAAACTTAACTTGATTCGCCGAAACATGAAAATAATAATCGTTCATACCATCAGTCATTTCGGCGAACACGATTTCAGGATTGCCTTTACCTGGGACGTCTTCAAAATCAACCGGAATGATTAAAGCTCGAATTACCCCGTTGCTTGGCAAACGACCAGTTGCCTTCGGAAAACCAACCTGAAGGGTCTTGTTATTGGTTTGATCTAATAGTTGGCAACTTGTTCGTTGGCTGAAAGTCGGTGTCGTAGCCAATTTGTCAACAGTGACGGTGAAATATCCTTGGCTATTGGGCTTCAAATCATCCATCGTTAAAACTCCCGATGAATTCACACTTCCGAAGTAACGCTTTCTCAAATATGACGCAGATGGCTCAACCACATCAATTGTGTAATCACCCGGTGGCCAATTTGCATAAAAACTTCCGTCAGAATTACTGCTCACAAATGTCCAACTTGCTGACGCCGTCGTGTAGAAGATGCCACGTGAACCAATCGCAGTATTTGTTGAATCTGGGTTGTAGATCCAGAATTTCACGTTTGTGCCGCTCGGTGCGGCTGCAACCGACCTTAGCAGTTCAAAACTCTGCTGCTTGAATTGTTCGAGACTGCCTGCCCCGCCGGTGTAAATCTTTATTCCTTTGCTTGGTTTAGTCTGTCGGCTAGGCACAATTGTCGTGGTAGTTGTCACGGTAGTTGTTGTCGTCGTAGTTGTACTTGACACACTCTTCGCAGATGCGAGCACCCATCGCAACCCTTTAGAAGTTTTCTTACACTG
>CALACK010000115.1 GCA_937890395.1 uncultured Acidimicrobiaceae bacterium | reverse complement strand
AGAGAATATTCCAACCGATACTTATTACGACATGCCGACACACTTTACAAAACTTGCTTCAGATGGCCATCGAACTGCTGCGTTTCCGCTTCACGAATATTGGGTTGACATTGGTCGGCTCGACGAACTTGAACGAGCACAGCGCGAATGGCCTAGGGAAGTTCAGTGAAGATCGCCGTAATTGGCGCCGGATCCATCGGTTCAAGACATGCACGAATTCTTCAAGACCTGAAACACGAGGTGGTCATAGTTTCGAGCCATGTAAATAGTCATCTCGGCACTGTGAAATACAAATCGATTTCAGACGCATTGAAACACGATCAATTTGAATATGTTGTGGTCGCCAGCAAAACCTCACAGCACTTTAATGATCTCAACGAACTTTTCAATGCAAAATTCACAGGCAGTGTGCTGATCGAAAAACCACTTTTTGCTTCAAGTCATAGAGTCGCTAAAAATAACTTCGAGTTCGCTGGCGTTGGTTACAACCTTCGCTTTCACCCGGCAGTTTTGTGGTTACGAGGCGTGTTGCCACAACTTGGCAAGATCTCTTCAGCGAATTTTTATGTCGGGCAATATTTACCGACTTGGCGCGAAAATAATGACTACAGCAATTCGAGTTCGGCGAAAGCCACAAGCGGTGGCGGAGTTTTGCGCGACCTCAGCCACGAACTTGACCTTGCCCAACACCTCTTCGGCGATTGGACTCAATTGACTGCATGCGGGGGCAAATTCAGCAACCTCGAAATTGAAACAGATGACACATTTTCGATTCTGATGAAAACCAAAGCTTGTAATGCTTTATCAATTCAATTGAATTATCTAGATCGAATCAACCAACGAAACATCACGATCATCGGAGACAATGGGACGATTAAAGTTGATCTGATTTCAAGAAAAGCACAATTTAATGAAACAACACAATCTTTTGAACTTGAGCCCGATCAGACCTACTTGGCCGAGCACATCGCGATGATCACAAAAGATGCAGCCACACTGTGCACATTTGATGAAGCACTCGCAGTCGTTGAAACGATCGGCGCGATAGAAAAAGCGTCAAACAAACAAAAATGGATCAAACGATGAAAGTTCTTTGCACTATTTGCGCGCGCGCTGGGTCTAGAGGTGTTGCGAATAAAAACTTGCGCCTGATCAATGGCCTACCGTTAATTGCCTACTCGCTGCGACAGGCGGTTGAATCTAAGTTATTTTCACAAATTGCCGTGAGCAGTGAAAGTCCAGAAATTCGCGATACTGCGCTGGCTCACGGCGCAACCTTTGTTGTCGATCGTCCCGCAGAAATGGCATCGGATACGGCGCCAAAACTTCCAGCAATTAGACACTGCGTTGAGACCACCGAAAGAGAGTTTGGTCAATTTGACATCATCA
>CALACK010000114.1 GCA_937890395.1 uncultured Acidimicrobiaceae bacterium | reverse complement strand
GATGGGCATTTTTGACCATTCGCAACAACATGTTCATGTCGGCTTCGAATCAGTACATATTCTCGGTGCGTTGATCGCCGTCGGTATCGCAATACTTGCGCGACCGAAACGGATGCGACGCATTGAGAAGTCTGCATGAACCAGTCTCTGATTTCGCTATTTGCGCATGAAGCTGAGACGGGTGGCCCGCCGCCAGGCTTTGGCCTTGCTTCGTTTACCTCGCTTGGCGCAGGGATTATCGTGGTCTTGGTGATGGTTGCCCGGTTGTTAGAGGCCCGAGACAAAAACAAGAAATAAAATTAAAGGGAACTTTTCCCGCCACCGCACAGTCTGTAGTGGTATGAACTCCCCTCAAGACACGTCCCTCTGGCGCGCCGCTTGGCGCTGGCATTTCTACGCAGCATTTTTTGTGCTCCCAATCCTGTTCACGCTGGCAGTGACTGGCCTAGTCATTTTGGTAAAACCAACCATCGAACGCGTCGCTTACAACGATCGGCTATATGTGGAGCAAGTTGATTCTGCAGTTCCCTTCGCCCAGCAACGCGATGCCGTAGAGAGCAAATTTCCGAATGCCAGCGTTGATGCAGTTGTGCCCCCACGCGACAGCAACCGCTCTACCCAATTTGATATCACTTCTGAAGACGGTAAATCCTTTTCGGTTTATGTCAACCCTTCGAACGGGAATGTTCTCGGCACAATTGATAACGACACTCGCATTGATTATGTAGCCACTCGAATCCATGGCACCTTGTGGCTGGGTTCCTGGGGCGACTATTTGGTTGAAATGGTTGCTGGCTGGACACTAGTCATGACATTTACCGGCCTGTATTTGTGGTGGCCGCGAGACAAAGTTCCACATCGGCTTCGACGAGCATTAACCATCCGACTTAATGAAAAAGGCAGAAAGCGGCTGCGTGATCTTCATGCAACACCGGGTGCTCTCTTTGCTCCCGTACTTATCTTTCTTGCACTCACTGGCCTACCGTGGTCGGGGTTTTGGGGTGTCAAGTGGGGCGAGTTCATCGACAGTGTCGATTCTGGCTATAACTTCCCAGCAGAGGACCCAACTTCGCACGAACACGCATCGGCTATAGAAACTCCTGGCTTGCAAATCTCCTGGGCGAACGAACGAAACGTCCTTCCAACCTCACATCCGTCGCATCTTGAAACGCTCCCTCTGGAAACTGTCGTGGTGAAAGCACAAGACATCGGCATGTTGCCAGGCTTTGCCGTTGGCCTTCCCGCTGACGAGTCGGGCGTGTTCACGCTTTCTAACGCTTGGCCGTCACCAGCCCAAGACGAACGGACTGTTTACCTCGATCAATACTCTGGCGATGTGCTTGCGGCTGCCGGATGGAATGAGTCGTATGGTGCACTTGCAAAGACCACCGCATGGGGTGTGGACACGCACATGGGACGCCAGTTTTCCTGGCCGAATGCAGTGGTGATGGCACTGTCATGCTTTGCCGTAATCGGTGCCACAGTTACCGCACCAGCCATGTACCTGAAGCGACGACCGAAGGGAACCGCCGGTTTTCCACGCCGTCCCATGGACATCAAACTTGCGAAAGGCGTCACCATCATTTCATTGGGCCTTGGCATTGTTTTTCCATTACTTGGATTGAGCATGTTGTTTGCGGTATTGGTGGATCGAACATTCATCCGTCGTGTGCCAAAGTTGCGCGAATTGTTTGGCATGCGCCAAGCAAATAAAGATGACTTCAGCTAAAATTTGATCGTGAAAAATTCCCGTTTTTATCTTCCTCTCGTCTTAATCATCGCCATTGCAAGTGCGTGCACCAGTCAAACCGCCTCGGACAGCAACGAAACCGCTGTCGGATGCCAATTAGGTGATGCTGTTGAGGGTGCGTTGAATATCGCCACAACGGTCGCGCCGATTACCAGCATCGTTGCCAACATTGCGGGCGGAACAAACACCATCATTAATGGCGTTGTCCCAGAGGGCACCAACTCGCACACCTTCGAACCAAAACCAAGTGACGCCGCCACGCTTGAGCAGGCCGATGTCATCTTCATCAATGGCTTGGTGCTAGAAGAACCAACAAAAGAGTTGGCTTTGGCCAACTTGAAAGATGGCGCAAGTATTTGCGAATTAGGAACCGAGATTTTGCCGGAAAGCAGTTACATCTACGACTTCTCATTTCCCTTGGAAGGTGGCAAGCCAAACCCACACTTATGGACGAACCCACCAATGGCCAAGCAGTACGCGCAGGTAGTGCGCGATGTGCTTTCACGTCGCGACCCCGCCAATGCCGACACGTTCGCGGCGAACTACGAGGCATTTGCCGCGAAGGTTGATGCACTCGATGCAGCAATGGCCGAAGCAACTGCCACAATCCCAGAAGAGCAGCGCAAACTCGTCACGTATCACGATGCATATGCGTACTTCGCTGTTCATTACGGGTTCACCGTGATCGGCGCCCTGCAGCCGTCTTCGTTTGATGAACCAACCCCGAAAGATATTGCAGATCTCATTGAACAA
>CALACK010000113.1 GCA_937890395.1 uncultured Acidimicrobiaceae bacterium | reverse complement strand
CATATGCACGAGGCAGCGCACTGTCTTTGCCGACTCGTCCGCCATAGAACAAACCAGTTGTGCCGTCATCACCTGCCCGGGTGTAAATCTTTTCTCGTGCCATAACGAATTACACACTACTTGCCATACCCCATATGTGCATTCAATATTCGGACTCAATGAACGACCAGCCGACAACTCAATAGTCGACACACATCGTGAGTATGTCAACGAACTTCAATCGCGTTGTTGATCAGGCGATATTATGGAGCCAGTAATTTTGTCAAGTGCCCGAAAACACAGAATTACTGACCTTGACATGCAACATGCGTTTCGAAATTCAATTCGAATAGAGATTCTTGACGATTGCACAATGCATATTGGCTCTGATCGTCATGGAAACCTTATTGAATTAGGTTGTGTTGGTGATTTAGATTCGATTTTCATTATCCACGCTATGCGTGCTCGAGAGAAGTATCTGAGGTGATCCATGACTGAGGCAAAAAATCCACAAAAGTTATCACTCGCCGAATCTGTCAAGCGATTCGAAAACTTCGATAATGAGCCCGCACGTACTGCAACAGCTGACGAAGTTTTTAAGTTTCGTCAAAGAATAAATAGTAAATATCTCGAGAACCAAATCATCAGATCAGTTGCAGAAGCTCGTTACTTCGGTCTTAGTTGGCAGACCATTGGCGCGATTCTCAATCTGCCAGCCGATTTTGCTGAGCAAAAGTTCAATAATGAAATCAAAATTTTTGATGGTGCTTTTGGTTCTTCACCAAGCATCCAGTAGTTAATTTCGAAGCGCCAAGCGTGCCACAGGGGTCAAGTACTCTCAATGGATGGCCTTAAATAAACCGCGAACGCTGCAGGGCGAGATTGCTGCGCTTGAGCGCGAAATCAATCAGCACCGCCGCGATATGCAGGCCATTGAACTTGAAGATGGCGTAGCGCACGGCAACATTTCAGAATGGCTAATCACCAGTGGCCGCACATTGATCGAAAAAGGCGACGAACTACTATCACTTCTTTCGCTTGACCCAGACTTTGGTAAACACCGTGATGCATATATGCGTGAACTAAAAACTTTCCGTAAGTTTTATAAGAAATGGTCAGACTCAAACAAAGACGAATAAAACATGATTTGCGCCGATCTTCGCTAGGCGGCACACATCAGCCTGAATGGCTGAGCGCAACAATATTGAAATCTATGAGCAACATAAGTTGCTATAGTGCAAGTAGTAATCCTTGCTAGTGCCCACAAACATGGGATTGCGTCAGAAGACATGCTCCATGCATTTAGAAATGCGTTTCAGTCAAGCAAAGTTGAGGATGGCTGGCTTCTGATTGGTGCCGACTCAAACGGCAATCTCATTGAAATAGGTTGCGTAACGCGCAGAAACACGATACGAATTTTTCACGCGATGAGACTCAACCCAAAAAACTTAAGGTGACACTATGAACAAAAAAACAAAACAAAAAGTATTGACAGATGCCGAATACCTTGATTTATTCGAAAATTTTGATCCGGCGAAGTGGCGTGAGGGAACGCCAGAAGAGTTGGCCGAACATCGCGAAAGAGCAAAAAATGCAGTAATCGTCGAGATCGAAGAGAGCGACGCAAACGACACAGTCGAGATCGAAGAGAGCGACGCAAACGACACAGTCGAGATCGAAGAGAGCGACGCAAACGACACAGTCGAGATCGAAGAAATCGACAAATCTGAAGAGCGCTAGTTAGCGAAACGGCTTATCGCCGAGAATTGTCGCGCGATGCATCACGCGGCGATGCGGCAAATAATCAGCATTGGCAAAATGTTGCGTCAACCGATTATCCCAAAACGCCAAATCATATGGCTTCCACTTCCACTGCACTACAAACTCTGGGCGCGCAACGTGCGAAGTTAAAAACTGCAAAACTTCGGTGCTCTTATCGGGCGCAAGTTCAATAATCCGCGTTGTAAAAGATTGATTCACATAAATACCACGTTTGCCACTGACTGGGTGCGTACGAACTACGGGGTGAACCATCGGCGGATTATTCTTTCGCGCAGTTGCAAGTTGCTCGCGAGCCTCAGCTGATTCGCCATAGCGAGAATCAGTAAATGCCGCCGCCAGGTCGTGCTCGGCTGTCAAATTTTCGATCAGCGATTTATATTCGTCGTCAAGTGCGTCATATGCGGCAATGCAACTCGACCACAATGTGTCACCGCCACTCGGTGGTATCACGCGTGCCGAAAGTAACGAACCCATCGGAGGGCACTCAATAAACGGCACATCGGTATGCCACGTATCGCTGTCGGGTGGATTTTTGACATTTGTATCGAGCACGATGATTTCTTCAACTTCTGGATCATGCGGATATACGGGATGTACATGTAATGATCCAAAATTGGCCGCAAGATCGCGGTGTTGACGCGGGGTCAACGGTTGATTTTCGAAAAACAACACATGATTCTCAACGAGTAGCGCCAACAGCTCAGAACATTGCGCGGGTGTCAATGGCTCGCAAAGGTTGATCCCCGAAATCAACGCACCGATTGCAGGGGTTAAACGCTTGGCTTGCATAGGTTAAAACTAGTCGCACTAGCCTACTTGGAAAGAAAAAGGAGCCCGAAAAATGCATACATACGACAAGGTTTACATCAATGGCGAATGGGTGACCCCACAGGGCCAAGACAAAGCGATTGAAGTTTTTGACTCGACAAATGAGCAGGTCATGGCGACGATTCCATCCTGTAATGCGCAAGATGTTGATGCCGCGGCCAAAGCTGCAGCCGCCGCATTTTTGACCTGGTCTGCTCTCGATGTTGAGGAGCGCGCTAAATATATGAATCGCATTGGCGATGGCATCGCGGCACGAATGGATGAACTCGCTACAGCAATTTCTCGAGAGACCGGCATGACCAAGTTTCTCAGCCAGATGATTCAAGTCGGGCTACCAATTAACTCGTTCAAGCAAGCTGCAATCGTTGCAGAAAAATTCGAATACTCGCATGAGCTCGGCTCATCACTTGTCGTGCGCGAGCCGATCGGTGTTGTTGGTTGCATTACTCCATGGAACTATCCATTGCACCAAATCACCGCCAAGGTTGCTTTTGCAATGGCTGCTGGTTGCACAGTTGTTTTGAAGCCAAGCGAAATTGCACCGATTGATGCATTCATCCTCGCCGAGATTATTGACGAGATCGGTTTACCAGCGGGTGTGTTCAATCTGGTAACTGGCACTGGCCCAGTTGTTGGTGAAGCACTCGCCGCTCACCCGAGTGTCGACATGATTTCTTTCACGGGTTCGACACGTGCGGGTCGTCGCGTTTCACAAGTCGCAGCCGAGACTGTTAAAAAAGTGGCACTTGAACTTGGCGGAAAGTCGGCCAATATTATTTGTGCCGATCTAGATGAAGCAACTTTTGCGAAAGCAGTTTCATCTGGAGTTGGCGGAGCGTTTTTGAA
Source organism: uncultured Acidimicrobiaceae bacterium (assembly GCA_937890395.1). Classification (GTDB taxonomy): domain Bacteria; phylum Actinomycetota; class Acidimicrobiia; order Acidimicrobiales; family Ilumatobacteraceae; genus BACL27. Next base: position 599 of record CALACK010000113.1, on the reverse strand, counting down.
TAGCGGACAAACCTGCCTCGCGCTTACTCGCATGTTGGTACCGAGGTCTCGTCTTGCCGAAGCAGAAACTCTCGCAGGCGCAGCAGCATCTGCAATGATCGTTGGAGATCCGTTCGAGAAAACAACTGCTCTCGGGCCACTAGCTTCTGCTGCACAGCGTGACCGTGTTAACGGATACATTCAAAAAGGTATCGACGAAGGCGCCAAAGTTGTTGTTGGCGGTGTCGGAGTACCAGAAGGTTGCACAACTGGTTATTATGTCAAGCCGACTGTGTTTTCGAATGTTACAAACTCAATGACAATTGCGCGAGATGAAATCTTTGGCCCAGTTTTGAGCATCATTGCGTACGACAATGAAGAAGAAGCAATTCAAATTGCAAACGACACTGTTTATGGCTTATCGGGTGCTGTTTGGGCGGCCGATAAAGATAAAGCAATTGCAATTGCCCGACGCATACGTACTGGCCAAATTGCAGTTAACGGCGGAGCGTTCAATATCAATGCACCGCTCGGTGGCTACAAGCAATCAGGTGTCGGTCGCGAATACAGCGAATACGGTTTCGAAGAATTCCTCGAGATCAAGAGCATGCAACTCTAAA
>CALACK010000112.1 GCA_937890395.1 uncultured Acidimicrobiaceae bacterium | reverse complement strand
GGGATGCGCCACTTTACACATTCAGTGGCGGTACCAACCCCTGGCCGACAAATTACAACGCCGAGTTTTTGCCAAGTCAAGTCTTGATAGTCAAAACACATTGAATCATCTTCAAGATCCGTATATACGACATGTCCATTTGTTCGTAGCAGTTCAGCAATTGTTCGAACGCGGTCATCTAAGGTTCGAGTCCCACCGCCGTGCACTAAAACCGCTGATCGCTGGCCGCTGCTATGCAAAAACTGAGTCGTCGACTGCGACTCCGAGAATTCTTCAACCATCCATGGCATCAGTACTGGATTTGTTAGCGAAAGAACAGCCGGAGTTGCTAAATCTGCATTACAGATCATTCTTGGAGTGTGAGTTCGTAACAGACGAATTTCTCGTTCAACAAACTTGCGACATGCTGCATTGCCAACTGCATGTGCGGAGATCACCTCATGCCAAAGAAATGATCCGCTCAAAACAGTATCGGGTCTGACTTCAAGCACACCAACAAGATTGTCGCTCATAACAAAATCGGCATTTAATAGCGACGAGTTGCTCTCTAACTCTGACTCCCAGCCATTCAGGTTTGCGTCGGTATAACTGGCTGCGTCATGACGCCAGCGAACACTGTCTTCTGTAATACCAACGACTGCTTTTGCGCGAGCGCCAAGGTTTTCTATTTCAACTTTAAATCTTCGGTGTTGCGCGTCTGTGACAGCAAAACTAACTTGAAGATTTGAGTTATGTTTCAGCAATTCTGTGGCGATCAAGATTTGGCGACGGATATGGCCGTAGCCGTTGGCGCTTACAAGAATTGCAAGATGTTTAGTTCCCGCCATTGAAATACGAGGCTAACAGAAAAGGCGATAACTGATATCTTGCCTCGTAATGGCGGGAACCAAACATATAAAAATTGCCGATTAGTTTTTAGATTTGATTAATTCAAATTCTGGGTAGGCACTGACACCCATTTCGACATCAAGACCAGCAATTTCATCTGCTGAAGTTGAACGAATACCACCTTTGGTCAAACGGTTCTGGATCTTGAAGAAACCAAATGACAGAGCAAAGTTGACCACAAAAATAGTTAGTCCACCAAGTGCCTGCGCACCGAGTTGGCCCCAATCACCTTTGATTATTCCTGCAACACCGGTTGATTCAGAACCGTTCCACGCGGCACCATATGATCCGTTTGCGAAAATTCCTACAGCGAGCACTCCGAATAATCCGCACACTCCGTGCACACTGATTGCACCAACTGGGTCATCAATGCGAAGTTTCTTTTCAATAAAAAAACTTGATTCGATAACGAGCACTGCAGCGATGATACCGATGATTGCCGCCGCCCACGGCGCAACAAATGCGCATGGTGCAGTAATCGCCACGAGACCAGAGAGCATTCCATTGATCATCATTGAAGGATCAGGCTTGCCGGTGCGACGCGTGATCCAAAACATTGACGCAACTGCGCCGAATGCGCCGGCGATTGCAGTATTCGCCGCAACTGTTGCAAACTGCACATCTGTTGCCGAAAAAGTCGACGCGGCATTGAAACCGAACCAACCGAATAGCAAAATAAAAGTTCCGAGCATCGCCATCGGAATATCGTGACCCGCGATTGTGACTGCTTTTCCGGTTTTTGTGTACTTGCCGATTCGTGGTCCAAGAACCATTGCGCCTGCTAGCGCTGCGACTCCACCAACCATATGCACAACTCCAGAACCCGCGAAGTCGACATAGCCAGCACCAAGTGACATTGTTGCCCAAGTTTTTGCTAACCAGCCACCGCCCCATGTCCAAGCAGCGATTATTGGATAATAAATTCCACCGCAAAATAATCCCCAGATAACAAAACTTCCCCACTTCCAACGCTCAGCCATTGAGCCAGTCGGAATCGTCGCAGTTGTATCCATGAATGCGGCCATGTACAAAAAGAATCCGAGCAATGCTGGCGTGATGTTGCCACCCGAGAGTGCCCAACCACCGCCCCAAGCAAAGACCCAGTTTCCCGAACCGATGAGCGCTTCACCTACTGGTACGTCGAGCCCAAAAGCCGAGTAACTAAAGCCACCAAATGCGAGCGGGAAACCAATTAGAAAAAAACCCACAAAGCCCAAACCAAATATCGCGAGGTTCGTGCTGACAACATGTGCTGCGTGTTTCGCCCTACACAGCCCAGTTTCAACTAATGCGAAACCTGCTTGCATGAATACAACCAAGGCTGCGCCGATCACTACCCATAGCAGCGAAATTTGTGCTCCTAGAACTGTTACATCCGAATTCATCATTCCTCTTTTCGTTGTTTTGATCTGCTTCAGATCTGGTTTTTACCGATGGGCTAGTTAGCCAAAAATTTGCTATCTAGTGCACGACGCTGTGACTGGCAACAATCTAGAAGTCCAATGTTTCAAAAAAGTCCTTGAAATGTTTCGGGAGTATGGCTTTTTTGAATTCCAATTAACTTTTTGTATAACTTCACGAATTAGGCTGAGGAGATGACAATTGACGCCACCAAGACTCAGGCCTACTTAGATGATCGTGCTCACGTATTTCATTCGTGGTCATCACAAGGAACTCTCCACCCAACCGAAATCACAGGTGGTGAAGGTTCATATTTCTGGGATTCAACTGGAAAAAAATATCTCGACTTCTCAAGTCAATTAGTTAATTTAAATATCGGCCATCAACATCCAAAATTGGTTGCAGCGATTCAAGAACAAGCCGGAAAACTCTGTACAGTTGCCCCGCCATTTGCAAATGCTTCACGTAGCGAAGCCGCTCGATTGATCGCCGAACTTGCGCCTGGCGACTTAAACATGGTTTTTTTCACTAATGGTGGTGCTGAAGCCGCAGAGTACGCAACACGCATGGCAAAACTTCACACTGGTCGTCACAAAGTTCTTACGGCTTACCGCTCGTACCACGGCTCAACAGCGGGTGCAATTGCTCTAACTGGTGACCCGCGCAGATGGGCAAACGAAACCGGAGCATCGGGCGCTGTAAAGTTCTGGGGACCTTACCCATATCGCTCAGCGTTCCACTCAACGAGTGATAAACAAGAATGCGAACGCGCACTTGAACATCTTGAAAGTGTTTTAATGGTTGAAGGTCCGCAAACAATCGCAATGATCGCACTTGAAACTGTCGTCGGAACAAACGGCATCTTGGTTCCGCCTGATGGCTATTTGCAAGGCGTTCGAGATCTGTGCACAAAGCACGGCATTGTGATGATGTGTGATGAAGTGATGGCAGGCTTCGGTCGTTGCGGCGAATGGTTCGCAGTGAATAAATGGAATGTAACTCCAGATCTTATTTGCTTCGCAAAAGGAGTCAACTCTGGTTATCTTCCGCTCGGTGGTGTCGTAATTAGTCAGAAGATTGCAGACACGTTTAAAGACAGAGCCTTCCCGGGTGGTCTCACATACAGCGGACATCCACTTTCATGTGCTGCTGCGGTTGCATCGATCAATATTTTCAAAGAAGAAAAAATTGTTGAGCATGCTCGAATGTTGGGCAACGAGATTATCGGGCCAGCGCTTGAAAAAATTAAGGCGAAACATCCAAGTGTGGGCGACGTGCGTGGACTTGGCGTGTTCTGGGCAATTGAACTCGTCAAAAATCGCGAGACTCGTGAGCCACTGGTGCCGTTTAACGCAGCGGGCGCAGACGCCAAACCAATGATGGATCTTGCTGCGGCGTGCAAAGAGCGCAATCTTTGGCCGTTCACACACTTCAATCGCATGCATGTTGTGCCGCCGTGCAATACGCCAGTTGAAGACATCAAGACTGGTCTTGCGATTATTGACGAGGTGCTGGATCTCGCCGACAAACACTGCAAAAACTAGCAACAACCAAAAGTTTGTAAAGAAAGCAGAATCTCTTTGCGTATTGTCTCGTTACTACCAAGTGCTACCGAAATTATTGGCGATTTGGGACTAACTGATCAACTGGTTGGTCGCTCATGCGAATGCAACTGGCCGCCGTCTGCAGTGAATCTGCCAATAGTTTCGCTTAGTCGAGTTGATTCGCTTGCTTTGTCGGGGCCAGCGATTGATGCTCAAGTGCGTGCGGCAGTTAATAATGGTGAACAACTTTACGCAATTGATGAAGATTTGATGCGTGAGTTAGCCCCGGATGTGATTGTTACGCAAGATCTTTGTCGTGTTTGTGCGGTGTCAAGTAAAGATGTTTGTGATGTTGGCGCACGAGTGATTTCACTTGATCCCCACACAATCAGCGAAGTTGCTGAGTCGGTAATTACTCTCGCTACAGCTCTTGGTGTCACGTCGCGCGGTCTGCAAGTTTCTGAGCGAATGCTCGGTCGTGTTGACAACGTGCGCAAGTCGGTTGCGGGCAAAACTCGTCCACGAGTTTTTATCGCCGAATGGCTTGATCCACCTTTTGCAAGTGGGCACTGGATACCCGAAATGGTTGAAGCGGCAGGTGGCATCGAAGTGCTTGGCAAACCAGGCGTGCCGTCTGTAGCGACAACTTGGCAGGCAGTTCGTGAAGCGCGACCAGACATTGTCGTATTTGCACCTTGCGGGTTTGATGAAGTTCGCGCAGCAAAAGAGGCATCCGCGCTGGCACACGAGTTCGATCCAAAATGGCAAACTGCGTGCGTTAATGCTGACCGATTTTTTGCCCGCCCTGCGCCATCAATCGCCGATGGTGTTGAACAACTCGCGAAAATTTTTCACAATGTTGAAATGAACTATTAATAACATGCCTAACGAAAACAGAATTACTAAACTCGCAAATCGTTCGCTAACCGAGCCCAATGAGTCGCGTCTGTCTCCAGATAGTCCTGGCTATGAAATAATCATCGCAGCACATTCAGATGCAATGGCGCGCAGCATTGATGGATATATCGATCCAATTAGTTCGCTGTTTGTGATCACTGCAGCCGGCCTCAAAGCGCGCGGCTACTGCTGTACGAATAACTGTCGTCACTGTCCGTATATCTAGATTTTTAATAATCTAGATATAAATATTTCATCGCAGAAACTTAATTACGGCAATAAAAAAGGCGGGCCGCCGAAGCGACCCGCCAGTTTTAAATTAATTAACTAATGAACTAGTTAACTTCACTAACTCAGTTTCCACCTTCGGTGAGGACAACAGTCTCTGGCATATAACCCGAACCTGTGTTGTCAACACCATTAGCGCTAAGCAACGCAAGGGCCGCAGTGACGATGTCATTGGTGTATGCACCTGCATCTGGAGCTTTTGTCAACACTGTGCCACCTTCAAGGTTCTTTGCTGATTGCGAAAGAGACACTGTGCGATCCCATGCTGCTGCGTCGATCATTCCGGCGCCACCTTCGGCTGGCCAGATCAACTTGTTAACTTCGTTCATCTGCCATAACTGGTGACTTGCACCAAGCTTGGAACCCTTTGACACAACAATGTCACGGCAAGCCGATGTGTTGTCTCGGCAGAATGCCCAACCTTGAAGTGAAGCAGCAACAAACTTTGTCGCTGTGTCAACGTATGCAGCATCTGAGAGACGCTTGCCGTCTGCCCAAATTGCGTCTTGCAACATTCCAACACCTTCGTCCTCATATGAAACGACGTTGAAGTCTTCGGCAGTGTAGAGCGCCTTAGTTTTTGGATTGACTGCTTCGAGAACCTGTGCGTACTCGTTGTAAGTCATTGCTTCTGCTGCATCAATGTCACCAGAGAGCAAGCCCGCCATGTCAAATTGTTGTTGAACAAGTGTTACATCTTTTGCAGGATCAAGACCGGCCGCAGTTAGTGCAGCGAAAATTTCAAATTCGTTGCCGTATCCCCAGTTGCCGATGTTCTTTCCTTTGAAGTCTGCCGAAGTCATGATGTTCTTGTCTTTGAACGAAACCTGCAATGTGCCTGAACGTTGGAAAACCTGAGCGATGTTGACAATGTCTGCTCCACCTTCACGACTTGCAAGTGCCTTGGAAACCCAAGAAATTGCGAAATCGGCTTCGCCGTTGGCGAGAACTGTTTGTGGTGAAATATCTACAGCGCCTTCCAAGATTGTTACATCAAGACATTGCTCAGTGTAAAAACCCTGATCTTGCGCTGCGTAATAACCAGCGAACTGTGCCTGAGTAAACCACTGAAGTTGCAACTTCACTGGCGTTGGAGTCACACACTCTGCAGCTGGTGCTGTTGTCTCTGCAGTTGCTGTCGTATCTTCTGTTGCTGCGTCATCGCTACCGCCACAGGCACCAGCAATCAACGACATCACGGCGACGCCCGCTAAGGCCATCTTTAATGATCGTTTTTTCATTTATTTCTCCCCCGGGTTTCACCCCGCAATTGTTGTTATTTACTTTGACCCTTTCGAGTCAAACTCTCCAAAATAATGGAGACTGTGTAGAACGCTAGCCCAAGTAGGCATGCGCCCAAAACGTATGCCCATGCCGCGGCGTTCTTAGAATTCGCAATATTGCTCGTAATCCGACTACCTAGACCGTTTTGCAGACCACCAAAGTATTCACTCACAAATGCAGTGATTACTGAAGCTGGCGCAGCCACTTTTAATGCTGTAAATAAATAAGGTATTGCATTTGGAACGCGTACTTTTCGCAAAATACTAAACTCGCTGGCCGCGTAACTGCGCATCAACTCAACTTGAATTGAACTTACTTGTGTTAACCCTCGAGCAACATTGACGAGAACAATGAAATAGACAACCAAGGTGACCATAAATCTACGTGGAATCTCGCTTGTAATTGAATACATGTTGTTCAGAACAGCCACGAGGACAAAAATCGGTATCGCGTTAAGTGAAATCGCTAATGGCGTAACGAGCTGACTCAAAAAACGAAATCTGCTGAGAAGAAAACTCATTGCGATACCAAAAATTGTGCCAATACATAAACCAATTAATGCATTACTGCCAGAGACCGCAGAAGCTTCCCAAATTCGAGTCGTATTTTTTAAGAATTGTTCCATAATTTTTGATGGTGCCGCCAAAAAATATGGCTTCAAATTGAAACCTTTAACGGCGCCCTCCCAAAGCCCCAAAAATACAACACCAAACACAAATGGTGTTGCAATATTTTTGACGCGGTCAAGAGATTTCATTTTCGGACTTTTACTCAGCGTTCTTCTGCGCCACGAATTGCGGTACTTGCGACATGGTCTGCATGTGTACCGCGAAGAGCTTCACGAACAGAAGTAATGCATCTAAAAAATCCATCGGCCGCTCTGGTCAACTCGCTTCGCTTTGACCCTAAATTAACTGGAATAATTTCAAGTATTCGACCAGGTCGTGGTGACATTACAACGACTCTGTTTGAAAGATAAACAGCCTCAGGGATTGAGTGGGTTACAAACACGACAGTCGTCGAAGTTTCTGCACAAATTCGCAACAACTCGCCCTGCATGTATTCGCGAGTCATCTCATCGAGCGCACCAAAAGGTTCATCCATCAGCAATAGCGGCGGATGAGCGGCAAGCGCACGAGCAATGGCAACGCGTTGTTGCATTCCTCCCGAGAGTTGCCAAGGATACATATTGCCAAAATCTTGCAATTTTACAAGTTCTAGCATTTCTGCGGCGCGTGCGGCACGCTTCTTTTTATTCCATCCTTTTAACTCGAGTGGTAGTTCTATATTTTTACTAACAGTACGCCAATCAAATAACCCTGCCTGTTGAAAAGCCATCCCATAATCTTGATCAAGCCGTGCTTGCGCCGATGTCTTGCCATTAACACTGATCACACCCTGCGTCGGTTCAAGTAAGTTAGCGATCAAACGCAACAATGTTGATTTGCCACAACCAGATGGGCCAATAAGCGAAACAAACTCACCTGGTGCAATTGTCAAATTTACGTCGAGCAAGGCATCAACTTGATTATCGCTACCTTCATTAAAAATTTTACTTGCACCAATAACTTCAACTGCGCTGATGTTTGCGACAGCACTCATGTACTCGTCTCCCTTGGTCGGTTACGCATTAAATACAAATCAAAGAATGCAACCAGGCCAGACATTGTGAGCCCGAGTGCTGCTGCGCCGAACACTGCCGTAAAGACTTTCGCAGGGTCACCAGTTGCTTCGCGCGCATATTCGATAATCAATCTCCCGATTCCACCCTTTAGACCAGTACTAATTTCGGCAACAACGACACCAACCACCGCACCAGATGCACCGAGTTTTAGAGCGGGAACCATGAACGGCACCGCTGCAGGAAAGCGCAATTTGAAAAGTGTCTGTCTCCATGAGGCTGCATAACTGCTCATTAGTTCAACAGCGGCTAGAGGCGAACTTGTTAATCCACGCAGTGTGCCAACTGCAACCGGGAAAAATGCAAGAAACGTGCCGAGAATTGAAGCCGACAACCAACGCGGCCAGACAAAAGATCCGATCTCGAGTTTTCCTCCCCAACTCACAACCAATGGCGCAAGAGCGATCAATGGAACTGTTTGCGACATTACAAGATATGGCAATAGCCCGCGCCGAACAGTAGTGAATCGAGCCATCAGAACCGCCAAACCGATGCCGACAGTTGTGCCTAGAAAAAAACCAACCAGCGATAATCTCAACGAAAACCACGCACCTGAGAGAACTACTTGCCAGATTTCTTTATCTGAACCACGCACCTCTGGCCGACCATAGCGACTAAACATCGTCGAAACGTGGGGCATTGCCGTGTCATTTGCACGGGGCAACACTCGGGCCCCAAACAGCATGCCGCCGTCTTGTGGCCCAACTTTTTTATAAAGCTCCCATATCCCAACGAGTAAAACCAGCGTCAGCAAGAACATAAATGTGCGATACGCAATGCGACGCACAAACTTCATTACTTTTTGGCCTGCGTTCGAGTTGCGAATTCTGGCAAGATGTATTTGCCATAAGCATCTAGAGTTTCTTGTTTGCCGTCATGTTGCAAATAAATAGAAAACTGGTCGACGCCCAAATCTTGCAGCTCCTTAAGTCTCTTCAGATGTTCGTCTACTTCACCAAGAATACAAAACCGATCAACAATTGCGTCGGGCACAAAAGTTGTGTGCGTGTTTCCAGCTTGACCATGTTGTTTATAGTCATAGCCTTGACGGTCTTTGATGTAATCAGTAAGCGCCTTTGGCACTGCGCTCGAGTCGCCATATCGCGACACAATGTCGGCGACGTGATTGCCGACCATGCCCCCGAACCAACGACACTGCTCACGCATGTGCGATAAGTCGTCGCCCACGTATGCCGGCGCGGCGACACAAATTTTTACGCTTTTCGGGTCACGACCTGCATCGCGAGCAGCTTTGCGCACTGCATCAATTGTCCATGCTGCGATATCAATGTCGGCGAGTTGCAAAATAAAACCGTCACCGACTTCGCCTGTCAATTGCAACGCTTTTGGTCCGTATGCCGCCACCCAAACTTCACACTTACTTTTTGATGCCCACTCGAATTTAATTTTTGATCCGTTGTATTCGATTTCGCGACCATTTGAAAGTTCGCGAATTACATGAATACTCTCGCGCAATGTTACGAGTGTTGTCGGTTTGCCGTTTGTGACACGCACGGCCGAATCGCCACGACCAATGCCGCACACAGTGCGATTGCCGTACATCTCATTTAATGTTGCAAATAAACTTGCGGTTACTGTCCAGTCGCGAGTTGCAGGGTTTGTAACCATCGGCCCGACAGTGACATTGTTTGTCTTTGCCAAAATCTGGCTATAGATAACGAAAGGTTCCTCCCACAAAATGTGACTATCGAATGTCCAGACATGAGTGAAACCTTGGGCATCGGCTTGTACTGCGAGATCAATCACCTGACTTGCAGGTGGCGTTGTCTGCAGAACAATGCCAATGTCCATTTTGATTACCGACTGTGTGGAAAGCCGAGATCAACTTGCGATGTTCGCGGATCTGGCCATCGTGAAGTTACAACTTTTCCGCGCGTATAAAAGTTGATGCCTTCTGGGCCATACATGTGTTGGTCGCCAAACAAACTTGCCTTCCAACCGCCAAACGAATAGTACGAAACCGGCACTGGGATAGGCACGTTAATACCGACCATTCCGACATTGACTTCATATTGAAACTGTCTTGCAACTCCGCCATCTCGGGTGAAAATTGCAGTGCCGTTACCAAATTGGTTGTCGTTAATTGTTTGTAGACCTTCGTCATAACTCTTGACGCGCATCACTGCAAGCACTGGACCAAAAATTTCTTCGTCGTAACATTTCATGCCTGGTTTGACATGGTCAATCAAACTTGGATTTAAGAAAAACCCTTCATCCTTTGCTTTATCGGTGCCATCAATAATTACTTTGGCTCCTTCTTTGGCTGCACCGGTTACATAACCCGCGACCTTGTCACGATGTTCGCGACTTATCAATGGACCCATCTCGCTTGCTGGGTCTGTGCCCGCGCCAACTTTGATATTTGGTACTCGAGTTTTAATTTTTTCAACAAGTGCGTCGGCGACAGTGTCGACTGCGAGCACAACTGAAACAGCCATGCATCGCTCACCAGCTGAACCGTAAGCCGCACTTATTGCCGCATCGGCAGCCATGTCAAGATCAGCATCCGGTAAGACCAGCATGTGATTTTTTGCGCCACCAAGCGCTTGCACGCGCTTGCCATTTTTTGTTCCGGTTTCGTAAACATATTTTGCAATCGGTGTTGAACCCACGAAACTCACCGCAGCAATATCTGGATGATCGAGCAAACGATCAACTGCAACTTTGTCACCATGCACAACGTTGTAAACGCCATCAGGCAAGCCTGCTTGACGCAATAAATCAGCGATGAACATTGACACCGATGGATCTTTTTCGCTTGGCTTCAAAATAAATGTGTTGCCACACATAATTGCGTTGGCAAACATCCACATCGGTACCATCGCCGGAAAATTAAATGGTGTGATGCCGGCGACTACACCGAGCGGCTGACGAATTGAATAGACATCTACACCCGTTGACGCCTGCTCTGAGTATCCACCTTTGAGCATTGCAGGTACACCGCATGCGAATTCAATATTTTCGAGACCTCGTGCAATTTCACCGAGCGCGTCACTTGGCACTTTGCCGTGCTCTTGTGTCAATAAAGAGGCAAGCTCTTTTCGGTTTGCATCAACAAGTTCGCGCATACGAAACATGATTTCAGCGCGACGCGACAAGTTCGTCGCGCGCCAAGCAGGAAACGCAGCCTTGGCTGAAGCAATCGCTGCATCAACATCGGCAATGTTCGCCAAGTCAACCTCTGACTCTTGTTTGCCAGTCGCAGGGTTAAAGACTTTGCCGCTCTTGCCAGAAGTTCCGGCGACGACTTTGTTGTTGACCCAATGGCTAATGCGATTCATGATTTCTCCTATTTGTTTTGCGATGATTGCTTAATAATTTTATGGATTATTTTATGCGTTAATTTGCGCGATCTTCCACTAATTGAGGTACTGGCACAGGCCACGCTTAATAAATTTGCCATGACCTTTGCGCCCAGTGTATTTATCATTTTCGATTACAACCATGCCACGTGATAACACGGTGTCAACTTTGCCATCAATTACGGTGCCTTCCCAAGAAGAGTGGTCCATGTTCATGTGGTGCTTATCGTTAATGCCGATTTTTGTCTTCTTATTCGGATCCCAAACCAAAATGTCAGCATCTGAACCAGGCGCAATGACCCCTTTTTGCGGGTACATGCCGAACATTCGAGCCGGAGTGGTGCTGCAAGTTTCGACCCAACGCTCAAGCGAGAGTTCGCCTTGAACGACGCCCTGATAAATCAGCTCCATGCGGTGTTCTACACCACCCATACCATTTGGAATCTTCGAGAAATTTCCGATGCCGAGTTCTTTTTGATCTTTGAAACAGAATGGACAGTGATCTGTTGACACGATCGCGAGTTCATTCATTCGCAATCCCTTCCATAGATCACCATGGTGATCATGTTTGTCATGCTTACTTCGAATTGGTGGCGAGCAAACAAACTTTGCGCCTTCGAATCCTGGTCGAGCGAGGTGATCTTCAAGTGTCATATAGAGGTATTGCGGGCAAGTCTCTCCGAATACATTGAGCCCGTCGTGGCGCGCCTCAGCTAGTGCATTGAGCGCTTCAGACGCCGACATATGAACTATATAGAGAGGTACATTGCCGGCAACTTTTGATAAAACGATTGCGCGATTTGTTGCTTCACCTTCGAGCAAACTTGGGCGCGAGTAAGAGTGATACTTCGGGTCAGTATCGCCGCGTGCAATGTGTTGCTGAACAAGTACATCAATCGCAATGCCGTTTTCAGCATGCATCATAATTGTCGCGCCACTCTCGCTAGCGGTTTGCATAGCGCGCAGAATCTGACCGTCATCGCTGTAAAACACGCCAGGGTAAGCCATGAATAACTTGAAACTCGTTACACCTTCATGGTCAACCAAATATGTCATATCTTTTAACGACTGTTCGTCAACACCACCAATGATTTGATGAAATGCATAGTCGACGGCGCAGTTGCCACCAGCTTTGCGATGCCACTCCGCCAAACCCTCATGAACGTTTTCGCCATAGCGCTGAAGCGCCATATCAACAATTGTCGTGACACCACCCCACGCGGCTGCGATCGTGCCGGTTTCAAAAGTGTCAACTGCAGCAGTGCCACCAAATGGAAGCTCCATGTGAGTGTGTACATCAACGCCGCCGGGAATTACATATTTGCCTTTGGCATCTATAACTTTGTCGGCAGTGATACTCAGTGAATCTGATTTGCCTCGTTCGAGTAAAGCTAAAATCGTTTCGCCTTCGATGAGCACATCAAAGTCGTGCCGTCCAGTCGGGCTGACAACTGTTCCGTTTTTTATGAGTGTGCGTGTCATGATTCCTCCCGTGGTTTTAGATGTGCTTAATTTCTGAGACTATTTTTAACGCTCAACAAGTTCGTCGTACGCATCTGGGCGACGGTCGCGATAAAACGCCCAACGGTCGCGCACAGTTTTAATTTTGTCCATATCAAGGTCGCGGACAATCAATTCTGGCTTATGCGGGTCTCCTTGATTGCCAACGAATTTGCCTTCAGGGTCGACGAAATAACTCTGACCGTAAAAATCGTCATCGCCGAGTGGCTCAATACCGACTCTGTTGATCGCTCCGACGTAGTACATGTTGGCTACAGCGGCTGCTGGTTGCTCAATTTTCCAGATGTATTCGCTGAGTCCGCGACTTGTTGCTGATGGATTGAAAACAATTTCAGCACCGTTCAAACCAAGCGCACGCCAGCCCTCAGGGAAGTGCCGATCGTAACAAATGTAAATGCCAACTTTCCCAACCGCTGTGTCGAATACTGGGTACCCACCTGTGCCAGGTGTGAAGTAGTACTTCTCCCAGAAGCCTTTGACTTGTGGAATATGTTGCTTGCGGTATTTGCCGAGGTACTTTCCGTCGGCGTCGATAATTGCCGCAGTGTTGTAGTACAAGCCCGCTTGAACAATTTCGTACATCGGCAAAACCAAAACCATGCCCAGTTCTTTTGCGAGTGCCTGAAATCGTTTAGTAGTTGGTCCATCAGGAATTGGTTCCGTATACGAGTAATACTCTGGCTCTTGAACTTGGCAAAAGTACGGGCCGTAAAATAATTCTTGAAAGCACATAACTTGCGCGCCCTGCTTGGCGGCTTCACGAGCTTGCGCCTCGTGCTTATCAATCATCGTGCCTTTGTCACCTGTCCAATCGGTTTGCAATAACGCTGCTCGAACTGTGCGACCCATGATCCATCCCCTTAAATCAGTAAAAATTGCCTAAATTTTAATTATTTGTTACTTGCTTGCTCTCTAAACTATCAGCGAGCACACCCTCAACATAAGTTCGAATTTTTGTGTTGCCATAGTCATAAACCATTAATTGGTCACGAATCCACCCACTGTCGTGCTCCCACTGTTCATCAGAAACCGT
>CALACK010000111.1 GCA_937890395.1 uncultured Acidimicrobiaceae bacterium | reverse complement strand
ACGTCGATGGATTTTCCGAATTATCCTTCGCGTGATTTGCTGGCGAATATGCGTAAGGAAAATGTGAAGTGGTTTGTTGTTGATTTGACGAATACGCCGTTGCGAGATTGGGAGCCGTGGGCGACGACGAGATTTATGAATGAAAAGGTTGCGATACTTGAACTGGCACAAGCGCCGGTGCCTAGTAACTAAATTATTTACCGAAGTTAAAGGTTGAGATTTCGCCGAGCGCTTCACTGAAGTTCTTTACTGCAGAAGCAAACATTTGAGCACCGAGTTCAGCAGTGGCGTGAGTCGGGTCACCAATGTGCCCCTCAGCGAAAAAGTCATTAGACAACCACCCGAAACTAACCGAGCCACCGAAACGCACATGCTTGTTCGTCGACATCTTCTCAGGCACACGACGCACGGCCTTAGACATATCAACAAGATCTGGTCGCAAGTGCAACATCACCGACGTCTCATCTGTTCCACCGTGAATCCCCATGCCGAGTTCGCTTGCCGCTGACGCACCGCCTTGATCGGGTGGCATAGATGGATGCGCGGTAAAGGTCTGTAAACCATAACTTAAACGCAATTCACGATTGACAACATTTAACAACGCCGAGTTTCCACCGTGCCCATTTAGAAAGACAAGCTTCTGAGCGTTCGTCTTTGAAATACACCGACCAATATCGTCCAACACACTGAGCATCGTCGTAACTGACAACCAAATTGTGCCAGCGGCCCAAGCATGTTCATTTGATTTTGTGTACGAAAGTGTTGGCAGCAACCAAACGTCAAGTTTTTCGCCAACTTCGCCGACAGCCGCTTCTGCCACCGCCGTCGCAATAATTTCGTCAGTGTTAAACGGCAAGTGCGGCCCGTGCTGCTCAAGCGCGCCAAGCGGTTGAACGAAAATTGACCCCGGTGTAATTTTACTGGCAATATCTGGACCACGAAGGTCACCAAGTCTGCGAACAGATTTAGACATGCGACTACCCTACCGAAGTGCCATTATGGGATGTGGCAATTATCGACCAGACTTCTCAAGTATTCGATGCGATCGTAATCGGCGGAGGCCATAACGGCTTAGTCTGCGCCGCGTATCTCGCTAAAGCTGGTCAACGCGTAATCGTGATCGAAGCCAGATCAGAAGTCGGTGGCACAGCGTCGAGCGAACAATATGACGGTGTCACTGTGAATATTTGTAATTGCGACCATCTGACATTTCGCACGACTGGGGTGATGCAAGATTTAGATTTAGAGAGTCACGGTTTAAAATATCTTGATGCCGACCCCACTCAGTTATCTACCTCGTGGGATGACCGTCGTATCTGGCCACACTTTAATGATTTGAGTCGAACTCTCGAAGTGATCACACAATTCTTCCCCGACGAAGTTGACGGATATCGGGCTTACGCCAAAGACTCAATGCCAGTCGTTGAGTTGATTCTCGAGGTAGCCAGTCAAATTCCATCACGTGGTTCGCTGATCAGCAAAGTTCTCGCTCATCGCGGCAAAGGCGTGACAACAATGTTGCGTTGGAGCAAAATGTCTGCGTCACAAGTGTTGCGCCGTTACTTTAAATCAGAACTATTGATTGGACCTGCACTGGCGATCGGCCCGACAGTGTGGGGCGTTTCACCGCACACACCTGGCACCGGACTCGGTGCTCTGACATATGCGATGCGTCATGTGGCAAAAGTTGGCAGACCAATTGGCGGTAGTGGCATGGTGCCAATTTCATTGCGTCGCAGCATTGAGTCAAACTCCGGCGTTGTCATGACCAACACGCGTGTTTCAGGAATTCTTTGCGAACAATCAAAAGTGCGAGGCGTGCAATTAACCGACGGCACAGAAATCTGTGCACCAATCGTAGTATCGGCGTGTAATCCCCACGATACTTTTTTGAAGTGGCTGAAGAATCCGCCTGCGAGCGCCAAGCCGCTCGTCGAGAAATGGCGTGCAACCCCTCACTTTGAAGGTTACGAATCTAAAATTGATGCGCGAATAACTTCACGTCCGGTCTATCGAAATATAGACGAGCAACTGATGCGCAACCTTGGCGTCGATCCGCTCAGTGCGACAATGGTCGTCAGCCCAACTACACAAGATTTACATCGTGGATTTGAGATGATCAGTCGTGGTCAAATTCTTGAGCATCCGGCGATGCTCGTGAACTTACCCTCGGTGCTCGACCCAAGTATGAGTAATGGGCGCGACGAGGTATTTAGTCTTGAAGCATTATTCACACCGTTCTCTTTTAACGGCGGCTGGCAAACAAACACAGAACCCGAACGTTGGTTAAATAAATATGCCGAACTTGTTGAACCGGGTTTCATCGAGTCAATTGCCAACTGGCGATGTATGACACCTGCCAATTACGAAACCGAATTCTTTTTACCAAAGGGCCATGCAACAAGTTTCTCTGGTGGCCCACTCGCAGCATTATTGAATTCTCAACCCGAACTTACTCGTTATACAACACCGATAAAAGGCTTGTATCTAACGGGTGCTGCGACATTTCCGGGTGCAGGTGTTTGGGGAGCGAGCGGCAAGAACGCGGCCCAAACTATTTTGCGAAACTAAAAAAGTCGATCACGCGTCTCGGACGTTGAATTTACGCTTTGCTACAGGCTCCTGGTCGCTCCACGGAAAGTTAATCCACTGGTCTGTCATCTTCCAGACATATTCACATTTGACGATTGATGCTGGTTTTTCATAAAGCACAGCAATTCGAGATTCTTTAACTTGCCCATGGCAGAAATCGTTAACCAACTTAAGCGTGTGACCCGTATCTGCAACATCATCAACAATCAAAATTCGTGAATCTTTAAGGTCAACTAAATTCGGAACGGGCGGCAAAACAATCGGAATCGGCAAGCGCTCGTCGACACCTGTGTAGAACTCAACATTAAGCGTGTAAGTGTTTTTGACTGATAACGCATACCCAAGCGCCCCTGCGGCCATTAATCCGCCGCGAGCAATTGCCAGAATAATATCTGGCTCGTATCCATCATTAGCGACTTTGATTGCGAGTTCACGACTTGCAACACCGAACGACTCCCAGGTCATAATTTCACGCTCTGATGTCAAACCCACACTCCTTTGAATTCAAATTTTAATTATAGAACATTCTCTTGCCTCACTACAATTCCTAGTTTTATTTTTTGAAAAAAAACTCAAAATCGTTGAAAAAATTCGGCCAACTTTTTGAGACGACCTCGGGGTTCCTAACCTCGATGCCCCCAATTCGTAACTTTGCAATCGCAAAGGCCATCGCCAAACGATGATCATCGTGCGTCGCCAAACTTGCGCCATGCAGTGCAACAGGCGTCACAGTAAAACCGTCGGCATGTTCATCAATTTGTGCACCAAGTTTTCGAAGTTCTAAAGCCAGGTCGCCAATTCGATCACTTTCTTTAGCCCGAATGAAACCGACACCCGAAATCGTGGTCGGCGAATCAGCGAAGAGCGCAACAACTGCAAGTGTCGGCACACAATCGCTGATCTGCGACATATCTACGGTTACGCCACGCAACGGTCGTGCTATCTCACGACTTATCGAAATGCCATCTGGCTGTTGACGAACCTCACAACCCATATGTGATAGCACATCAAAAAATTCAACATCGCGTTGCAAACTATTTCGATTCAAACCTGCAATCGTCACCCGGCTGCCAGCTATTGCGGCTATTGCACTCGGATAAGATGCCGAAGAAGCATCAGGCTCAACAGCGAAATCACTGCCGCGATAGACACCTGGGCTAACCCAAATGACATTTTCGGCAATCTCGGTCTGAGCACCAAACGCTCGCATAACAGCAACGGTCATATCTAAATATCCACGTGAAATCACCTCACCACGCAGCTCAATCTCTAGACCGCTTGGTAAATAAGGCGCAATCATCATCAACGCACTCGTGAACTGACTCGAAGTTGTTGAGTCGATTGCGATGCGCGCCTGCCAAGAACTTCCGCGCTTTACGGAGACTGGCAAATGACCCGCGATTTCTAAACTTTGGACCGACGCACCAAGCGACAAAAGTGCATCATGCAAACCAGTCATGGGACGCTTTCTCAACGGTGCGTAACCATCAATAGTTGTTTGACCGATACGTAATGCACCTAGGGCAGTCAAAAAACGAGATGTCGTACCGGCGAGTCGAGTTTGCAGTTCTAGTGGCTGCGCATCTTCAAGATTGATTTGGCTGTTAATTCTGACAGTCGTGCCATCTTGGTCAGTTACGACACCCAAAGTTTTGAGCGCCTCAAGCATCGCCTGAGTATCGTCACCAGGCGCACAATTCGTAATCGTTGAATTCGAATTTGCTAACGCCGCACAAATCAATGCGCGATTGGCAATTGACTTCGATCCAGGGACTTGTATTAGTAGTTCGCGACCAGGTTCGGTCATGAAACCGCTTGCACCGTTGGGCGAAACTTTCGGGCCATCAAACCGCCACGAAACATTTCGGCACTCGCCTTATCGATAATTAATACGAGAATTCCGCGATCACCTTCGACTGAGTGTGTTACTTCAAAGTTGGCGATGTTCACGCCAAGATCAGCAGCAAGTGTAAATATCTCGGCAGCAGAACCAGATCGGTCAGGAATTGGCACGCGAACTTCGCAGACATCCAGAAGTTCATGCACGCGACCAGGCAGATTCGCTCGCGCCGAGCGAGCAGTCTGTAAGCGCACTAACAACTGTTCATTATCTTGCTTGTCAACAATTCTTCGCATCTCGGTCAAACCAGAAATCATGCCGTCTAAGGCATCCAAGATTGCATCGCGGTTTTCACGACAAATGTCAATCCAAATTTGGGGTTGACCAGATGCAACGCGAGTCATGTCACGAAACCCACCCGCTGCAAGTCGCAACACTGCGACATGTTCTTCGGCAGTTACATGAGCAAGACCCATTAAAGTTGCCGCTGTTAAATGAGGCAGATGGCTCACCACGGCGACGAGTCGATCGTGTCGTTGCGCGTCGAGTACAACGACTTCTGCACCAAGTGCAGTTATAACTTTTGCGAGAGTTTCGAATGACGCATCGGCAGATTCAGCGGTTGGCGTGAGCACCCAAACTGCTCCCTCAAATAAAGTTTCATCTGCTCCGTCAAGACCTGCGAGTTCGCTACCAGCCATAGGATGCCCGCCGACAAATCTTGGGTCACGAACTGCATCAACAACAGACGCTTTCACCCCACCGACATCGCTGACTATGCCTTTAGTCTGCGCCAACGCAACAGCAGCCTGCATTGGTATTGACGACACTGGTGTGGCGACAAAACTGATCTCTGCAAGCGGATCAACCCCAATGGCATCAACAATTTTGCGCTCCAACGCCGACTTCGAAGTCTCGATATTTTCATCGCTACCTGAGACATGAAAGCCATTTTTCTTTAGAGCCAAAGCCAATGATCCACCGATTAATCCGAGACCCATTATGTTGGCGCGACGCATAACCACTTCGAAATTCTACCCGTGCGTCAGTTTGCTGTTGCTTGATTTAATGAAACGACTTCTGCTGTAGTTAATGCACGCCACGAACCCGGCGCCAACGTGCGATCAATCAAAGGGCCGATACGCACCCGCACGAGTCGCTCTACAGGGTGACCTACAGCCTCACACATCCTGCGGATTTGTCGATTGCGTCCTTCATGAATAATTATTCTCAACACGCCGGGTTGAAGCTGACCAACTTGTGCAGGCTCAGTAAATCCGTCATCAAGCTCTACCCCGTCGCGAAGTTTTTTTAGCGCAGATTCGCTCACCCCGTTTTGAGATGATCGCACGTGAGCTAGATATTCTTTTTCTATACCAAAACTAGGATGCGTCAATCGATGGCCGAGATCTCCATCGTTGGTCATCAAAATTAAGCCTTCAGTTTCTGCATCGAGCCGACCAACTGGGAACACCCGAGGTTCAAGCGGCACTAGTTCGATAACCGTGGCTCGGCCGTGCGTGTCTTTTGCTGTCGTGATTACATCGACCGGTTTATTCAGTAAGTAATAAACCAGACCTGGAGAGACGCCGATCGTGATGCCATCAACTTCGACCTTGTCTGTTTCAACATCAACTCGTCGACCGAGAATTGCAACCTCACCGTTGACACGCACTCGCCCTTCGTCAATCAAGATCTCGCATTCTCTTCGCGAACCCCAACCGGTTTTTGCTAAAACTTTTTGCAGTCGCTCACCATCGTTGTTTTCGAATTCACTAGATTCGTCGCGTGCCACGTCTCTAGGCTTCTGGCGCAGTCACATCATCGGGTGTGATGCGCAAACCTTGTTCAAGCGCTTCAACAACGCTTGCATCCGGAATGAAATCGGCAATTGATGGCAAATGTTCAATAGATGCGATACCAAGTCGCTCTAAAAACAAAGGCGTCGTACCAAACATCACTGCTTGCCCTGGTCCATCGTCGCGCTCAACTTCGGTGATGTAACCTCGCGCTTGCAACGTACGCATTACTGCTTCGGGGTCTACACCACGAATCGCGGCAATCTGTGAACGCGATAAAGGTTGCTTGTAAGCAATAATCGCCAGTGTCTCAAGCGCTGCAGACGACACACGAGATTGTTGACCGTCAAGCACGAACCGCTCAACATACGGTGCCAAATCTGGATGTGATTGAAAACGAAAACCTCCCGCAACTTTGACGAGTTGAAAACCGTGCCCAGCTGCCTCGTAAGTCGCAGCGAGTCGCTCGCAAAGTTCTTCAACCAAAGTTTGGGAGATTTCAAGTAACTGCGCAAGTAGTGCCGGAGCGACAGGCTCCATTGCTACAAGAAGTATGGCTTCAAGGGCACGCACAATTTCAGGGTCTAAAGTACTTTCATTTTCACTCATTATTAGAAATCATCCTTCATAGTTATCTGTTAAAACACCGTCTTGCTCGATGCCAAGCCAAATCACTTCGATTTCACCAAAACGCTCAACTTGTCCAAGATCGACACGACCTTGTTTGAACAATTCAAGGATCGCAAGAAACCGAACGACTATTTCTATTCGGTCTGCGATACCGGCGACTAGTTTTCGAAACGTCGAGCGGCCATCGATTCGTAATTGATCTGACACCGTGACCAATGCGTCGGCGACACTCGCACGTATCGGCGCAACGTGCTCGAGACCAATCACCTTTGATGGTTTTTGAGCGGCCGCACGCAAATAAGCGCGTTGCAATCGTAAAGGACTAACACCTTCCAATAGATCGGGCATCAAGGACGCGAAGCGTTCTTCAGGGCCAGCCATTCGCGGGAAGCTCAAATCAGCACGACTTACTAAATCACTAAACACCGAAGCAACATCTTTAAAAGTCTTGCAATCTAATAACCGTGCCAACAACAGATCTCGTTCTTCCCATAACGCAAGTTCTTCGTCTAGGTCACCGTCGTCTTTGCCAGGCAACAACCTGCGTGTCTTCAACTCGATCAACGTTGCGGCAATCAACAAAAACTCAGTCGCCAAATCTAAATCGACTGTTGGCATCCGCGAAACTTCCTCAAGATAAGCGGTGACGATATTTGAAAGCGAAATTTCATGAATATCGACTTCTTCGCGAAGAATTAAGTGCAACAGTAGATCAAATGGCCCGTCAAAGGTCGGGGTCGAAACTGCATATTTCATCACTGCGAGATTACCTCCCGTGGGCAATCATTGGCGACTACTAAGATTGCTATGTGACAAGAGTACTTTCATGCATCCAGCCCACCGGTGAAGTGCACCTTGGCAACTATCTAGGTGCTCTTAGAAACTGGGTATCTGGCCAACATAAAGCCGATGTGTTTCATGGAATAGTCGATCTTCACGCCCTTACGGTCACCGAAGAACCAGGCGTAATTGGCAGAAATACTCTGCAACTCGCCGCGGTTTTATTCGCAGTTGGACTCGACCCAGACGTCGCCACTGTCTTCGTTCAAAGCCATGTGCCAGAACATAGCCAACTTGGGTGGATTATGGAGTGCACTGTCTCATTTGGCGAGCTGAGCAGAATGACACAGTTCAAAGACAAGTCAGCCAAGCGCGAGGCTGAATTCGTTTCAGCGGGATTATTCACATATCCAGCGCTACAGGCGGCTGACATTTTACTTTACGACGCAAACGAAGTGCCCGTCGGGGATGATCAACGGCAGCACATTGAAATCACTCGCGATATCGCTATGCGATTTAATCACCGCTTTGGTGAAACTTTTGTGATTCCGAAATCTGTAACACCACCAAGTGGCGCAAGAGTTATGGATTTGCTTAATCCGACATCAAAGATGTCTAAGTCTGGTGAAGAAGATACCGGCGTGATCTATTTGTTAGACGACCCAGCAAAAATTGAAAAGAAATTTAAGCGTGCAGTGACCGATAGCGAAACCGAAGTTGTCTTTGACCGCGAGCGTAAACCTGGTGTCTCAAATCTTCTTGAGATTTTAGCAGCCGCCACTGGCACGACACCTCAAAAAGCGGCAGAGACATATACGAGATATGGCGACTTGAAAGCAGCCAGCGCACAAGCAGTGATTGCGATGCTTGAACCGATACAGACTCGCTATTTCGAACTGTTAAACGACCAAGGCGAATTAATGCGCTTGCTGCACAAAGGCAACGCTCGTGCAAAAGAAGTTGCCAGCAAAACTCTCAGCCGAGCCCAAAAAGCAATTGGGTTTCTCTCAGCCGAATAATCGAAGCAATCAATAAGAACATTTTAAGTTTTTAAGTGTTGTCAGCGTCTCGCAAATCTGACAATGCCCCTGCAATATCTGATTGATCTGAACCAGCAACTAATTGAATTGTGACTGAGTCACTATCAATATTTTGCAACATCTCACTACCAATTTTTTCATGATCGTGATAAGCCGTAAATCGCTCTCCTCTGCGCCCGAGCAAAGTTGCTACTACACGACCGAGAACACCGAGATTTGATTGAATCTTTCCGATGTCATGCAACAACGCTGCGCGTAATTCGGGCTGAGTTGCGCCCGGACGCAAATTAAGAAAACGACGCCATACAGCGATGCTGTGGCGTTGATCCATCGCTGGCAGTTTTCGCCAAAGTAGAAACTCACTGTCAAGCAGCAACGACTCAACTTCTGCTAAATCTTCAGGCGACGGGCTTGCACTCGAGACAGCACCGAATAATCGTGAAACTAAATGCCTAAAATATTTCAACGGCTTATTCGCGCACGCGGATGCGCCTCTCGATACATCTCGTAAAGTACTTCATTCTCGACTTTTGTATAGATCTGAGTTGTACTCACAGACGCATGACCAAGAAGTTCTTGCACCACCCGCAAGTCGGCGCCATGAACCAACATGTGTGTCGCACATGAGTGGCGCAATGCATGTGGTGATAAATCTTTGATCTTGGCTATCTCGCCATATTTACGAACAATGTTGTACGCCGCCTGGCGCGAGAGTCTTGTTCCATGTACACCTAGAAAAACTGCGTCTTGATCTTTACGTGTCGCCCACTGTTCAGGCGCAAGCGTCGGTCGACCGCCCAAGTCAAAATAATCAGTTAGCGCCTGATGGCAGATTCTGCCGAATGGCACGATTCTTTCTTTTGAACCTTTACCAAATAATCGCACGAGCGAATCTTGCATGTCAATGTCGCTCATTGATAAACCGCAAACCTCAGCGACTCGAGCACCCGTTGCATAAAAAAATTCAAGCAACGCGCGATCTCGCCTTGCAAATGAGTCAACGCCGGTGACACTACTTAAGAGTCTTACGACATCTTCTTCGGCAAGTGCCTTGGGCAAACTACTTGGAACCTTTACGCCGTCAACTAATGCCGCCGGATTATCAGTTCTGATTTCTTCTTGTGTCAAATATCGATGAAACATTCGAACCGCTGCGAATTGCCGAGCGATTGATTTTGGTGCCCGACCAGTCGAGCGAAGATAGCCGACAAATCGCTCAAGATGTTGAACAGTCACTGTAAAAATCGTCGTGTTCTGTGTCGTAAGCCAAGCCACATAGCTAGTTAGATCCAACTGATACGCGCTTAAAGTATTTCGAGATCTTCCTTGCTCAACTCTCATCCACGTCATAAACGTGTCGAGCGGATCAGACGCCATGTCTCAAATATAAATATCGGCGAGAAGTGCGACTTGCAACAGACCGATCACAGTCTTACCATCAACGATCTCACCACTTTTAATCATTGCCATACACTTATCGAATTCAATAAGTTCGATGGTCATAAATTCTTCTTCTGGGCCATGTCGATCTGTTTTCGTTTCTTTTAAATCTGTGGCAAGAAATAGATCAACTGAAGAATTACTTATACCTGGTGCGGCAATGTGCCGACCGAGATTAATCATTGAGCCGGCGATCAACCCTGCTTCTTCTTCTAATTCACGACGCGCAGTGAGTTCTGGTGCTTCGCCCTCTAGGTCACGCATGCCCGCTGGTATCTCGAGAGTAGTTACACCTAATGGTGGTCGGTACTGGCGAACAAGTACAACTTTGCGCGAACCTTTATCGCCAACGAGAGCAACTACGCCAACTGCCCCGGGCGAACGAACAAAAGTTCTCACAAACTCTTCACCATTCGGGTCAAGAAATTTGCCTTGCACCAACGACCACACCGCCCACTCATGAACCAACTTTTCGCTAGCGCAACTAAATTCTTTTTTCATTTACGAATTACGAGCAGCGACTCAGCGCGCTACAGATTTTTGAGAATCTTGCACAACTACTGCATCAACAGGACGTTGTTCTAGATTTGCAAGACGCTGTGTTCGATATTTAAGCGCCGCACCAATCAATTCGCGAAACAAAGGGTGCGGACGATCTGGGCGACTTTTAAATTCTGGGTGCGCCTGCGTACCAACCCAAAATGGATGACTCTCAAGTTCAACAAACTCGACAAGTCTTTTATCTGGTGAAGTACCACTGCACAAGAGACCTGCAGCCTCAATACGTGCGCGATAGTTCGAATTGAACTCATAACGGTGACGATGACGTTCACTGACAACTGGCTCGCCATAAGCATTTGCGACTTTGCTGCCAGGCGACAAAACTGCATAGTAAGCACCGAGCCGCATCGTGCCACCTTTGTTAGTCACTTCGCGCTGGTCAATCATCAGGTCAATGACCGGGTGCGGAGTTGCCGCATTGAACTCGGTCGAATTGGCGTCTGCGAGTCCGAGCACATTGCGGGCGA
Source organism: uncultured Acidimicrobiaceae bacterium (assembly GCA_937890395.1). Lineage (GTDB taxonomy): Bacteria > Actinomycetota > Acidimicrobiia > Acidimicrobiales > Ilumatobacteraceae > BACL27. Next base: position 5,858 of record CALACK010000111.1, on the reverse strand, counting down.
ACTCAACCGTCATCACTTGCATTCCCAGACATAGACCTAGACACGGCACATTGTTTTCACGCGCAAACTCAGCCGCACGAATCTTGCCCTCGATGCCACGAGGGCCAAAACCACCAGGAATCACGATGCCGTCGAGCGAGCCGATTCGTTCGTCGGCCAATAATCCCTCAACATCTTCGGCTTGAATCCAAACGACTTCAATCTGGGCACCATGATGAAACCCAGCATGTTTAAGACTTTCAATTACCGAAAGATAGGCATCATGTAAGTCAACATATTTGCCGATCAGGCCAATTCGAACAGGCGAAACTGAGGCTTCGATTCGATTTACAAGGTTGCGCCAAGGGGTCAAATCAATCGGAGAATCAATTCGTAACACATCACAAATCACGGTGTCTAAACCTTCATCATGCAAAATTAATGGCAGCTCATAAATATTCTTGACATCAACGGCGTTAATCACACCACGATTATCAACATCACACTGACTCGAAATTTTGCGTTTCAAAGAATCACTAAGTGGCTCATCGCTTCGGCAAACAATCACATCTGGTTGAATTCCACGACTGCGAAGTTCGGTGACGCTGTGTTGCGTCGGTTTCGTCTTTTGCTCGCCACTCGGCCCAATGAACGGAACAAGAGTTACGTGCACGTAACAAACATTGTCACGACCAACTTCATTTCTGAATTGACGAATTGCTTCAAGAAACGGAAGAATCTCAATGTCGCCAACCGTGCCGCCGACTTCGGTGATCACAACATCAACTTCATCAGTAACTAATCTTCGAATGCGTCGTTTGATCTCGTCAGTCACATGCGGAATCACCTGCACTGTTCGCCCGAGATAATCGCCTCGTCGCTCGGCGGCAAGAACAGATTGGTAAATAGAACCAGTCGTCGCATTTGATGCGCGAGTTAGCGGTTCGTCGATGAAGCGCTCGTAGTGACCGAGATCTAAATCGGTTTCTCCGCCGTCATCGGTAACAAAAACTTCGCCATGTTCAAATGGATTCATCGTTCCTGGATCGACGTTGATATACGGATCAAGTTTTTGCATCGTCACGCGCAGTCCGCGCATTTTTAAGAGACGACCTAACGAAGAAGCAGTCAGTCCTTTGCCGAGTCCACTTGCAACACCGCCCGTTACGAAAACATGCTTTGGCATTTCGGGCTCCCGTCTGAATTTAGTGTGAAAAACTCACAGTGACTATGACGGAATCTAAGTATATCGGAAAGCTCAACCCCGAGGGTTACTCCCGTAGTTGGCGCTCAGAAGATCACGCGCATGTTCGTTGGCTGAACCTTCGGCGACACCACCTGACAACATTCGTGCGATCTCGGCGACTCGGTTTTCTCCACTCAAAATTGATGCTTCAGCGAAGGTTTGCTTATCTCGCACAGTTTTGGTGACATTTACCTGAGTGGTTGCAGCCGCAGCCACCTGAGCCAAATGGGTAACGACCAAAACCTGATGTCGTTGCCCTAAATCTGCAAGTGCTGCAGCCACAGCGACGGCTGCGGTGCCACCAATGCCTGCATCTACTTCATCAAATACAAGGGTGCCTGGTGCTTGGGTCAGAACAAGTCGAAGTGCAAGCATCGTTCGGGCAAGTTCGCCGCCTGACGCGACTTTTGTCAGCGGAAGAAGTGGCGAGCCAGGGTTTGCCGAAAGCAGAACCGAAACTTCGTCACCCGGGTCTTCGCCAACATTGATTGCCAACGAAGCATTGACCATCGCCAGAGTCTTGAGATGCGATTCAACGGCCGCCGCGAGTCTTGGTGCGGCCTCACGACGCTTTGCACCAACAATCTTTTCGGCTTTAGCCAATTCTTCAAGTGCTTGCGATCGCTGAAGATCTAATTGCGCGGCTCTAGCCTCAAAACCTTGCAACTCGGCAAGACGTTCAGTTACTTCTGAGCCATAGTTGATTACATCGGCCAGTGACTCACCATATTTGCGCCGAAGATCAACAAGAAGCTGTCGACGCTTGCGAATCTCTTCTAGACGTTGCGGGTTCTCTTCGGTTGATTCTGCCTTTGTTCGTAGATCTGCAACGACATCATCAAGTTCTTGTTGTAGCGTGCGCAATCGATTAGCAAGATCAACGAGTGCATCTCGATGACCAAGACTCGCCACCGCGTGGCCGATGCCATCTTGCGCGCCATCATCTTCGGTTAAAGAAGCAACCGCCTGCCAAAGCGCTTCACGATGCGCAACTGCATCGCCGAGCAAATCTTCGTCACGCTCAAGAATTTGATCTTCGTTTGGATCAGCTAAAACAGCGTTAGAAATTTCTTCGACTTGAAATGCCAACAGATCAATCTCACGTGCGCGAGCACGCTCATCGCCACCCATCGCCGCCAAATTTGCGTCGATCTCGGTCAGCCTTGCACGTGCGTTGCGCAAATCACTGAGATCTACAGATGCGAACTGATCTAATGCAGACCTTTGCGCCGCCATGCCAAGCAAACTTTGATGCGCATGCTGACCATGCAAGTCGACGAGCGCTGCACCTTGCTCAGCCAAGTTGGTTACAGTCGCTAACCGACCGTTGACATAGGCACGAGAACGACCATCAAGCGGAATAACCCTTGTCAAGACGATCTCAGTGTCACCTTCAATAAACCGACCTTCAATTCGCGCTTCTTGTGTACCCGGTCGCACAATCGTCGCATCGGCTCGGCCCCCAACAAGCAAACTGATCGCTTCAACGAGCATCGTCTTGCCTGCACCAGTCTCGCCTGTCAAAGCAGTCAGCCCATTAGTTAGTACAACTTCAAGCTTCTCGATTACTCCGAGATTTTCGATGTGTAGCTCACTCAGCACTATTCGTCTCCTAATCCAAACTTGGCGCGCACTATTTGGTGAAACTGTGGCTGTTTAAATCTGACGAATTGCGCCGTGCAACTATCACCCTCGTACGACACACAGTCGTCGTGTTCGAGTGTTGCAACATGCCGACCATCTATTACTAATTCAGCTGGTCGCGAACCAACAACTTGCATGCTCAACATTTCGGTTGCCCCGAGCACAAGACTGCGGTCAAACAACATGTGCGGCGAAACGGGGGTAAGCAACATCGCGCGATGGCGAGGTGAGACAACAGGGCCGCGTGCAGACATTGAATATGCAGTAGACCCAGTGGGTGTTGCAACGATTACGCCGTCGGCAGAATATCGCGCGAATAATTCGTGATTAATCGTTACATCCAACCACACTGTGTGGCCTGACTGTTGGCGCTCAATTACTGATTCGTTAAGCGCTCGCCATATTGAAACTTTGCCATCAACTGCCCGGGTTAATTTGATTGACAACATCATTCGTTCATCAATGATTATCGAAGCCGAATCGCTCCGCTCGGCAGTGCTTAATGAATTCGGATCGCTTCGCTCAGCCGATTGCTCAAGCCATTGTTGTAAACGTGGCATAAAATCCTGTGGCTCAATTTCGGTGAGATAGCCAAGCGTCCCCATGTTGACTCCCAAAATTGGTACAGGTGCGCCGTTAAGCATTTCAACTGATCTCAAAATCGTGCCATCGCCGCCGAGACTAATTAATAGGTCAGCATCCTGTGCCGAACGATCTGATGAGATATCAGTCAAGCCATGCACCTTGGCATCTTCGGGTGGCATCCATAAATTGTGACCATGTTTTTGCAACCAAGTGTGTGCACTGCGAATTAAATCAGCAGCCTCAGGCCGAGTGTGATGTGCAACTAAAATTATGTTGACAGCTGATTTCTCACCAGAACTATTCGCGCCCATATCTAACAATCTATTGAGTTCTGGCGTCGGGGTTGGTGTATTTAGCGCCAAGCAGAAACTCAATATTGCCCTGTTGCCCACGAATCGGTGATTCAATAACGCCAAGTACAGTGCAGCCCTTTTGGGATGTAGCTTCGCTAATTTCGCGACACACGCGCTGATGAATCTCAGGGTCTTCAATCACCCCAGATGCTTTGTCGGCCTCGAGTCGAGTCGCCTCAAACTGTGGCTTAACTAGCAAGATCAGCAGACCATCGGCGTTGAGAACAGCAAGCATCGACGACAAAACTTCGTGTACCGAAATAAACGATAAGTCTGCGACCACAACATCAAACTTTTCGCCAAACAACGCATTACCAGCGCCAGTGCTAGTGCTAGCGCTAGTGCTAGTGCTAGTGCTAGTGCTAGTGCTAGTGAGATTACCGATATCTCGAGCATTCGTCTCGCTGACTTCAACAACGCGCTCATCACTAACTAGTTTTTCATGCAACAGGTTTTTGCCGACATCCAAAGCAACAACTTGTCGCGCGCCATGCTGCAACGCACAATCAGTGAATCCCCCGGTCGATGCGCCAACATCTAACACCCGCAAACCAGCAAGATCAAGCTTGAAGTGCTCCAAAGCGGCTTCGAGCTTAAAACCACCTCGACTCACGAATCGCGGTGTGACGGCAAGAAAAATTTGATCGTTCGGTGCAACTAAATGTGAATACGAAATCGCTATTGATCCATTGACTTGCACTAGCCGATCATCAATCGCCTGTTTGGCAAAATCTAAGTCAGAAACTAGCCCACGCGAAACAAGTGCTAATTCAAGTCGCTCACGCTTCAAACTGTGACACCTAGGTGTTGAGCAAAATGCCTTAAATCATTCGCGACGAGAGCAAATTTATGTTGTTGCTGCAACTGATTTGCCTGTTCTTGAGTTTTTACTCCAGAAGTCACCAAACAAAACTTTGCACCAATATTTTTTGCGAACATTCCATCGGTCGAAAACCGGTCGCCGACCATCCAACATTCTGAGAGATCATCGACGTTGAGAGTTCTCTTCACAAGTTCACCCATCGGCACATATGGTTTACCCGCAACAATCGGTGCAACACCGCTCGCCGTCGCAATCGCCGCCAAAATTGAGCCACCACCAGGTATCACGCCGTTCGAAGTCGGAAACGTTGCATCTTGGTTTGTGCCGATCAAAGTTGCACCAGCGCGCACTGCTGCCGAAGCGCGACGCATTGACTCGAAATCAAAAGTCTTATGAAAGCCAACAACCACGGCATCAATATTCACGTCGTTACTTTGAGCACTGGCCTCGTCTAAATCATCATCAGTTCGACCAACAACTATTGCGCCTGCCTGTTCAACAGCTTCAACAACACCTGGTCCACCAGCGACAAGCACACGCTGACCCGCGTGAAGAAGCGTGGCCGCAGCACCAGAAGAACTAAGTACATCACCGACACTTGGCACACCAATTTTCGCCAAAGTATGTTCTTGCGATGCGATCAGCGAATACGAATTATTTGTCACAAACAAAACGCGATGACCAGCAGCTCGCAATGCGGCAATTGCTTCAACAGACCCAGGTATTGGGTCGTGAGAAAGCCAAACGACTCCATCTAGATCGCAAAGAATTGCTGGCTTCAAATCTTTACTCCGACAGGTTGCCAAAATATGATCGTCCATGCCACCCTCTTAGTGTGCCTCAATTTCTCCCCTTCCAAGCGCTTCGATATTCACCCGAAATTTCACTTGCTGATGTTTGTTCTGCGCCATACGACGTGCAAAGTGATGCAGACCGTGCTGCGTTTGCATCTCGCAGCGAGCACAACATCGTCAATATTGATTTGCCCGTCGGCCATGAGCCTTATCTTGAGGCGGCAAAATGTTTCAAAAGTTGGCAAGACTCTGGTGTTTTGGTGTTAGATGAAACTCCAAGTTTTACTTTGTATCGGATGAAGTTCACCGACTCCGAAGGCAAGACTCGCCAAACAGTCGGCATAATTGGCGCGCTGAAAATTGAGCCGCCCGACTCACAAGAAGTCTTACCGCACGAGCAAACCACCCCGAAAGCAAAAACTGATCGACTCGAA
>CALACK010000110.1 GCA_937890395.1 uncultured Acidimicrobiaceae bacterium | reverse complement strand
AGTCAGTCAGGCAAGGGCGGCGTTGCATACGTGATGCAAACCGAATATGGCTTTGCGTTGCCGCGGCGATTGCAAGTTGAGTTTTCAAAAGCAATTCAACACATCACAGAAGACTCAGGCACAGAAATTTCACCCGAGATCATGTGGAGTGCGTTCGAGCACGAATATTTGTCTATCGAGTCAATGTTCAAACTTGAAAGCCACGAGATGCGCAGCGACTCGAAAGGTACGACGACAATTAGCGCGCAGGTGCTAGTTAATAATGCTCCACGAACTTTGACCGGGCAAGGCAATGGTCCGATTGACGCATTTGTTCACGCACTACGGACCGAGTTCAAAGTCGTATTCGATGTCAAGGATTACGTTGAGCACGCGCTGAGTCAAGGCTCTGAGGCCGTAGCCGTTGCGTACATCGAAGGCGCCAATGAACAGGGCGATTTGCGTTGGGGTGTAGGCACCGACCCGAGCACGATCACAGCGTCATTACGTGCTGTGTTAAGTGCGTTTGAGCGTCAAGAAAACTTGGGGCGTTAAATACTTTAAGCATTTCTCAACTAGTCTCACATGAGTGAAAGTCAGCGTTAATTTTGACAACTGTGCGTCTACTGGCGCTTGCACGCAAATGTGCCCCGATGTTTTTGAACTACGCAACGACGGCTTTTTGTATATCTTGAACGAAAACCCGCCTGCCGAATTGCACGAATCAGTTATTGCTGCTGAAGAAATTTGCCCAACTGGGGCAATCACGATCGAACAATAATTCGCGCGTGGGTTTTTATTCTCGACTAAATGCTGCGTGGGATGCCAATGATTCAATGTTGTGCGTTGGCCTTGACCCAGATCTTGCAAGGTTCCCAGAAACTTCGCAAGGCGGAGTTCAAGAAATTGAAACTTTTTGTAAACAAATAATTGATGCGACTGGCGATTTGGTTTGTGCATTTAAGCCACAGATCGCATACTTTGCCGCGTATGGCGCAGAGAAGCAACTAGAAAACATTTGTGCTTACATTCGCGACCAGTTTCCAGATGTAGTTCTGATTCTTGATGCTAAGCGTGGGGATATCGGTGATACGGCAAAACTTTATGCACGCGAAGCCTTCGTCAGATATAACGCCGATGCCGTGACCGTCAACCCGTATCTGGGCACAGACAGCCTTGAGCCATTTTTGGCAACACCCGATAAAGGCACGATTGTCTTATGCCGCACATCAAATGCTGGCTCAAGCGAGCTTCAATCACTTGTTACCGATGGCGAGCCCTTGTATTTGCGCATCGCACGAATAGCAGCCGAGACCTGGCACACGATTGGTGAGTGTGCGCTCGTTGTTGGTGCCACCTACCCTGCCGAACTTGCCGCAGTACGAGCGATCGTTGGTGAGATGCCAATTCTCGTTCCTGGCATAGGTGCACAAGGCGGAGATATCACTGCGGTCGTAAAAGCTGGTCGCGATACGAATAGACGCGGATTAATAATTAATTCGTCGCGGGCGATTCTATATGCGGATAGTTCAATATCTTTCGCCGACTCTGCACGCAAAGTTGCAATTGAAACTCGTGATGAAATTAATCGCGCTCGCCGCGTTAATTAATGCCGCGCGTTGATGATTTCTTCGAGAATTACTTGATAGTTCGGCTTATCGTCGGTGCGCGAAGTTAAATACTTCTTCTTATACGAATCGTATCTCTCGTGATTGATAACCAATGCCGCTTTAATCTCTTGTTCTGAATACTGACGATCAATATTGAAAATCGTCGCCCCAGTATCTGTTGAGATATTTTGAATCAAAGACGACTTATATTGATCTCGACTCTTCTCAATTTTATCTGAAGTTACAAGAACCAATGGTTTGAAAAAGGCAATCGCGTAGCTGATCGCTGTACTGTTAGTTGCAATGACCAACTCGCAGCATGACACACCTTCAGCTGTCTGCCCGCCAAGTGTTTCTCTTTCGCCAAATAGCGGTTGATGATCTCTACCGACATGTTTTGGATGGGCGGAAATACTTACCTTCAAGCCAAGAGATCTCTCAACAGTTTCAAAAAATTTGCTGAGATTTGGATACCAATCTTCAGACCGAATAGTTTCAATGGTTTTTTCAATTATTTCGTCGCGCGGAAACCCGGGGAACCCAGTATCTAAATAGATTGCACTCTGCGAGATAGTTATCGCATTTTTCATTAAGCGAATAGTTGTTGAAAAATCTGACGAATTTGCAAGAACAATTCTCGTTGATCGCGGAAAATCTCGACGCACTCTCTTGACTTCTTCTGAGCCACCAGCAACAACAAAATTCGGCATCGCGATTCGCAGCAAGTTTCGCCGAACAAAGTGCAATAACTGTTTAATCGGCTCTGGCAAGTCTCGTTTATCTGGGTTAACCCGAACACTCGAAAAACTTACCCCGCCTGTTGAAAATGCAATTACTTTGGCTCTTGACATTCGCAGCTGCACGCACGCTAAAAAAGTTTGAAAATTTACTGGCCGCAAGTGCGAAAATACAATTGCGTCTTTTGAAATTTTCTTAAATTCTCGTCGCCATTGTTTGAACGATGAGAATCTGGTAATACACGCTGAATCAGATTGATTTGCATATGCTGCAGCAAACTCTGGGGTGAGCGCATCAATCAGGTCATGAACATGAACTTCCAGATGTTCAGACAAAAATTCAAGTTCGAATCTTTGCCAATCAAAATCTCTAAAGCGGTATGGCCAAACAACAATTAATTTCTGCTTGTCGCCCGCGCTATTCAAAATTTTTACAGATCTTTGGGCTTAATCTGACCAAGTGGTTTACCGAAAACTGGCATATTGAGATAATCGGCGAAATCACTAAACATCGACAACGATTCGGGAGTATCAAAAACTCGTACTTGTTCCCACATCTTTCCTTCATGCCAAGAACCCGCAAAATGGAGAAAATAATTAGTAAATAAACTTGCCTCAATACAAGACTTAATCAGATTCAAATTATTCCGATGCTCACCATACAAAAATGGATATTTTGACGCAATTTCATAAGTCCATAAAGCTTGAAATTTATAGTCAAGCCATTCAACAAGGTTTTGAGATTGAACAAAATGATTTAGAAATCTCTGCTCACCGCCACCATCTTGCGCCATAATTTCTTGACCAAAGCTTCGATAATAGTCAGCCAATAGTGGGCCGTGAGTTAAGCAGTTGTATACAAAGACCCCTGAACATGCATCATCTGGTTGCACATCTAGACCAGCTTCGGTGTACAGATCAGATAATGAAATAAATAAACTTGAATCCAGCGGATAAGCCTTGTCGTAGTATCGATTTCGCATAAATGCCATTCGTCGTAGTAACTGATGATGTTCTTGCGGTAAGTTCTTTCGTTTCGAGATCAGACCGACTTTGGTTTCGTTTCTACCCACAAAAATATTTGGTGCGAGCGGACTAATTAAAATGTCAGTGTCCAAACAACAGACATTATTCACTTTGACTATTGCGTTATTAAGAGCTTCGCCAATCAAGAATTTTTGCCAGTACGGGTTTTTCCAGTCTGGGTGGGCCTGGTCGACAAGATGGTCATCAAATAGGATCAAGCCGAGGTCGTGGCGCTTGCAATACATCTCCCAGGTATGAAACGCATATTTCATGAATGGCTCGAGATATGCGTCACCAATCGCAATAGTCGCGAGCACATTGCCAGATTTACCCGGTTGAACCAATACCTTCAGAACGCACCTCGACCCAAAATCAACTCCACTGAAAAGTGGCTTGAATAAGTTTAGCGTTATTGATGAAATATCTAAGGCAACGTCTTCGACCAAATCATTTGACCTATCGACAGGCGATACCCTGACGGCGTAAACACTTTAGGAGGTTGAAATATGACGCATCTATTTTTAAGTGATGAGTGGATGTTGGCTGCACGCGAAATTCGATCGCGATATCAAGACGAGACTATGAAGGTGCCCGTAGGTGTGCGGATGAATCAAATAATCACAGGCGTGCCTTTTGGTGCGGGCACTGTAAAGGCTTACACCGACACATCTTCTGGAGTGCTAGATATCGATCTCGGACATCTTGAAAGTGCGGACGTCACGGTAACTACTGATTATGTAACCGCCAGAAATATTTTTGTTGAGCAAGATCCAAATTTTACGATGCAGGCGTTTATGTCTGGCAAAATCAAAGTTGAAGGTGACATGCTTAAAATGATGGCACTGCAAGGATCGATGCCGCAAAATGAGCTTGCTAAAACAATCGCAGAAGAAATCAAAACAATAACAAAATAGGTTACATTTAGTGAAGAGAAATTTTTTTCGTTGACTTTACTGCGCTCGAAGTGAATATAGCGACACCACCGCTTATCGCCCCTGCGAGCAACGCGTATGAAAAACTTTTAATGGTCCCCGAGCTAATCGTGGCTTCGTGAATGCCGATCATCACTGCCACACCCAATACAGCGCCCATTTGATTGAGAAGTTGTTGCATCGCACTAGCTATGCCGAGATCGTGAACCTCAACCGAATTGGCCAAGAGTGCAGTTAATGCTGGGGCCGAAATACCAAGTCCGACACCAGAGAGCGATAATCCAAAAGCAATCATTAAATCAGACGATCCGAGATTGATTTGCGAAAGAATCAACATCGAAATTAACACAGCACTGGCACCGACTACGCCGGCATTGCGTTCACCGATTCGTGATGAGATGCGTCCAGAAAATGGGGCGAAGAGTGAAAATACCAACGGACGCGCGATTATTAACCAACCGATATGTGACGTTGAAAAGCCGAGCCCAGTTTCAAGTAACTGCGGCACGATCATAAAGCCACCCATGTATGCAAAGTTTGTTAGAGCGAGACTCACCACTGGAAATGCAACGTTGCGCGTGCGAAACCATTTGAGTGGCAACATCGGATCACTCGCCGACTGCTCTGCGCGAACAAAACAGTAAAGTGCGAAAATGCCGAGCAACGCGACAAGTAAGGTTCGCATTGACCCAAAACCCCAAGATGGACCTCGATTGATCGCCAGCAAAATCAGTACTGATCCAACGCCGAGCAGCAATGCACCGCTGATGTCGAACTTGACATTTTCTCTTCGCTCAGTATCTCCGAGTAGCCACATCGCAATAAGACATCCGATCAGGCACAACGGCGCCTGAATTAAAAAAATTGTTCGCCAACCGAAAATAGCCACTAATGGTACGCCCGCCACAACACCAAGCACCGGAGCACCCGCTGTCACAAAACTCCAGTAACCAAGTGGACGAACCCTTTCACTTGGGCCGAACATTCGATTGATATAGGCCATCGCTGCTGGGCCAAGTGCCGAACCTCCGGCTGCTGACAGAGTGCGAAACACAATCATTGAAGTTGCATCCCAAGCAATAGCGGTGCAGATCGCAAAGACTCCGGCAACGAATAAGCCACCGACGAAAACTCGCTTGTGACCCCACAGGTCGCCGATCTTTCCGAAGGCGGGGCCGACAACACCGAACGCAAGCATTGGTGCGGTAATCGCCCAACTGATTATTGATGTCGTACTGCCGAGATCATCTGCAACAGTCTTGAGTGACACGACCAGCAAAGTGATCATAAAACTCACCGTAAATACGCAACTCAGCAATACTGCCAGTGTCGCCTTACGCCGCGAGACACCAACACTTTGAACAATTTTTTGTCGTAGCAATAGTGACCACGGAACCACCGAAACTTCGTCGACGCCGCCAGCATCAAAAATAGTTAAATCTCTCGCAACTTCTCCCGCATTATTTGTTTGGCGAATATTTGCTTCAAATTTCTTCAATTTCAAGGAAACACCATGTCAATGACAGAGCCTCGTGGAACTTGGTCACCATTATTAATGGCAACACCTTTGACCGAAGCACTTTTCATTCGATACGACTTGCGACCTGTAACTTCTCCAACGACAAAACCGGCAGCCACTAATCGTTTCTCGGCGTCGTTGAAATTGATCCCGACAATGTTTGGCATCTCAACGAAATCTGGACCTAACGAAATTGCATAACTCAGTGCTCCTCCACGTGGAAGTCTTTCGTCAGGTGGCGGCGACTGCGCGCCGATCAGACCAATTGCTACATCATTATTGAAAGCATCTGGAGTCACTGCAAGTACTAGACCAAGTTCAGCAGCCTTAGTAGTCGCATCAGCGAGACTCAAGCCAACTATTAGTGGTACAACTCGCAACGCAGGACCATTCGAAATTGTCAAGTTGATTGCTGTCCCTTTGAGAACTTCATCACCAGCAACCAAAGACGGTTGTTTGGCAACGGACCAAGAGATTACGCTGCCAACTGGAGTTGTCTCACTTGAGTCTTCGCTTGATGCAACAACCAATCCTTGCGCAACAATTTTTTCAACTGCTACTTCTTTTGTTTGACCTGTGACATCAATCAGTACTCCGAGTGGTGGGCCTTCTGAAACAACAAGAACAATTGTTTCACCTTCTTTTAAACTCACCCCAGTGGCGGGCTCGGTGCGAATCACATTACCGAATTCGACATCGTTAGTTCTTTCTGCTTGAACCAGCATCTCCCAGCCGAACTCTGCGATTTTGTTTCGCGCCTGTGATTCAGCGAGACCATTTAATTCTGGAACATCGTACGATGCTTTAGTTAGTGCTTGAAATGCAATTACTGAAACTGTCGTTAAAGCTGCAACGGCTACCGCAATCCAAAGTCTCGTCAGCCTTCGGCGAACTTGAGGTGACTCAATAACTGTCTGACCTTCGACACCATTATCGATCTTTGGTTGATATTCAACAACTTTAATTTCCTGTGTTTTTCTTGCAGGCGTAATTGGATTAGGTCGCGTGATCACATCCTCAAAGCGCTTAGAAATAATTGTGTCGATTGCTTGCGGGCGCGGCATTTTGGCGGCGACTTGAGTTAATGCTTGACCAAATTCGAAAGCACTTCCGCGTTCTTGAGCTACCGGGCGGCCTGCACGTTCAATTGGCGCCGCAAGTGGTCCCATGTCTCCTGACACTGGTAATAGTTTGTCGATTCGATTTGCCAACGTGATTGCAACTGACTCTGCAGCAAACGGAACTTCACCAGTCATTGTTTCAATCAAAGTAATTGCCAGTGAATAAACATCAGTCTGTGCATCGGGTGCCGAACCTTGCCCGATTTCGGGTGCGGCATAACGCGCTTGCTCAATACTCATTTTCGTCGCTGAAAAACTTTTCTTTATGCCAAGCCCAGTTAGTCGGATTCTCGAATTGTCATCAAAAATTAAGTTTGCTGGGCGCACATCACCATGAACAAATCCATTTTTATGAGCATGATTTAATGCACGACAAACATCAAGACCAACCATTAGCGCCTGCGAGGGCGACAACCGTCGACCGCGATCTAGATATTCGCGTAATGAACCTTGCCCAAAGCGTTGGGTGACGCTAAACACAATCCGTACATCGTCAATTACTGCATCACCCCAATCGTCAATTGAAACTAGTGACGGGTGAGAAATTGAAAAAAGTTGTTGCATTGAAGACTTGAACGACGCCAAGGCAGAATTTTCATCAATAATGCCAGATTCCTTGTCGAATAGTGAACTGATTGTCATCAAACGCACCGCTACGGTTCTATGTTGATGGATGTCCTGCGCCTCAAATACAGGAGCAGATGCAGTGCCTTCACTGCGCAATTTCTCGATACGGTACCGCCCTACAAGAACATGACCAATTATTGCGTTTAACGAAACCACGGCTTAAAACTACTGCCGATTTTCGCTTAACAATGTTTTATGAGAGTTTCTCGGCGAGAATGGAGACGTGACAATCAACTCTTTGGATTCAGCACCAGCAAAGGTCAAGAAACAGCGTCAAGCCTTTAATCTTCAACGTCTTCTTACAAGTATTGGAGTTGCCGTCGGGTTGGTAATGATTATTTTTGGCTTTCGAGTTTCACAAACAGGACGAGATGAGTCTGGCTTGCCTGACGCAATTGAACGAATGTCTCCGGCTAACGGTGATCGCGTGCTGCGTCAATCACAAATCATTGTCGACTTTGTCGAAGGCTATGAATCAGTTTTGTTTATTGACGGTATTGAACTTCCAACGACAAGACTTGATGAGCTGACTTCTTCCGGTCAGATGGCAACACCTGGCGCACAAGTTGAGTTGCCGGCCACGGCAGTTTTTGATCCGGGCAATTTCATAATTAGTTTTCAACCCCAAGTTGGTGGAGTAATCGAAGCTTTTACGCAAGGGGAACATGAAGGAAAAGTTAGATACTGGCGAGTTGAAGATGGTCGTGAGAAATCTCGCGTATACATCTGGAAGTTCGACACTGACTAATTTTAATTCGGCAGTTCGCCTGTCTCGAGCAACACCAAAAAACCTGCTGAGTCAATGATCGGAATTTTTAAAGATTCAGCTTTTGTAAGTTTGCTTGCACCAGGTTCATCACCAACTACTAGTGCAAATGTTTTCGCGCTAACACTGCCCGGACTCTTGCCGCCTCGACTAGTAATTGCCTCTTGAGCACCCTCACGACTAAAACCTTCGACAGCTCCAGTGACAACTACTGCTTTGCCGACTAGATTCTGTGGTGCGGTGCTGACAATTACATTGCCAAATTCGACGCCAGCACTTCTGAACTTTTTGATGATTGCTTGGTGAGACTTATCTTTGAACCACTTAGTGATCGAGTTTGCAATTACATCACCTAGTCCGTCAATTTCACTTAATTGCTCAGATTTAGCGGCGATTATTGCATCAAGTGAGCCGAAACGCCGTGCGAGTGATTCGGCTGCTGCGGGCCCTAAGTTCTTTATGCCAAGGCCAACAAGAAGTTTGTTAAGAGGTCTTGTCTTTGAATTATTGATTGCAGTCAATAAATTGGTCGCGCTTAGTTCGGCGAAACCATCAAGTTGGAGCAGTTTTTCATTAGTCAGCGAATATAAATCACCGATATCGCCGACAAAGTTTTTGTCGGATAAAGCGAAGACAGTTTTTTCGCCGAGACCTTCGATGTCCATTGCGCCACGCGATGCGAAATGAATAATTCGTTGATCACGCTGAAACGGACAATCTGGTTCTACGCATCGAGTGTCTGACTCGCCTTCAAGTTGCACAAATGTTGAGTTCAGATCGCACACACAAGTTGTTGGAAACTTCCATGGCTTTGAGTTTTTCGGACGCAATGCCAACACTGGACCGACCACTTCAGGGATTACGTCTCCAGCTTTGCGCACGACCACGGTGTCACCAGGGCGAACATCTTTCAACTGCACCTGCTCGCGGTTGTGCAGAGTCGCCATGCTCACGGTGCTACCAGAAAGTACAACCGGCTCAAGTTCGGCGAACGGCGTGGCTCGACCAGTGCGCCCAATTGAAACCGAGATATTTTTGAGGATCGTATTGCGCTCTTCTGGAGCAAACTTCACAGCAATCGCCCAGCGTGGAGCACGAGCCGTGAAACCTAGTTGTTCGCGTTGTGCGAGATCATCGAGTTTTACAACGACTCCATCTATTTCATAATCGAGATTGTGGCGATTCGCTTCACGCTTGGCAACATACTCAACGACTTGAGTAAGTGAGTTGACAGTTCTGGCTTCAGGATTTATCGGAAACCCCAGATCACGAAGGTAATCAAATGTTTCGGAGTGAGATAAAAAGTTTGCTGCGCCAACGACTTCACCGAGTTGATACGCCCAAAACGAAAGATCGCGAGTAGCCGTGATTGCTGGGTTTTTTTGTCGCAGACTTCCAGCGCCAGCATTTCGAGGGTTGGCTGGCACTGTTTCAGGTTTCTTACCATCACTGATTCGCTTTTCGTTCTCGACCTGTTTTGCAACTCGTAGTTTTTCAAACGCGGCTATCGACATATAAACCTCGCCACGAACTTCAAGAACACTCGGAATCTTCTTGCCGGATTTAGAGACAAGTTTTTTTGGGACAACACCTATCGTCAAGATATTCGCGGTTACATCTTCGCCGACCTTGCCATCTCCACGAGTCGCAGCCTGCACTAACGCGCCATTTTCGTAGCGAATACTCAATGCCAAACCATCAATTTTGAGTTCGCACACGAACCGCATCGCGCTATTGCCCAATCCTTTGATCAGCCGTTCACCCCACGCCTGCAACTCTTTTGTATCCATTGCATTATCAAGACTCGTCATCGGTACGCGATGAGTAACCGGATCAAAAGTTGTAAAACCAGAACCGATGGTTTGCGACGGTGATAATTCTTCAATCAATTCTGGATACTTGGCTTCGATTTCTTTAAGTTTGCGCAACAGTTCGTCAAACTCGGCGTCAGAAATCTCAGGACTATCTTGGCCGTGATACATCTCATTGTGGTGTGCAATTTGAGCACGAAGAATCAGCACGTTCTTTTTGAGATCTTTCGAGACGGTCACGACTAAAACTTTACCGATTGATTGTTCGTGCCTTAGCCTTATAACGTGGCTATTAAGTTGAAGCGAAATATGCGAATTGAAGTCGCGCTACACATGATGTTGCGTATTTTGCTTAGTTGCCTACCGTTTATTGGTGCAGGAGTAGGTGGATTACTAGACGACAGGTCTGCCGCGGTTCAAATGACCGGAACCACTTTGGCGTGGGCCGTGTGGGGCACAGTTGTGATTGCAAGTTTCATCAGCCATCCAATAACTTTGACTGTGTTGCGGATCGGCACACCAGTGGTTGCTAGTTTCATGATCTTAGACATTTTCAACCAAGGCACTACTGGCTGGCAGATTATTAGTGCGACAGTCAGTGTGGCAGTTTTGTTGCTCAGTTTCAGCGCCGAAATCGGCAGCATCTATGTACAGGCCAGTGCTTACGGGGATGAAAAAAGATTTGCCTTACGACCGCCAGTTGTGCTGATTGCGCCGATTTTGCTTTCAACACTTGTCGCAGATTTGTCAATCATTTCATTGCCATTGCTTATTGCAGCAAGAAACTGGGCAGTTGCCGCCGTCTCGCTAGCTGGTTTGTATGTTTCAGCCAAATATTTACTACCGAGAATTCATTTGCTTTCGCGTCGTTGGTTAGTTTTTGTGCCGGCTGGAGTAGTCGTCCACGACGAAATTGTCTTATCAACTAACTTGATGATTAGAAAACAAGATTTATCTCAAATACAACTAGCGCGCGACAACTCAGCAGCGGCTGACCTAAGCGCACTGACCTGGGGTGTGCCACTTGAATTCTCGTTCAATAAATCACTAGATATTTCACTCACATCAATCGGAGCAAAGCATCTAAATACAATCAGCGCAATTCACGCACAATCTGTATTGAT
>CALACK010000109.1 GCA_937890395.1 uncultured Acidimicrobiaceae bacterium | reverse complement strand
AGTTTGCCTTCGCCAGCAACCGCATAGATCTTGGTGCCCTTGAATGTTGCAGCAACAGAATCCCATGGTTGGAACGGAACGATGAACGAGTGGTCGGGCTTGGCATTGTTGTCGCCCGGCACCTTCTTCCACACATACACGCGGCGCTCAAAGTCGCTGTTGACTGCCAGCGACACACCGTCGGATGCCATCACTGGGTTAGTAATCATGAATGCAGAACGGTTGGAGTTATCGGCAGGCCCAGAAGAGCCGATGTAAAAATCGGCGACTTGACTCGCGGCTGTCGGCACCGCATTCCACGCTGCAATTCGATTGGCGTTGTATTCAAGCACATAGATGCGATTGCCAAGCTTCACCACGTCGCCACCGTCACCACCTTGCAAACCAACATCTTGCGGCGCAACAGATAGTTCTGACTGGGTGGGGTTGCTCGTGGGGAACGTACGCAAGATCTCCAAGTCGCGCTGCAGGAGATACACGCCTGTTGCATCAATGTGGCCGTTGTACCAACCAGCGTTACGGTCGCGACCGAACAACATGAAGTAGTCGGGGTTCGAACCTGCCGATGTGGGAAACGAATTCCATACATGCGAACCGCGATTGCCTAGTGGCGACCGTGAGTTTTCATCACCGATAATCACTCGTGAGCCGTCAGAAGTAATTTGACGTGGGGTTCCCATGATCTCCGGATCGATGGTGAACGAAGCAGGGGTCTGGCCCGACGCCGCAGGAATTGTGTTCCACACTTTTACGTCTCCAGCTTCCGTACGAGACACCATCATCTTGGTGCCATCGGTCCACACGCCCCACGGCCACGAACCCTCACCAAGGTCGAGTGAAATATCAGCAGGTTGACCATTCGCTGTAGGAAATGTGCGCCAAATGAGAATGCGATTATTACTGGAGTCGGCAACCATCAGCATGCCCGATGCGGAAATTGAAAGATCGCTCGGCCAGTTCATTTCATTGAGCGCCGAGCCGGAATTATTGGTAGAGAAATTTAGTTGACCCAACACCAAATTTGGTGTGGTATTGCGTGTCGGTGCCGATGTCCAAATCAGGACTCGGTTGTTGTTGCGATCGGCAATCGCAAGACGGGTTCCATCTGTTGCCATTCCAGCCGGGTGGTTGAAGAAAAGAGCTCCGCCGGTTTCGTTCGGCCCACCGGGCATACTCATGAAGCCCGCCGCAGATTGTCCGCTCACCACCGAAGTTCCGGTGGTGACTGCTAATTCGGAATACGCCGTACCGTGATCGCAACCGACGATGTTGTTGACACCGCTGGCCGTCGCTGTGTATCGAGCCTTAGTGCAATCAGCAGCCGTGGCGGGCCCAGTTGGGCCATCACCGGGCTGGGTTGCGCCGCCGCCTGGGGCAACAAATCCACCCGGCACTACACCCGCACGCACCCGCCACACTCGACGCTTACCTTCTTTCACACAGATAAACTCTGTAGTCATCTTTTTCTTTTTTACAGTTGTCATCTGCCCCAACTTGGAGCACTTGGCGCCGTTTTTCACACTTGCTTGGGCTGCTACAGGCGTGAGACCCACCGCGAGAACGACGATCACGAGCACCCGTTGGAGATGGCGAGAAAATTTGAAAGCCATATCTTAACAATAGTAAATATTGCTAAGTGTTGGAACTTATTCCTCGCTGATTTGTTGTGCGAACACTTCGCCTATCGCTACTTGTAGACGCAATCCATGTATTCACCTGGTTGAGAGGGAGTTCTAGATGCTGTGGCAGCAAGTCGGTGATGCCTTCTCTGGCAAGACGTCAATCCAGTTGAAAGGAGAGGCTCAACGAAAGATACGTACTTTCACGGCTAGAGCCATGACCCAATGTCTAAGCCAAATGGTGGGCGCTGAGGGATTCGAACCCCCGACCCTCTCCTTGTAAGGGAGATGCTCTAACCAACTGAGCTAAGCGCCCAAACTCTGAAAACTTCTTGCGAACCTCTCAATGAATGAAACTCTTAGTGTATGGGATTATTTATTTGAATCGCTATTTAAGATATTCGCAATATCCGCTATTTATTTCGTGTCAATAACTAAAAATGCTTCGGCGGTGCGACCTTTTGGCAACCCGCCCGCCTCGGCGATAGTCTCGCCCCAACTACGAATGCGCGCAGGCAAACCAGCCGGGTCGGGATGTTGACTATTGTGGCACAACAGTGCTGAAATTTTCTTGTCTAACACATCAGTTGTGTCAACGAAATGCTTTGGTTTAGGCCCGGCCATAATCCACGTTTCAGGCACAGCATGCGGAGCCAACCCTCGCTCACTAAGTAATTCAGGAAACGCAAATTCGTTTCGAGCGTCAGGGTAAATCGCACAAATCGCCGCTTCACCAGTCGCGAGATGATCTGGATGACTTGCGTAAATTCGATCGTAATTTCGCTCAGCGGATTGAGTGAGGACACGATCTGGCTTGACAATGCGAATTACTGCGCTGATCTCACGACGCAAATTGAGATCTGCGACAAGTGCACCATCGGGGAACCCGAGCCAATGCAACTCGGTAACGCCGAGCATCTTTGCCGCCGCAGTTTGCTCAAGCCGACGAGTTGCTGCAACTTGCTCACGAGTCACAGTGTTGTCTGAACCGCCCGCCTGCCCGTCAGTGACTAAACAATAAACAACCTCATGACCCTCTGCGACCCAAGTTGCAACTGTGCCACCCGATCCGAAATCAACATCATCAGGGTGCGCTGTAATCACAAGAATCTTCATAAGCACCTAATCAATCTCAATCGAATTCACCATTTATAAATTTGTCGAAAAACATGATATCTATTCGGTCAAGCTCGAGAAGATCAGCTGCACCAGGTTCAAACTTTGCATACGTCTCAATTCTGTTGAGAACTCCGATTCTGACATCAAGACTTCGCAAAATATTTAGCGTGTCATCGTTATACGAACCGAATGGACAACACATTGACCTGACTTTGCCATCATTAACCACGCTGTCTAGATGCGCAAATGATTTTGTGAGTTCGTCATGCTGACGATCCACCGTCATTTCGGCCAACCATTCATGCGAATGACCATGTGATCCGACTTCCATGCCATTATCGATCAACGTTTGTACATCATCAGGAGTCATATAAAATTCATCTACCCAACTTGATTCACTGCGCTCACTGAATTGATCAAAAACATTTGTAAGATACTTTTTTCTGATTTCGGTTGGAAGAAGTTTCTGAAATAGTTTTTTAATAAACTCTGTCTCACCATCATTCCATAGGTTTGCAACGCCATGTCTTGCAAATAACTCGTCAAATGAAATCTCTAAATCGGCCTCGAGACTCAATTCGGAATAAAGCTCACCAGCTATCCTGACTATCTCCTTTGGTGTTGCGCGACTCGAAAGTAGAATGTGGATTTTATTAACGTCTAACAGCTTTCGTTCAAAGATTGCTTCGGTTGGAATATAGAACGTTCCGATCACACCTTTTTCTAAAAATGAAGGCAACACATAATCAACACAGTCGCGGTAGCCGTCGTCAAAAGTCAACCAGATCTTATTTTCAAGCGCCGAAGCATCATTATCGAGAGCCAACAAATCGTTACCCAATATGAATTCGTATTTCTTGGCCATCACATCAAGTTGCTGATCAAACAAATCAAGATCCAATACGTGATGCCTCTCTGACATGCGCATACCATTCGGTCGCACATAGTGATACATCAAAATCGGCAATTTCATGGTAAATAAATCTACACTGATTATATTTGATCGTTGGGTATTTAAAACTTAGATGAGGAGACAAATGAGTCAACAATATGAGACCCAAAAATACTTCGGCGACGAAGCCGAACGATGGGATGCACAAGCGAAAAAGCTTCAATACAACACAATCACTGATCGAAACAATTCCGTGCTGGATAGTTTTCGACGGCACGGTAATGTGAAAAATTTTTTGGACGTAGGTTGTGGGACGGGTCAGTTAACTATCCAAATTTCTGGTCTAGGGGTTGAAGCATCCGGCATCGACTTTGCCCAAGAAATGATTGACGTCTGCCGCAAAAACGCTATAACCGCAAACTCGACTGCAAAATTCAATTGCGCATCAATTTTTGATGTCTCGTTGCTTGATAGCTCGTTTGACCTCATAAGTGCGCAAGGATTTATTGAGTACATTTCAGAGTTGGAGTTGACGAAGTTCTTGGGGACTTTAAGTCGGATTCTTAAAAAAGATGGCCAAGCAGTGATTGGCAGTCGTAATAGGCTTTTCAATATTGCTTCAATGAATGAATACACTCTGTTAGAAGTTGAAATAGGTGCGATTGCAAATCTACTCGCAGAGGCAATCGCAGTTCAGATGTCACCCTCGCAACAATCTCTATTCAAAACTCTATCCCAATTCAGTTTTGATTTAAATCGACCGGCAGCACATCCGCATACCGGGATAGACGTCGCTACTAGATATCAGTACACACCAAGTGAACTGATCGCGAAGTTCCGTGAAGTCGGTTTTGTTCCAAGTCAGATTTACCCCATCAATTTTCACCCGATGCCACAGTCTTTGTTAACTAATGAAAAACTATTACAGACCAAAGATCAACTCTCAAGTGTCGTGGCAAGCGAATACCCAAACACCCATCAATTCGTGCCATATTCTTCATCTTTTGTGATGGCATTTACAAAACAGTAAGCGTCTTCAAAGCGCAACAACTAAGCGTTAATTCAGAATTCAATTCGGGCGGTCTTGGTCGCCGTCACCTTTGTAGATTATTTCGGTGTCTGGCAAATTGGTGAACAGCCAACGATCTACAATTGTCTGACTAAATGGTGAGAAATATTCAGGAACGACGCAATCGGCAAAATCACGACAATCAGCGAAGCCGGCTTCTTTGAGTTGATCTCCGTCAAGACCCCACGACAGCAAATCAACATATTCATCGCCATTAGAGAGCATCTCTTGGGCCAACGGCCCAATCGCTGACTTTAGACAGATCTCAGCACCAACGACGTCAATGATCCTGATACAAGATCGATCGTTCGCAAAAAGCCGACGAAAAAATAAAACTCCAACTGTTTTGTCATTTAGTAACACTTCTCGCACCTCGTACTTGAACCGCGGATGGTACAAATAGCGATGACACAAATAGTCAGAATCTTTCAAAGTCTGAGTGAATTCCAATTTTGATACGGCATTGCACAACTCTTCGTCTGAGTTGATTACTGCAAGCGAAGAATCCGCTGACTCAGACAAATAAAAACTAGCCACAGGTGGATTCTTGACAATTTTAAACTCGTCAATTTGCTTGTTAACTATCACATAGTGATTCATTACATCACATGAATACCCTAAAAACTTATAAACATCGCGCGTGTCAGCAGAAATACCAGTAGAGAAAATACTTTTGGGTTTCAATTCATCAATCAGAAATCTCAATACGGCTAATCCGGCTTTATATTTTCGTAAGTGAGCGTCAGAACGTGACTTCCACATTGATAATGAGATACGTGAATGCAAAGCGTCTGAAGGTATGTATCCAAGTATCGCAATGACTTCGCTTGACTGCGGATCAAATGCGATAACGAAGTTGAGACGACCATCTTTTTCAAGGTACATGTATTCAAACAATTCTCTGTCTCGCGAGAGAATATGCCCTTGCTTCCAATGCTCTTCAATAAACTTGGCAACAATACTTACATCCGCGTTGTCGCCGAAGCGCAAAATGAGACGCGGATCTGAACTAGTTTTCGCCACCATTTATGAAAATATTCTGGCCGTTGATAAACGACGACTGCGGAGACAACAAAAACTCAACCGAATCTATAACTTCAGCGACCGTGCAATGACGTTTCATAGGGTGCTTATTCGAGATATCTTTGCGCAAAAACTCTGGGAAATGCTCTACATACTTGGTCTCAACCAAAGACGGCGAGACAGCATTGATTCGCAAGTCATTGCCTGAAAATTCCATAGAAAGCGAATTAACCAGACCTAGTAGGGCAAATTTCGAAGTGATATATGAGGTCTCACCTTTTTTAGCTGACCTAAGCATGTCGGTAAGCATCAGTACTACTCGAACTTGCCGCGGATTTTGCTTTCGAGTTGCGACGACTTTCGTGAGTAACGCGACGACCGATAGGAAATTCGTTTGATAATCAAGGAGTAACTGCTCAGATGTATTAGAAGAGAAATTTTGCATGCGCATCGGAGCCGCAGCGAAATGCACAAATTCATCAACTTGAGAAAAATCAATTTTGTTATCGAAATCATTCAAAAAGTCAGTTCTTGCCAAATCTGAAATAACATTTATAATTTCAGAATCGTTTGACATTTCGGGTGGCAAGGGTTGACGACTTACTGCAACAATCCTTGTACCGCTAGGCAATCTTGAAATCAGTTCTCGCCCGAACGAAGAAGTCGCACCCGTAATCAATATTGTTCTGCTCATCTAACGACCACACCGATTTTTGCACGAATACACACTTCGCTATTTTTGTTTGTGATTGTTGCGTCAATCTTTGCGGATTTGAATGCCGGACTCAACTGGACAATTGAGCCATCAACCATCACCTCATCATCAATAAATACTGGCTTCGAGAAAACAACCGAAATATCTGTTAAAAGGCAATTCTCACCGGGCAGATGCACGCCAACTAGTTCAGAAAATAGAGAAGAACAGAGCATTCCATGCGCAATCTGATCTTTGAAGCCAGATCTGCGCGCATAGTCAGAGTCAATATGCAACGGATTCGAATCACCTGAAATCTGGGTAAAGCCATTAATCATTTCGCCGTCAATTTTGCGTTTGAACTGGGCCGACATACCAATAAATAGGTCATCGAAGCCAAAACAGTTCATTGATTGACTTTTACCAAAATCAATTCAACGATTTCGCCAACATTTTGCAGATCTTCTACTTCGTCAAGTGCGAACTGAATCTCAAAGGTTTGTTCCATTGCCATCAGTAGCCGGATTTGTGCCAGCGAATCCCAATCGGCAATGTCAGAAGCCGACGTAGCGACATTAATTGACAAAGTGGTGTCAGAAAAAACAGTTCTGAATATCTCGTTACACGAATTGAGTACATCTTCCGAAGATTTCATTATCTAGAGACTACTTTCATTGGTAGTTCGCTGGGTATAACCATCATTTTGCCGTCAACTTGACATGTGCCATCAGTAATAGATTTATCAAACAGGCCCAATGCAACACCAGTACCGACAAAGTAATCGTTTCTCGCTGTTCGCTTAAAATCAAGACTAAAGCCGTTAGCAGATTCGATCGCAATCTCACTCCGTAAAGCCAACAGCATTGCATGCTCTAAATATCGATCAAAGGTTCGACAACTCATCACCCAAATCTCAACTTTGAACGACCCACCCTCAAACCGACCGCCGATCACAGTGGTCAACCCATAGTTGGTTAGATCATCTTTGAACTCACCGACAAGCACAAGAGAGTCAGCGTCTTCAGCGAATTTCTTGATTTCTAGTGGGGTACGTCGAATGCCATTCAAATTAAATTGGTTTGTCTTGTTAACCAACTGCAAAACTCGTTCAAGTTGATCGCTCGTCGGTCTGCCGATTGTAGCCACAGCGTTTAAATCTTTGAGCATCTGCATATGGTCATAAGTTGATGCGTTTTTCAACTTCTTAACGCGCGGAGTCGCTTGCGTCCCCTTCCGCGAAATGTCTTCTTTGGTTAGTTTAAAAGATTCAAAATATCTTGGTCGCAAAACCATGCTTGAGTATTTCTCAGGAAATTTTGAATCAAGCAAAATAGTTTCAATTTCTGGGAACTCAGTTTTGACCGAATGAACTTCAATTTTTGAGTCGTCAACAAACACGAATGCCCTCATACCAAAATTCAAATTTTCAATAATTCTCCTGATCGCAATTGGTTTTGGGTCCCACGACGCCTCGATGACCGCGAAATCTTCTGGTTTAAGAATTGAATTCGGATGATTCAGACCTGATAGCGCATTTTTCATTTCATTTTTAGTGCAGCCGGCGATTAAGACACCCCTAGATGCGAGATCTTTGATTGTTAATTGAAATTCAAGAAATGCTTTACCTCTTGAACTGTCAGGTCCTAATTCGATTCCATTTATACCAACTTCTCCAATAACTCCGCCCCAAAGAGTGTTATCAAAATCCAAAACCAAACATTTTTTTGATTCTCCAAGAACTGAAGTTATTACGCTCGCCAGACTGAAGCCAAGTCTTGGATGTGCCATCGTCGATACCGCAAGCCCGTATTGAATCCAGTCTCGCGAACTCCACCATTCATCAAGACCGATAGAAGCGCTCAGCGAGTTGAGATCATGAATCAATACCTGAGCAAAATTTTTGCTTTCAGAAACGAGTCGACGATTAATTTCGGTCGTTGCGTAGTTGTGACCAAAATCCTCTGTTGCCTCACTATTACCTAAAGGCGACTCAGGCGACAAATCAAAATTGTTGTGAATAACCCAGCAATCGAATTTATCGCTCAATGACTTCCAGATTTTTAAACTTTGAGAAACCTCATTGTCAACTAACGAATGCCCGTCATCGCTGGCTTCGAAACTACGCAAGTTACCGAAACTCTTTAAATTAACTCGCGACGAATGAATATAAATAACATCGGGTTCAAACGCAATGAGTTCTGCACTTGGGTTCATCGCATCAATGAAGAAATTACCAAAATGTCCTTCAAGAATCTCAGCCTTGATGCCGTTATTCAGCAAAAATAATTTGAGCAGTCGTGAGACCAATGAAGTTGTTGATCCACTTAAAATAGCAATTTTGCATCCAGTAATTATCGTTTTATGTTTAAGGCTTTCTTCAAATTGCTGAAGGCTGGCCATGAATATGCCGCGATCTTTGACTGTCCACAGCAATGGAATCATCTCAGTTTGTGTGGGCGACATCTCGTTTACTTTTGGTCGCGAATTTGTTTAACAATCTCGAGCAGCGCGGGTGTTGCTGCAACAATTGGCGTGCGGCGATGTGAATGTTGTTGCACGATCAAATCTCGGCCCTGATGCTCGACAATCAACGCACCTGACTCTTGACAAATCAATGCGCTCGCCAAATAATCCCAAACACCATGCGTATTGAAATCAATCCACGCATCAAATACACCGTCGGCAACTAAACAGATATCCAAAGCTGCAGCACCAAGCGCTCGAAACTGACCCCATCTTGGTCGCTGTTTTGGAATACCCGAAATACCGACAACCGCTTCGCCAAGATCGACGCAACTACTTGGTCGCATCGCCTCACCATTATGAAACGCCCCACCGCCAGCGGTCGCCCAATATGAATCGCTTTGCATCGCTTGATTGACGACAAGCCCGGCGCGCATGCCATTTTTGTCAATTGCACACAGTGCGGTTGCATACCATGGCACACCACGACTTGCATTTGTTGAACCATCAAGTGGATCCATTACGACGCAAATATCGTCATCACCAAATACGCCAGTAATTTCACTTTCTTCAGACAACACGGACACACCCGCACCATGTAAAACTTCAAGGGCCGCTGCATCTGCGCGGAGATCTACCGAATATTGCGTTTCACGCATACCTGACAGCGACCAATCTTTGTTTGCGCGCAACACGATTGAAACTGCATCAGCCGTTTCTCGCAGCACCGCCAGAATCGATTCGTTTGTACTTGATTTAGATAGCCGTGTCACAATTTGTCCTCTAGAAATATTTAATTATTTGCTTTAATCGCCCGAAGTCACACTAATTGCCCGATCTATTTGACAGCAGGTATTCGGCTTTTGTCACTCCGGCAATGCTTAAACCCCTAGTCTTATAGGGGTGAAATCAGCATTACGCAGTCTGATTGACGAGTCGGTCACAATTATCCGTGAAGTCGCAGCAGAGTTCGAACGCCCAGCAATGTTGTTCTCGGGCGGCAAAGACTCGGTCGTAATGTTGCACCTCGCGGTGCGTGCATTTAGCCCGGCCCGAGTGCCCTTCCCGGTGATGCACATCGACACTGGACATAATTTCGCAGAAGTTATTGAATTTCGCGATCGTGCTGTTCGCGACTTAGATGTTCAACTTATTATTGGATCAGTTCAAGCATCAATTGATGCTGGGCGGATGCAAGACGCAACTGGACCGCGCGCGAGTCGCAACCCGCTACAAACTGTGACTTTGCTCGACTCAATCAAAGAATACAAGTTTGACGCCGTGTTTGGCGGAGCACGCCGCGATGAAGAACGCGCTCGCGCTAAAGAACGCGTCTATTCGCATCGCGACGCATTCGGCCAGTGGGACCCAAAGACACAACGACCAGAACTCTGGGGAATTTATAACGGCCGCCATAAGCCCGGTGAACATTTTAGAATTTTTCCGATTTCAAACTGGACTGAATTAGATATCTGGCAATTCGTGGCTGACTACAACATCGATCTACCAAGCATTTATTATGCGCATCGCCGTCAAGTGTTTAGACGCGACAACATGTGGATGGCGGTGTCACCATTTTTGCAACCCGAAGAAGGCGAAACCGTGTCCGAAGAACTCGTGCGGTTTCGCACTGTTGGTGATGCAACTTGCACTGCTGCAATTGAATCAAGTGCTGCCTCAATTGAACAAGTGATCGCCGAGACCTCAGTTGCTCGCATCACCGAGCGAGGTGCGACTCGAGCCGATGACCGAATCTCGGAAGCCGGAATGGAAGATCGTAAGCGAACGGGATACTTCTAATGGAGCGCCTGCATTTCGCAACCGTCGGATCAGTTGATGACGGTAAATCAACATTAATCGGTCGCCTACTCTACGACTCAAAAAGTATTTTTGAAGATCAACTTGAGCATATTGAAGCAGTCAGTAAACGCCGCGGTGATGATTATGTCGACTTGTCGCTCTTAACAGATGGTCTTCGCGCCGAACGCGAACAAGGCATCACGATTGATGTTGCATATCGTTACTTCGCAACACCCAAGCGAAGTTTCATAATCGCCGACTGCCCCGGCCACATTCAGTACACGCGTAACATGATCACAGGCGCATCAAATGCCGATTTGGCGATCGTTCTCGTTGATGCGCGAACTGGTGTTGTCGAACAAACTCGTCGGCATAGTTTGCTTGTTTCTTTGCTTGGCGTACCGCATCTAGTTATATGTGTCAACAAAATGGATCTGGTTGAATACGATCAAGCAATTTTTGACAAAATTCGTGAAGAGTTTGAGACTTTTGCGTCGCGTCTTGACTTGCACGATGTGACATTTTTGCCGATCAGCGCACTTGCTGGCGACAATGTCGTCAGCCGTTCAGCAAACATGTCGTGGTTTGAAGGGCCAACACTTTTACATCATCTTGAAAATATTTATATTGCTAGTGATGACAACCGCATTGATACACGGTTTCCGGTGCAATATGTAATTCGGCCACAACGCGCTGACACGCCTGACTACCGCGGATACGCCGGGCGCGTAGCTGGTGGCATGTTGCGAGTCGGCGATGACATTATGGTTTTGCCATCTGGCTTAACCAGCACAATCACTGGCATCGACTCGCCCAACGGCCCAGTTGAGCAAGCCGAACCTGGTCAGGCCGTGACTGTTTTATTGAAGGATGATCTTTCAATTACTCGCGGCGACATGTTCTGCCGACCAAATAATCGCCCAAGAACATCTCAAGAATTAGAGGCGATGCTGTGTTGGATGGACGATGCCGCACCGCTACAACTTGACAAGATTTATACGATTAAGCACACGACAAAACTCGCGCGCGGCAAAGTATCGAACGTTTTGTATCGACTTGATATTTCGAATCTACATCGTGAGACAGATATTAAAGAGTTGAAGTTCAACGAGATCGGCCGCGTGACAATCCATACGACCAGCCCACTATTTTTTGACGACTATCATCAGAATCGCACAACCGGATCGTTCATTCTTGTTGACGAGTCGTCGGGTCAGACAGTTGCCGCTGGCATGTTGCTCTCGCCAAGATCTTGAACGGCAGTTTCGCATGAATATCTCGAGCGAACCGAATCAGCCGGGCCAGCCAATTTGGCATGAGCCTGGAGTAACTCGCTCACAACGCTGGAGCAAACACGGACTCGAGGGTGCAACTATCTGGCTCACGGGGCTCTCGGGCTCAGGCAAATCAACCATCGCCACAGAACTTGCTCGCGAGCTTCTTAACACAAGTCGACTCGCATATGTTTTAGATG
This sequence comes from uncultured Acidimicrobiaceae bacterium, assembly GCA_937890395.1. Classification (GTDB taxonomy): domain Bacteria; phylum Actinomycetota; class Acidimicrobiia; order Acidimicrobiales; family Ilumatobacteraceae; genus BACL27. Next base: position 36,464 of record CALACK010000109.1, on the reverse strand, counting down.
CCGATAATGTTCGCCTTGGCTTGAACTCTGATCTGGGATACAGCGACGACGATCGAACCGAGAACATCCGCCGTATGGCCGAAGTTGCATATCTATTTGCTGATTCTGGCACTGTTGCTATTGTGCCGATCATCTCGCCCTTTATCGCGTCTCGTGAATATGCTCGAAAAATTCACGAAGAACGACAACTACGGTTCATTGAAGTTCATGTTGCAACGTCACTTGAAGAGTGCGAACGCCGTGACACGAAAGGCATGTATGCCAAGGTTCGTAACGGCGAAATGTCTGGGGTAAGTGGCGTAGATAGCCCTTATGAAGCCCCCAAGTCACCTGATGTAGTTGTCGGGCTCGCTACTGAATCTTTGCAAGAGTCTGTAGCGATGATTTTGGAAAAGTTGCTGGTCAAAGCCATCTCGTGAAAGTATATTTCTCGCGATGATCAGCGAAAAAACATTTCTGCTCAAGCCGTATGCCGGTTTCATTTTGGTTGCGCCAAGCATCAAGGTTATGTATTGCCCTACAACGAAAGTTGCGTGTAGCAGTATCAAGATGTTGCTTGCTAAAGCCAGCGGATCATATGACCAGTCGCGACTCGACCGATTAATCAGCCCGCATATGGCACGCTCGCAAACGATTCACGAACTGGGCGTAAGTGGATTAACCAAGCTCATTGATATGAAAGCTAAGCAGATCGACGAAATTTTGAATTCACCAGATTGGCTTCGTGTTTATGCAACACGTGACCCGTTATCTCGCGCATACTCGGCATGGGAAAACCGAATTTTTTCTCGTGCTCCAGGTACGCCAGAAATGGCAATTAAACTTTGCCAAGATCAACTAGTTGACGGTCGCATTAATATCACAGAGAGTTTTGCGTTGTTTGCCAAAATGATCTCAGAGCAAACCGATGAATTTATGGATGACCATCATTTTTTGCCACAGTCACACATAGTTCACCCCGACAAATTCGACTACAACATGAAAGTTCGCGTTGAGCAACCATCCGAAATGCAAACACTGGTCGACGAAGTAAATCGTCGTGCCAAGACTTCGTTGACTCTCGAACGACACAATGTTGGCTTTGGCATCAAACTCGACCAAGTTTGCGATCAACATACAGCGAACCGGCTACAAGCGGTATACGCAATGGATTACGAAATGTTCGAATTTGAAACTCGCGCGTTTCCGGCAACTATCGCACCACTGATACTTAGCAACACCGAAACAGCGATGCTGCGGGGGTTCCGTGCATCTATTGAAAGACTGCAGGCAGTTTCGTTTACTGCACGCTCGCTTACTGGCTTTCGTTTTGGATGGAGACAGATTTATAAATCGATCGTCCGCAAAGTAAGTTTAGGCAAGAAATATAACGACCCACAAAATCTGTTCTGGTAACTATTGACAATGAGCACAGAAAACACAGATAACGCAGAAATAGCCAAGATCGGTATCGTCACAGTTTCAGATCGTGCTTCAGCTGGCATCTACGAAGATCGTGGAGGCCCAGCAATTCACGAATATTTCACAAAATATTTATCCAATCCGTGGCAACCAGTTGTGCGAGTAGTTGCTGACGAGATCGACTTGATTACAGCTGCATTGCGCGAACTCGCTGATATTGATAAATGTTGTTTGATAGTTACAACTGGCGGCACGGGCCCAGCAGTTCGCGACATCACACCCGAAGCAACAGAGCAAGTGTGCGAAAAGATGATGCCAGGTTTCGGCGAATTAATGCGAGCGACTTCACTGAAGGTTGTGCCGACCGCAATTCTCTCTCGTCAAACCGCAGGCGTTCGAGGTGGCGCACTGATTATTAACTTGCCCGGCAAGCCCTCGTCAATTGCCGAATGTCTTGATGCAGTAATGCCTGCAGTTCCGTACTGCATTGACCTGATTGACGGCCCAAGACTTGAACTCACAAATGGACTAGTTGCGTTTCGCCCCAAAGGCAAATAATCCGCTAAAAAGTTTTAGTGAGGCTCGCCAGGCCTAAACGGCACTCCAGCCATTGCTGGCGGTCGCAACCGTTGGTTAGCAGTAGCTAAAACAATTAGCGTCACAACATACGGCAGAGACTGTGTCAACGATTCTGGAACCGTGTCAATAGTTCGATACGCAATTGCCGAAACAATAAAAGCCACAAGCGTGACTAAAACTTGAACGCGCTTTCGTCGAATAACGGAGTAAATGAAAAATACCGCCGAGATGGCTGCGATAAACAAAAACAGCGCAGTGATCGAATCTGATGCGACAAGTTTTATCCCTTCGGCGTAACCAAACAACATTGCGCCGGTCAAGATTCCACTTGGGCGCCAGTTTCCAAAAATCATTGTTGCGAGTCCGATGAAACCGCGACCAGCAGTTTGACCTTGGCGATAATACGACGAGGCGACAATTGAAAGAGTGCCACCTGCTAACCCGGCGAGGCCACCACTTATTAACAAGCCGTAATATCGCAGTCGATTCACTTTGACACCAAGACTCTCGGCAGCAACGGGTGATTCTCCTGAAGATCTCAGGCGCAAACCAAAACGAGTGCGCCATAATGCCCACGCCGAAACTGGAACAATAATAATTGCGATAACGGTCGCCCAAGAAAGATTGTGCGTCAATCCACGACCGATTCCACCGAAGTCTCCAAGGATGAACCATCTTTGCGACTCTAACCACCCTAAGAAATCTGGCGACTTCCAGCCTGCAATTTCTCCACCTGAAAGTATCGGCAAATTAAATCTTGGCAGTGCCGACTTCTGTGGTGGAGATTGACTAATGCCTCCGCCTGGTTTGCCGACATAAACAAGTTCACTTAAATATCGCACCCCGAAGAAAGCGAACAAATTAATTACAACACCAGAAATAACTTGATCAATATTGAATCGCACTGTGGCAACAGCATGCACCAAACCACCAAACATGCCACCCAAAATTGCAAAGAGCAATCCGACCCATGGGCCAAACTGCCATGCACCCCACGCACCAAACCATGTTCCAAAAATCATCATGCCTTCGATTCCGATATTGATAACTCCGCAGCGTTCGGCCCAAAGACCAGCCATACCCGCAAGAAGAATCGGTACTGTCAAACGCAGTGCCGTACCTATAGTGCCTGATGATGTCAATGCATCTTGATCTGTCCATAAACGAACAGTTGAAATAATTGCCAAGACACAAAATATAGAAACTACCAATCTGAAATTTTTTGACTGTTTCATAAACGTGCGTCCAAACTTTTCAGCGCCATTGCGGCTCGCTCAGCGGTTCTTCGGTTGTACCGCCTTGACGAAGCCTCATTAACAATAACTACGACAAGCACAATGATCGCTTGAATAACTTTGACGATCGAACTCGGGATACCAGATAACTGAAGTTCGGCGGATGTCGAATCAAGAAAGCCAAACAACATTGCCGCGCCGACAATACCTAACGGATGATTTCGACCCAATAACGCAACTGCGATTCCGGCGAAACCATACTGTGTTGCAATCGCTGAAGGCCCGTATCCATAAACATCACCTATTACTGCTGGCATCGCTACTAAACCAGCCACTGCACCAGACAACATAAGCGCAACCAAAATCATTCGGCTTGCTGGGATACCAGCCGTGCGCGCCGCAATTGGATTAAGACCACTCGCACGAAGACGAAACCCAAACCGACTTCTAAACACGACTATCCAAAAAACAAATGCCACTAGTAAAGCGACAATAAACATTCCGTTAAGTCGATCGTGAACTAAATCTGGCATGCGACCACTCGGGGCAATTTTTGTCGTTTTGACATTTAGCCCACCATCCGAATCGTCCCGAAAGAACGTTTCAAACAGCCATTGAATAAATGACAAGGCAATGTAATTGAGCATGATGGTTGAAATAACTTCGTTGATCCCGCGAACGATCTTCAAAAATGCTGCAATGCTCGCCCACGCAGCACCTGAAACCATCGCCACAACCAAAATGAACAAAACATGCAATGGCGCTGGAAGCGAAACATGAGTACCCATTTCAGCCGCAATTAAAGCTGCAAATAAATACTGTCCTTCAACACCAATGTTAAATAAATTCATCTTGAAACCAATCGCAACTGCGATCGCGCTAAAGATTAAAGGTGTTGCCCGCTTCAGCATTTCAACGAATTTGTCACTAGTGAAACCTGTTTCTAAAATTTTTCCGTATGCGGCAAGAGGGTCCTTTCCGGTGACAAGCAAAAGTACAGCACAAATAAATAGCGCGAGAAAAATTGCGCCAAGTGAGCTACCTAAGGTTGCTAGCGACTTTCGCATTGCATCCGAATTTCGATGTATGTCAAGTTGCTTATTCACTGCATACCTGTCATGTATTTGCCGAGAATTTGCGGAGTTGCACTCTTAGGGTCGAGTTCAGCAGATATTTCGCCGTCAAACATTACGAGAATTCTGTCGGAGAGACCCAAAACTTCTTCAAGATCAGCGGAAACAAGCAACACTGACATACCGGCATCTCGCGAGCGGCGAATCTCCTTCCACACTGCGGCCTGCGCACCTACATCTATTCCACGAGTCGGGTGCGCTGCAATCAATACCTTCGGCGTGTTTGCAAGATTACGACCAACGACGAGTTTTTGTTGATTACCTCCTGAGAGGACGAACGCTGGCACAAGTTCGCTTGGTGTCATAACGCCAAATCGCTCTATTATTTCTCGACACGACTTTCGAGCTGCTTTAACGTCGATCATTGGGCCGCGAGAAAGGGTGGCTTCATGACCCAATAATCCGTTCTCCCAAAGCGATGCAGCAAGCATTAACCCTTCTCGATGACGATCAAAAGGAATATAGGCGAGCCCTTGATCAAGACGCTCGCGAACATTCAAGTTGCTCGCATCTTTGCCACCTAGTTCTACGGTGCCCTGAATATCTACTAGTCCGAGAAGAGCCTCACAAAGCTCAAACTGACCGTTTCCATCGACCCCAGCGATGCCGATGATCTCACTTTCAAAAATATCAAACGATACATTTTGAACCGGATTCTTGCGGGCTTTGGCAAGAACAGTTAAGTTGCGCACTGACAATAGAATTTTTTCTCCGACTTTTGTTGTGCGTTCTCCGTGACTCGGTAGATCAGAACCAACCATCAATTCGGCAAGTTTTAAACGATCCACCGATTTAGGCGAGACAGTCGCAACTGTTGATCCCTGGCGAATCACTGTTATCTGATCAGAAATTGATAACACCTCATCTAGTTTGTGTGAGATAAACAAAATCGTCGTTCCATTTGCCACTAGTTTTCGAAGATTTACGAATAACTCGTCAACTTCTTGAGGCACGAGAACCGCAGTTGGCTCGTCTAGAACCAAAATCTCAGCGCCTCGAAACAACACTTTCAAGATTTCAACTCGCTGCCGTTGGCCAACACCCAAATCAGAAATCGGAAGATCTAAATCAATTTCAACACCAATCGATGTAGCCAAATCTTTGACTCGCTTGCGCGCATCGCCTAGCGAAAGTACTCCATACTTGGTTGGCTCAGAGCCAAGAATAATATTTTCAAGCACTGTCAAGTTATCGGCGAGCATAAAATGCTGATGCACCATGCCGATACCGGCAGCCATCGCTTCGCTTGGTGACTTAAATTGAGTTACTACTCCGTTGATTGCAATCGTTCCTGAATCGGGTTGATGAAGGCCATACAAAATCTTCATCAAAGTTGATTTGCCAGCCCCGTTTTCGCCGACAATCGCATGAATTGTTGCACGATCAATTTGCAACGAAATGTCGCGATTCGCAATTACCCCAGGGAAGCTTTTACTTATGTTTGTAAGTTCAACAACATTGACAACATCAGTCGCTGAGTTCAGTTTCGGCCTCACACTTTCCGATTGCATTGGGTAAGTCTGACATACCACAATAAATTTTTCAATTTAAGAACTTTGAGCCAGTGAAGATTTGGCACAAAAAAATACGGGGGCCTGAGTCAATGACCCAAGCCCCCGCAGTTAATTTAAATTATTAATTTTTAATTATGGTGCTGTCGGTACGACAATTTCTCCACTTACGATCTTTGCCTTGAATGCTTCAAGTTGATCAGCAATATCATCGAGGAATCCACCCGATGTTGCGTATCCAACTCCATCACTCTTAAGGTCAAACACCTTGAATCCACCAGATATATCGCCTTCTTTAACTGCCTTAGCAGCAAGGAAAACAGAAACGTCAACACGCTTGAGCATTGAAGTCAAGATGTGTGCTTGCTGTTCTGGAGTTGCAGTTAGGTATTGATCTGAGTCAACACCAATTGCCCACTTGCCTTCGCCTGCTTCAACAGCGGCATCAATTGTGCCCGCACCTGAACCACCAGCAGCGGTGTAAACAATGTCTGCACCTTTTTTGAACCAGCTCATCGCGATTTCTTTAGCTTTGTCAGGTGAGCCCCATGCAGCATTATCTCCAGCTGCACCGAGATACTTTGACTCAACTTTGATGTCTGGGTTAACTGCTTTAGCACCTGCGATGTATCCAGCTTCGAACCTCTTGATCAAGTCAATTTCTTGACCACCAATGAAGCCGATTGTTCCGCTTGCACTCTTCAATGCAGCAGCGGCACCAACAAGGAAAGAACCCTCTTGCTCAGAGAAGCCGAGAGTCTTTACGTTTGGAAGATCAAGATAACCGTCTACCCAACCGAAAGTTACATTTGGATTAGCAGCGGCAACTTCTTCAATTGCTCCACCGAATGCGAAACCAACTGCGATAACTGGGTTATTTCCAGCAGCCACAAGTGCTTCGAGGTTTGGCTTGCGATCGTCGTCGCTTGTTGCTTCAAGCTCTGAAACTGTGTAGCACAATTCAGATGCAGCTTGTTCAGCACCGCGAGCGGCCGAGTCGTTAAATGTTCCGTCACCACGACCACCAGTATCAAATGCAAGACCAAGCTTGAGCTCTGAACCTTCACAAGGGTCAGTTGCTGGTGCTGCAGTCTCTGCAGGTGCTGCTGTCTCTGCTGGTGCTGTATCGCTACTGCCGCCGCATGCACCCGCGATGAGTGCAAACGCTGCAATGGCAAGAACAGCGGATTTAATTCCTTTGCGCTTTATCATTTATTCCCCTTTTGCACACATCCCTTTGACGTGTGCGATTTGTGTAACGAGACTAGCGCAAATCGAGAACCACAAGAAATTGAATGGTGGGCCAGGTGGGGATTGAACCCACGACCAAGGGATTATGAGTCCCCTGCTCTGACCACTGAGCTACTGGCCCCACGCAATCAACCAAACGATACTCGCTCGCCTCAGATATCGCTGAGCGACGCAGAGTTTGTATTTTCAAACCTAAGGAGGCTGCTAAACACCGAGTTACGAGGTCACGTCTTTGTGCGCGAACCTATTTATTGCTAGCGCGAACAACACGGTACCGACAATAAAGCAATAACTAGCACCGCGGATCATTGCTGACCAATCAATTGTTGTGGCCAACGCATCAAACCATGAAAATGCGTAATGAACTGGCAGCCAATCACGAAGTTTTCCAAGAGCCGTGATGGCGTCAAGAATGCTAAGCAAAATTGATGTTCCAACAGCAACCCCAACTGCGCCAAGTGGTGCATCGGTGCGAACACTCAGGTAGAAAGCAAGTCCCGCAACAAACAAAAGTGAAATCGCCAAATAGACCGTGATGATTGCAATTCGTGAGATGGCAACCGAATTAGTAAATGTTGCGCCAAGCGGACTCTGCAATGGTTTGGTTCCAAATGCAATTAGACCAACAAACCATGCGCAGATTGGCGTGATCAAAACTGCAAGAGCTGAAAGAGTAAGACTGACTTTAATTTTTTGCAAAAGCAACCGAGTCCGTGGAACAGGAGAAGCCAGCAGGTATCTAAGAGTCGACCACGATGCTTCCGAGGCAACAGTGTCACCATTAAACAAAGCGATCACTGTCACCAAAAGAAATGGAGTTGCAAAATAAAGCATCGTCACCGTGAAGTTCGCAGCACCATTAGTCGCTAAACCAATCAGGTCGGTCGTGCCAGAGCCGATTCGCGTTGGCTCACCGCTATTTTCTGACGGGCCAAACTTTACGGCAATCGCTACTAGGACTGGTAGCGACACAACAAACGCATATGCAAATGCAGTGTGCTTTCGTTTGAGTTGGCGATACAGCTCAATGTGATAGGGCAAAGTCTTTGCGGCCGAATAACTCATACTTTCTCCTGTCCAATGACTAAGTCATCACCGATGAGTTCAAGAAAGATTTCTTCGAGCGACTGAGACTTTTGATTTTTTGTAAGTAATTCCTCCATCGGCCCGAATGAGACGAGTTGACCACGGTTCATCAAAACCACATGGCTACAAGTTTGTTGAATTTCAGCGAGAAGATGCGAGGAGATAATCACCGTTCGACCCGCTGTTGCATAGTCTTTCAACACTTGTCGCATCTCTGCGATTTGCTGAGGATCCAGGCCGTTAGTTGGTTCATCCAACACCAAGAGATCTGGCATGCCAAGCATTGACTGAGCAATCGCGAGACGCTGTCGCATACCTTGGCTGTAGCTACGCACTTTTTTATCCAATGCGGTTCCTAATTTCGTGATCGCAACAACTTGTTCGAGATGCTGCTCATCATCGCGCCCGATGGATCGCCAGTAAAGCCGAAGATTCTCGCGACCCGAAAGATGCGGTAAAAAACCTGGGCCTTCGATAAAGCTGCCGAGATTTGAAAGCGCGGGCGACCCTGGATAAACCGATTTACCATTCAGATATATAGACCCCTGAGTTGGAAAAATCAGTCCCATCACCATGCGTAGCGCTGTCGTCTTGCCTGCTCCATTTGGACCAAGAAGACCAACAACCTGCCCACGTTGAACTTTAAACGAGAGGTTCGAAACTGCCTGATGACCATCTTTGTATATCTTGCTTAAATTATCAACCTCGACGAGGGCAACGCTGTTTTCGTGGATTGGTGCAATCTTCGGTCTACGAATTCGGACATACACAAATGCAACAAACAGCGAAGCCACGGCACCAAGCGGCCAAAGAATATTTGCCGTACTTGATTGCGCTGCGGTTGCGACGCTCGTGTGAAAAGTAAGTGCCGAGAGCGGAGAAACTGAATAAAAGCGAGAAGTTTTTGGGGTTTCATAACCTTGATCGGTACTTGATATGCCAACTGCAATCACGTCACCAGCCGAAGCATCCAAAATTGTTTCGGGTAAATTGACGACAACATCGCTGCCGCCAGTTGAAATATTTGAAATTTGAACTGGAGCGACGATTCCGTTCGGAAGATTAATTCCGCCACTCGGAGACCTGACGACCAGCGAGAAGAAAAGTGTCGCGTCAGGTTGCGTGCTCGTAATTCGAACCTTGATTGAGGATGGACCCACCACTGAAATTGGTTCTGTCAGAGGTGCGCTTTCTAAAAATCCACTCTGACCCGGCAGAAAAGCAGGACTGAACCCTGCAAAACTTGAAAGTAATTGAGATGCAAGCGCCCCCGCTGACCCGATGCCAGGAAGTGCCGAGATCGCACCCGGCACCCCGCCAATCGGATAAATCGCCGCGGCTGTTGGGGTAACTAGTTTCAATTGTTGAGACTTTGACTCGAAGGGCAGTTTGTCACTCATAAAAACTTTGGGAATCACTGACGAATCTTGCAAAGAGATCGAGCCGTTAGTTCTAGTGAATTGAAAAACAGGAAACTCTAATTTTTCATTCAGGAGATACTTTTTAAACCATTGCAAGAATTGCTCACGTAAATACGTGGCCTGAGAATTCGCGCCATCATGTCCATCAGCGTGCCAAATCATTGAAAGTGGTGTATTCGGATTCGTCTTTTTTATCGCTTGAGCAGTTTTAGAACTTTCACTTAGCGGAAATAGTGAATCTGCTTGTCCTTGGCTTAAAAGTGTTGGTGCGGTAATTGATGATGCATAGTTGATCGGTGAAACTGAAGCAAGAAGATCTTTCTCGGCTTGACTCGGTTTGCCCTGCAGAACTGCATTTTCGTAGGCGTCGCACCATTGCTGCGAGAACGAACCACACTCACCGAGATATGCGTTCTGTAACGAAACTGCAGAAAAAAATGTTCCTACCCAAACTTTTTTAAATGGACCCGAAACCTGCGAGCGCTCCACAGATTGTGGAAAGAAACCTTGCTGCAAGTCGCTCCATGTGATGTCTGCAATCACTGCATCAATTCGGGAATCTTGACTCGCTGCTAGAAGTGCGTTCGCTCCACCATAAGAACTACCCATAATCCCAACACGCGGGTCGCCCTGCGCATCAATTATCACATCTTTACTGCGGGCAAGATAAGAGATCAAGGCTCGGGTATCGGCTACCTCACCATTGATTGAATTCATTTCTATTTGTCCAGTCGACTCACCAAATCCACGAGCAGTCCAAGTCAAAACAACGAAACCCTTTGATGCGAAAAACTTTGCTTCGGCTTCAACCGAGTCTTTGCTTCCACCAAATCCGTGAGCAATAAGAATTGCCGGTGCAGGAAGTTTTTTTGGCAAGTATTTAGAAGTGTCAATTAAAACACCTGGAGAAGTTTCAACGATTTCCGAACTCTCAGCACTGGCATCAACCCCAATCGGAAAAAGCGCTATCGTCATCGCACAAATTATTGAAGCCACAAAAACCTGAAGTCCTCTAAATTTCACCTTCACAACCTAAGGGAAATGTCACACGACTCCATTTATTTTTGTTGCTAATCTTTCACTGATGCGCATTAAAACCACGCTCTTTGTTGCCGTGTTACTTATATCTCTCTCCCCTACGTCGGTGGATGGCTCGGCAGATCAGTCAGCGACGAAAAAATATACGGTGACGATGAAGAAGGCTCATCTTCCAACTGCTCCAAAAAACGGCACAGATGACTATCGCTGTTTTCTACTTGATCCAAAAGTCACCGAAGATTCAGTTATCCGAACTATTCAGTTCATTCCGCAACGTAAAAACTTTGTTCATCACGCAATTATTTTTCGAGTAACCGACGCCGACATCCCTCAGGCAGTCGCTGCAGATAAGAACGGCACTGGATGGCCATGCTTTGGTGGTTCTGGACTGGGCAATATGCTGTCGTCTTTTATCTCGACGCCATGGATTAGTTCGTGGGCACCGGGTCGTGGCATAGATATTTCACCAGCGGGATATGGAACACCGTTCAAGAAAGGTGAGCGTTTCGTTTTGCAGGTGCACTACAACTTATTGGCAATGAATGGCGGAAAAATTCAAACCGATCAATCGAAAATTGTGATGGAAGCAGTACCCGCAAAAGGAGCGAAAGTCAAACAGCTTCACGTTGAGCTCTTCCCCGCCCCTGTTGAACTTGCGTGTCCTGAAAATTTGACTGGGCCGCTTTGCGATCGAAAGCAATCGCTCATTGACCTCGCGTCGCGAACAAGCAAAATGAGTGCATTTGAATCTGCCGGCATCAATGTTCTTTGTGGCCAAAATCCTTTTAATCCAGTCGCGTCGTTGACCTCGCGTTGCGACAAAGTAATTACCTCAAACTTCAAGGTCATTGGTGCGGCTGCGCACATGCATCTTTTGGGGCGCACACTTTCATTAACTCTTAACCCTGGAAAGTCCTCTGAAAAAGTGATCTTGGATGTAAAGAAATATAATTTTGATGATCAGTCTGGCGTGGTACTACAAACTCCTGTTGCAGTAAAAGCAGGTGACACGATTCGAGTCACCTGCACTTTTGACCCGACAATTCGACAGAAACTTCCTGAATTGAAAAATCTGCCGCCTCGGTATATCACCTGGGGTGAAGGTTCGTCTGATGAAATGTGCCTTGGGGTTATCTCAGCAACAAAATAAAAATTTTCGCCGATTACCAATCAGTGGCAAGGTTTAGCCGACGGCGCCACATCAATCGCTGGGCTGCGCGCGAAAAACCCGCTCGGCTTCAAGTGAAAACCGGTACGTTCAACTGGCATCACCGGCCAATCTTCGGCGCGCGGAATGTGGTTTGTTCCAAAAACATGCCACAGCACAACATCGGTATTTTCAATGTCACGATTGGCTTGAGTCCACTGTGGCAAGCCCGCACCACCAGCGTGTTGAAATGGATAATCACCTGCTGGGTATCGCTCGTTATTTTCGTTCTTAGTTACCCACAAATGCTGATACATAAAACCTGCGCGCCGACCTATCGTCGACTCAGGCTTCGCCAATGGATATGTCGTATGCCCCGAAATAAGTTTGTAGCCAACTGGCTTACCCATGTGATTTTTACGATTTGGATTTATTACTTTCCAAAATCGACTCTTGAATGGATCAACAACACGCTTAGCGTCAAGTTCGCGCTTCAAAATCGTCTCGCTAATTTCGTACGCTCCACCGTGAATATTTTTCGGCCCCATCTCGTGCGCAAACGAGTCAACTTCGACAACGCTGTTGCGTACTCCGACAATTTCATCAGCACCGCTGTCAATATCTAAATCAAGTCGGGCGCATAAAATATGTTGGTGATACGGCGCCCATAAACCGGGCTCGAGCTCTGTCGCCGAAACATGATCGGCGCCAGGGTTGTCAGCCAGCGTCAACACAATGCCAGTGAGTTTGGCTTCAAATTCGATCGAGCCGTCTTGGTAGAAATACCAGAAGTATCCGTACTCATAATTATTGATCGTCACAATTGACGACACCACAAAACGGCGACCACGACGCACCTCAACATTGCCGTCGATGTCGACGTGCTTCCATAAAATCCCAAAATCTTCTTCATGCGTACAAATTGCATTTTTGATTTCACGCACCGTGCCATCAGGGTTCGCCACAGCTACATCAAAATAAACAATTTCGCCAAGACAATCGCAACCAAGAGTTAATGAGTTCGTATAGTTACCCAAACCAAACTCGCCAGTATCAAAAGCATTCTTGCGATACGCGCCCTGGCTTGGGTCACCATACGGAATGACAAGTTCAGCAATAGACATGCGATGCGCGATCTTGCGCAACTGACCACCGTCATCAAACCAAACATCATGAATCACAAGACCTTCGCGTTGGCAAAAACCGATTCGAAAACTCCACCGCTCCCAATTCGCTTTGTAGCCATCAAAAGAAAACGACACACCTTCGGGCTGCCTTATCTCAAATGGCTTCAACTCAACATCGGCCCCCGTTTGGCTTTGCCGATACGGGCCTGGTGTCTGAGGTATTGCAATTTGTTGATCGTTCTCAACAGCAAGAACTTCGCCAGAATCAATATCGATGATCGCATGTAAACCCGAAATTGGATGGGCATAAAAATTCGCCTCTGGCGTTGGCTGATGCCACATCGGTGTCCAAATGATTCGCCGACCATCATCAAGATGTTTTGGTATCTGAGCACCAATCGGCCAAGCCTCCATACGCACTGAGTCAATATCTGTAACTCCGCGAGCATGCAATGCTTCAATCACACGGGCATCACGCTTTGCGGCCGAAATCGCCATCTCACTCTCAACACTTAAAACGGGAGCCTTGGCGCCTTCAATAACTTTGTTGCTCACAACATGCCCAGCAATCGTCACAACAATTTCAGCCACTTTGCCAGTCGAACGATCCAGCACAGTCACTCGCGCAGCCCGTTCAATTTTTTCAACATCTTCACTATTTTGATTTGACCGAAAACGCGCCAACACGGACTTTGGTGGCTCTTCAACTTGCAACATCGCAATTAAATGTCGGTGATCAAGCACACCGTCGCGACGCAAAGCGCTAATCAACGACTCAAGTTCGTCTTTGCTCAGCGGGTCTAGTGGATGCGACGCACTCGCCACATTGCCTCTCGCAGTAACCGCAGACATCATGCCTCCGAAAAATCGCATCAAAATAGAACTATGGCTCCGGGGGTGGGGCTCGAACCCACGACAAACGGATTAACAGTCCGTTGCTCTGCCAACTGAGCTACCCCGGAAGGTAAAAGGCTTGTTTACTCTAACGGCTTAGCGGACTATTGCGAATTAGAACTAGCATCGGGTCTATGACTGACAACTTCACTCCTAAACCAGAACATCGCTTCACCTTTGGTCTTTGGACCGTTGGCAATATGGGTCGTGACCCATTCGGATTAGAAACTCGCCCCGCACTAGACCCAGTTGACTCTGTTCATCGTTTGGCCGATCTCGGTGCTTACGGTGTCAACTTTCACGACGACGATCTCGTGCCATTTGGTTCAACACCTGCCGAGCGTGAGACTGCGCTGAAGCGTTTTCGTCAGGCACTAGATAAGACCGGCATGAAAGTTCCAATGGCTACAACAAATCTTTTTGGTCAGCCGGTGTTCAAAGAAGGCGCGTTTACGGCGAACGACCCGATTGTGCGCCGTTATGCAATCAAGAAAACAATGGAGTCAATCGATATGGGCGTCTCACTTGGCGCAAAGGTTTATGTGATGTGGGGCGGCCGCGAAGGTCTCGAGTGTGAAGCAGCAAAAGATGTTCGCACCGCGCTTGACCGCTACGCCGAGGCAGTAAATATTTGCTGTGCGTATGCCAAAGACCGTGGCTATGACATCAAGTTTGCTCTCGAACCAAAACCAAACGAACCACGTGGCGATATGTTCTTGCCAACAGTTGGTCATGCAATTGCATTCATCAACGAATTGCAATGGCCAGACATGGTCGGTCTCAACCCAGAGTTCGCGCACGAAACAATGAGTGGGCTTAACTTCACGCACGCAGTTGCGCAAACACTCTGGCACGGCAAGTTGTTTCACATTGACTTGAACGCACAACGCATTGGTAAGTTTGACCAAGATTTCAGGTTTGGCAGTGAGGGAATCCGCGATGCTTTTTATCTCGTCAAATTGCTTGAAGATTCGAAGTGGGATGGAATGTTGCACTTTGATGCACACGCATATCGAACCGAGAATGCCGAAGGTGTTTGGGATTTTGCCCTTGGTTGCATGCGAACATATTTGATCTTGGCTGAGAAATCTCGCGAGTTCAAGCAAGACAAAGAGATTCAGGCAGCACTCGGGGCCGCTATGTTTGACCAACTGAGTGTGCCGACTTCTCCTGATGGATTAGGCGCTGATGCATTGCACAGTTTGCGTACCGATACATTTGATGTCAAGGCACTCGGCGAACGTGGATATGCTCACGAACGCCTTGACCAACTTGTCACAGAACTGATTCTCGGCGTTCGATAACTAATGCCGGTTGTAGTCGGCGTTGATTCGTCAACGCAGTCAACAAAAGTAGAGGTTCGCGATCTTGATTCTGGCGAATTGATTTCGACTGGTCGTGCATCGCACGCAAGCACGGGCATTACCCCAGTTAGTGAATCAAACCCAACTGAATGGATAGCGGCATTTGACGGGGCCTATGCACAGGCGTCTTCGCAAACTATTTTGCCAAAAGTCACCGCCATTTCTGTCGCTGGTCAACAACATGGCCTAGTCACACTCGACGCGAATCATAATATTGTTCGAGCCGCAAAACTATGGAACGACACCGAATCAGCAACAGATGCACAATGGTGCGTAGATCAACGCGATGCCGCGTGGTGGGCATCACATATCGGCAGTGTGCCAGTTGCGAGTTTCACCGTCGCGAAGCTTTCGTGGCTAAAGCGTGTTGAGCCAGAAAATTGGACACGAGTTGCTCGTATTTGTTTGCCGCATGATTATCTTTCGTGGCATTTACGTGGCGGAGGCGCATCAGAAATTGTCACCGATCGTGGCGATGCATCTGGCACTGGCTATTGGTCACCGAGAACCAATAACTATCAAGACGAAGTGTTGCAGATAATCGATAAGTCTCGCGATTGGTCAAAAATGTTGCCACGTGTCGCCGAACCGCTTGAATCAACTGGACAATGGGGCGATGCCGTAATCGGCTGTGGCACTGGCGACAACATGGCTGGCGCACTTGGCATCGGATTATTGCCCGGTGATGTCGCGATTTCACTTGGCACATCGGGCACGGTTTATGCAGTCAGTGCTCAGGCAACAGCTGATAGCAGCGCCGCAGTAGCCGGTTTCGCTGATGCAACAGGAAGTTTCTTGCCACTTGTTTGCACACTGAATGCGACAAAAGTTTTTGATTCGTTTGCTAATTTTCTCGGCGTAGATCTACAGCAGTTTGGCGAACTTGCATTGGCATCGACCTGTGGAGCAAACGGTCTTGTGTTATTGCCATACCTAGATGGTGAGCGAACACCGAATCTTCCCGACGCGCGGGCAATGTTGGTCGGCATTAACTCAAGTCATTCGCGCAGTGATATTGCGCGCGCTGCCATTGAAGGTGTTGTATGCGGACTTCTCGATGGATTAATTGCAATCGCGAACTGCGGCGTCGATACATCAGGTCGCATTTTTCTACTCGGGGGCGGCGCACAGTCACCCGCCGTTTGTCAGATAGTTGCTGACTTAACAGGCAAGCAAGTAAACGTGCTTAACGAACCTGAAATAGTTGCACTCGGCGCTGCTAGACAGGCAGCCGCAACTCTGACTGGTAAATGGCCAACGTGGGTTGCATCATCTCGAGTTGCTGCACAACCAATTGCTAGTTCATCGCAATGTAACGAAACTCGCCAAAGATTCATCGCAACACGAATCAAAAGTTACGGCGTTTAAAAGTTCTAGCGTTTAAAAGTTTTTTAAACTAGCCAACAATTTCGCTGGTCTTAACCATTCGACCTTCGCGAACCGACTTCCACGCTGCCAAACCGGCGACAAGCGATGCACGACCATCAGCACCAGTTACGACTGGCTGAATTTTGCCCGTTGCGACACCCATGAACTCATTCCATTCGGCAATATACGACGGAATGTAGCGATCTAAAAAGAAGTACGGCATTTTGTCTAATTGTGTGCCTTCTTCGTTGCGCTTAATCACGCTTGTCATCACTTGGTTATCTGAGCCAACCAAACCTTTTGAGCCGAAGACTTCAACCCGCTGGTCATAACCGTAAACAGCCTGACGCGAATTATCAATCATCGTGATCGCACCATTTTCGTGCTGCAACATAATTGCCACCGTGTCAAGGTCTCCAATTTCGGCAAACTCGGGCACGATTCGCACAGCCCCAGTTGCGTAAACCGAAACGATTTCACTGCCGACGACATAACGGGCCATATCGAAATCATGAATTGTCATATCAATAAAAATTCCACCTGAAACTTTTGCATACGAAACTGGCGGCGGTGAAGGGTCACGGCTTGTTATTCGCGCGATATGCACGTCACCAATCGTGCCGTTAGCAACATTGTCACGAACACTGCGATGACTAGGGTCAAATCTGCGGTTGAAACCAAGCATTAATGGTGTCTTGCTATCACTGATAGCTTTCAACGCCCTATCTGTATCGGTAAGCGACAGAGAAATTGGCTTCTCGCAAAATACTGGTTTGCGATAGTTTGACGCCATCAGCAACACTTCAACGTGCGTGTCGGTCGACGTGCAAATTGCGATTGCATCAACTTCTTTAGCCGACATTAAAGCATCTGGGCTTTCAAAATGTTTGCAATCAAATTTAGTAGCAATTTTTTTAGCCGATTCAGTCACCACGTCATAAACGCCGGCCAAATGTGCGCCTTCAATTCGTTGCGCGATTAACTCTGCATGCATCACACCAATGCGACCACAACCCAATACACCGATACCAATACTGTTACTCACGGCCAAACTTCTCCTACTTTTGGTTTAGATGGCGAGCCAGCGCCGACCACCGATTGATCGAAGTCTATTACTGCACCAGTCATTAATCCTGACTCGTCTGAAAGTAAAAACATAATTGAGCGTGCAAGTTCATCTGGTTTTATTAATCGGCCCATTGGTTGATCTCGCTCTGCTTTTTCTAGCCAACCATCTTGTGCGTTGTGCCACTTTCGCTGTGTCGCATCTTCAGTCGGCGTATCCATCCACCCTGGATTCAAAAGATTCACCCGCACACGGTCGCGCATTAGTGAATATGCACAGTTGCGTGTCAGTGTGTGCAACGCGCCTTTAGAAATTGCATAGTGTGTCAAGTTCACATCACCGCCATAGCCAGTGACACTGCCGATATTCACGATTGAGCCAGCGACGGATTCGCGCTTCATTATTTTCGCGCACTCTTGAATCAACATAAACGGCGCTCGCACATTAACTGCCATCATCGTGTCAAACATGTCTGGGGTTGTATTCCATACGCTGCCCCGCGAAGTTTCTGCAGCCGAATTCAATAATCCATGTACTACGCCAAAAGTCTCATCGACTATCTTGACGATTCGCTTTGGCTCATCAGCACCTGCAAGATCACCGGTTATAAAAATAGTCTTGGTGCCAAGGCTTGTTAATTCGCTCGCCAACTTGTCACCGGTCTTTGTATCGCGTCCAACAAGAGCCAAACCTGCTGCACCACGCTCAACGGCCAAGCGCGCTACACACTCACCTACACCTCGTGACGCACCACTGAGCAATAACACTTTGCCGTGCATACTTGAAGTACTCGGGTTCTTTGTTTGATTGTCGCTCACGATTTCTACCTACCATCCGATTCGCTGTTGTTTTTTGCCTTCGCGCATTACTTCGCCAGCCTTAATTACTTCTGGGCGATGACTAGTTGTTGGCACGCCGACTTCCCAGAATGAACCGCCTTCTGTCCAGTCATTGGGGCTGGTCTTGATCACAATCACATGAGTTTTGTCAGATTTGCGAGCACGAACGAACGCTGTCTCAAACTCATCAATAGAACCAACTGTCTCAGATATTGCGCCCATAGACGCAGCATGTTGAGCGAAATCAACGTACACGAGGTTTGCTGGTTCACAATCGGCAAGTTGATTATTAAACGGCACACCGCCTTGACTGACTTGCAATCGATTAATCACCGCGTATCCGCCGTTGTCGCAGACGATCACAATCAGTTTGTGACCGTAGAGAACCGAACTATAAATATCGCTATTCATCATCATGTATGAACCATCGCCGACGAAAGAAATCACTTCGCGTTCTGGCATCGCCATCTTCGCGCCCCACGCACCAGAAAGTTCGTAGCCCATGCACGAGAACCCATATTCGCAGTCAAATGAATCGAGGCTCTTCGCCCGCCAGCCGTTATTAAGTTCACCCGGGAACCCACCCGCTGCTGTGAGCACATAATCGCTCGGCTGTGCAGCACGATCAACAACCCCAACAACTTGGGCATATGTTGCAAGTTGCGCCGTGTTTGCGACTTTATTTTTCGCAGCGATGCTGTCAATATATTTGTGATAGCCAACAACTTCTTGTTGTGCAACTTTCGACCAAGTGTCATCACTGCGCCAATTACCAAGTTGTGTACCAAGATCAGATAGTGCTTCGCGCGCGTCACCAACAACTGGCAACGAGCGATGTTTTATCGCGTCAAACCGCACGGTGTTGACACCAATAAATTTTGTCTGCTCATTACTAAAGATCGTCCAAGACCCAGTTGCGAAATCTTGCAATCGAGTACCGAGAGCCACCACGACGTCTGCTTGCGCGGCCAAATTATTTGCCGACTCACAACCAGTTACCCCAACTGGCCCAGCGTTAAGCGGGTGTGAAGCCAATAGCGATGCCTTGCCGGCGACAGTCTCAACAACCGGAATATTGTGCGCCGTAGCAAACGCAGCCAACTCTTTTTCGGCAAGCGAATAGTGCACGCCACCGCCAGCGATAATCAGCGGTCGTTTTGCGTTCTTCAAAACCTCAACAGCATTTTTCAACTCAGTTGCATCTGCACGAGGTCTAATAATGGTGTGTACAACTTTTTCAAAAAACACTTCTGGAAAGTCAAAACTCTCGGCTTGAACATCTTGCGGTAAACCTATAAACGCGGGGCCACATGTTGCCGGGTCAAGCATCGTCGAAACTGCGTGTGGCAACGAATGCAACAACTGTTGCGGTGCAACAATTCGATCCCAATATCTAACCACTGGCTTGAACGCGTCGTTCACCGTGATTGAAGGATCGCTGAAGCTTTCGCCTTGTTGTAAAACTGGATCAGGAATTCGGTGAACGAATGTATCGCCAGACAAAAACAAAACTGGCAAGCGATCAACATAGGCAACACCTGCTGCAGTGACCATATTTAATGCACCTGGCCCAATCGAACTTGACGCAACCATGATCTGTTGACGTCGTTTCGCCTTTGCGAACCCAACTGCTGCGAGCGCCATGCCTTGTTCGTTTTGTCCGCGCCACGTGCGAATATTTTTTCGCTCTTCGTCGAGCGCCACACCAAGACTTGTTACGTTGCCGTGTCCAAAAATTGCCAGCACTCCCGGGAACAATTTTTCTTCGTGACCGTTAATAAGTATTCGTTGCGCGACCAGAAACTTTACAAGCGCCTGTGAAGTGGTTAATCGAATTGTTTTCATGGACGAACAATACGCGCTGCACGTACAATCGCCCCAGCCACATCGCCATCTTTTGGAAACAACAAAGATCTACCTACGACTAATCCGCGCACGTTTGGTACTTTCATCGCCCGCTCCCATGACGAATACGTTGCTTCAGGGTCTGGCCCTGGTGTACCACCAAGAATTAGACCTGGCAAAGTTGTCGCTGCCATCATTCGTTCGACTTGCGAACCCGCAGGCACTTTTAGCCAGGTGTACGCAGATGACGAACCGAGGCCTGATGCAATCGAAACTGCACGCAACAACTTGTCATTATCGTCAATATATTTCGCCGGACCACCGCTACCGCCCGTATACGGCAAGGGTTCGACCATGATTGGCAATTTCAGATCAGCCATCTGTGTGACAGCCTTTGCGCAAGCTTCGATCGTTGGGCCAGTGCCCGCATCATCATCGGCAAGCCTCAACAAGACCTTGCCACCATCAAGTCCTCGCGCGGCAATTTCTTGTGGCGTGTACGCCGTCATCCGATCATTGAGTTCCCAACTGGCTCCCATGATTCCGCCACGGTTCATCGTGCCAAACACAAGTTTGTTGTCGAGGGCACCGAGAAGTGCAAGTTCATCAATCACATCGGCGCTACCGAGAACACCATCTACCAGTGGATTATCTAGTGCGATTAGCAGTGAATCAAGCAGCTTTCGACGATCTGCCATCGCAAATGGATCATCACCAACGCCGAGCATTCCGCGTGCGGTGTGATCTGCGGCAACTATAAATAGTTGTGAGTCGGTAATTAACTTGCGACGCTTTCGTTTTTTGAGGGCCTTTGCGGCACCATTCGGATCCTCTAGACGTGACTTAATTAGCCCTCGCCATTGATCATCTCTCATTATGAACTGTTCGAGACACTGTGTCGTTAACTGCCTAAGCAGCGTGGACACGACCTGACATCAGCTCAATTAGACGTTCATATGTGAGATCTTGTTTTTCGAAATGCCCTACCGATTGACCACGATTGAGAATCAAGAACCGATTACCAACAGGCAGAGCATGTTGTGGGTTGTGAGTAATCAAAATTACGCCAAGATCACGGGCCGCTGCGGCTTTAACATAACCAAGCACTAGATCCGACTGACGCACACCAAGAGCAGATGTCGGCTCATCAAGAATCAATACTCGAGCACCGAAATAGACCGCACGTGCGATCGCCACGCTTTGACGCTCACCACCTGACAAAGTTCCGACTGGTTGGTCAATATCACGAACGTCAATACCAAGTTTTGACATTTCTTCTCTCGCTGTGGCACGAGCAAATTTTGCGTCAAGCAAATTGATTGGACCAAAACGTTTTGTTGGCTCTGAACCTAAAAAAAAATTTCGCCACACTGACATCAATGGAGCCATCGCCAAGTCTTGGTAAACCGTTGCAATACCAAGTGCGCGAGCTTCACGAGGTGAATCAAAAGTAACTTCATGACCTTCGAAGAGGTACTTGCCAGTACTTGGCTTATGTAAACCACTGATTATTTTTATAAATGTTGATTTACCTGCACCGTTATCGCCAAGCACACAAGTAACTTCGCCTGCTTTAACAGTCGTTGAAACATTCTCAAGTGCCTTAACATTTCCGAAGTATTTTCCAATATTTTGAAGTTCAAGTAGTGGAGTTGAATTACTCATCGTTGTTCATTCGCCTTCCTACGCACATAGTTATTAACGAGCACTGCGACAAGCAATACTGCACCAAGGAAGATATATCGACCATCTTGGTTCCATTGCGCAGCAGGAATACCATTTTTCGAAACAGCCATAATCAGTGCGCCTAGCGAAGCACCAATAACCGAGCCGTAACCACCTGTCATTAGATTGCCACCTACAACAGCGGCAATAATGTATTCAAACTCTTGGCCATCACCCTGTTGCGCTTGAACTGAGTTTAGGCGCATCAAAATCATTGCGCCCACGAAAGCGCCCATTAATGAAGTCGCCATGAACAGTGCCGTCTTAACTTTGTCAGCCGGAACACCTGTCGCACGAGCAGCATCTTTATTGCCACCCACTGCAAAAATCCAGTTGCCGTATTTCGTTTTGGTCAAGACGAATGACCCGACGGCAGTAAAAAATAACCACCAGAACACCGACATTCGAAATACTCCCTCAGAAAACAACAATCTTGTGCCAAGCGCGATAGCCCCTAAAAGCATTCCCACCAAAACAAGTCGTTTACCGAGTCGGTCAGCATTTAGATCTGCCAAAGTTCGCTTCTTCTGGTTGGCTTCGATAAAAGTTGTGGCCAAAATTAGCGCTGCACCAATCAGTAACGTCGCAAAAATTCCACCGCGAAATCGGGGTGCACTTGAATCTGCACGAACTGCAAAGGCCACGACAATAAAGCATGCCGACATTAAGACGCCCAAATTAACAAACCACTTTGTTGACTGCTTACCAGCGATGCCGCGAGCGCGATATAGGCAAGTTGCGGCGCCAGTGCCCGCAACCGTAATCAAAACAGCTCGCACCGCCTGCACAGTTGTCAACTGAAACAATGAGACGATGCCAGTTAACGAAACCAAACAAATAATTGGCAGACGAACCGCAATTAACGCGACTGTTTTTGCTCGAAATTCAACATCTCCGCGCTTTACTTGGCGCACAAAGAACCAAAGCGGCAATGCGCCAGCGGCAACTGCGACAACAAGCCTTAACCAACTCGGAAACCACTGCAACATTACGCTTTCTTCGCCGCGGTCAAATAGTTGACCAGCCAAAGACGCAACTGCAGTGCCTAGCAATCCAAGAATGATCAGCGGCCGAGCAGATTTAGGCAGCGCACCAACAAGCGGTTCTCGACCTTGAAATCTGGCACGCGAATAAGAAACAATCGCCAATGCGGAGCCAGTTAAACCAATCAACCCAGCTACGACGTTTCCATTAATTGAATCTGTGCGGTGAAGTACCAGTACCCCGACCACACCTGCGACTGCACCGACTATTGCAACAAGCATCGCTGGCATAGCGGTCTGTTCTGCGCGCAGTAGAGACTGCTCAACAAAGCCAATAATCAAAAGCACAGCAAAAGCGATTCCACCGATGATAAAAATAATGTCCCGGTATTTAGTATCACCAAACTTATTTTCGCCACCTAACACAGCCTTAAAAAACTTGTACCCATGAGCCTTGTCAACGTCTGAAACATTGACCAGTGAGTTAATCCGCTTCGAGAAAACAAGGTTTGCTCCCTTGATCACGAAGAATGAACCAAGCGTCACAATGAAACTGGGCAAACCAGTCTTATTAACCAAAAAGCCATTCCACCAACCAACACAACCTGCTAACAAAAACGCAGCAGGGATACAAACCCAAAGCGAAATACCGCCGTCAGTAAAATACTTCGCCATCAACGCAATTGTCACGCCGCTAGCACCAGTCATTACGCCAGCTGAAAGATCAAATTCTCCACCGATCATTAACAGAGAAACTGCAACTGCCATGATGCCAAGCGGAGCCGCTACGTCTAAAAAGTTTGCAGTACTACCGGCAGTACCAAACTTGTCACCATTGCCCCAGAAGAACGCCCACACCACGACAGCGCCAATCAGTGCGCCGATCTCTGGAGAGATGAGTAATCGTTTTAGTGGCCCACGATAAGTGATTCTTTCGTCACTTGGTTTGAGCGGAGTTACATCATCAAATTCGCTCACGCTGTTATCCCCCGTTGCATTCTGTAAATACTAAACAACTAACTTAATTAAAATCAAATTTTCGTCTAGAAATTAATCAAGTTGGTTCGTCCGCTCGAGATTCTGAGCGAACGAACCAACTTTGAAAAATAGTTACTTTTTAATCAAATTCGTAACTTACGAACTAACTAACGAGTTCCTTTGCCTACAAGTTCCTGAACTGCGACAACGTTTGACTTGTCAACAAATCCTGGGCCTGTCATAACTGGCAATCCGCCACCAACAGTGTTCTTGTTGGTGATATTGAGGTAGAGGAACACAACAGCAAGGTATCCCTGAAGGAACTGCTGTTGGTCAATTGTGAATGTCATCTTGTCAGCGCCGATGTACTCAAGAATTTCTGTTGAGAGGTCAAAGCCGCCTGTTGGCATTACACGACCGAGTTCAGCGGCTGCATTTGCGCCGTCAACTGCGATAACTGGACCTGTTCCAAGGAACGAGTCAATTGATGCATCTGCATCCATCGCTGACTTGATCTCAGCTTGCTGAGCAACGCGGTCTGCGTCACCTGAAGTTGTGATCTGAATAACTTTGCCACCGAATGTTTCGGCTGCTGCGTTACAACGAGTTTCGAGTGCGACATTGCTCTGCTCTTGCTTTGCGCAAAGCATGACTTTTCCGCCAGCGGCCTTAAGACGCTCACCAGCACCGTGACCAGCAACAGTCTCGTCTTGACCAACGTGCGTAATCGCGCCGAGGTCTTTGAAGAGGTCTGAACCTGAGTTGAGTGTGATCAAAGGAATTCCTGCTGCAATCACTTTTTTGATTGCACCATCAAGAGCTTTTGGATCAGCAAGTGAAATGGCAATACCATCAACACCATCAGTTACTGCTTGCTCAATCATTTGTGCTTGATCTTGTGCGTTGTTGTTTGCACCCTGGTAATTCATTGTGATACCAAGAGCTGCACCAGCAGCCTCTGCACCCTTTTGAGCTACTGACCAGAACACGCCGTCATCACCGTGGGTGATAACTACGATTGTGATGTCTTCGCCTGCTGTAACAGTTGCTGTATCTTCTGAGGCTGATGAATCAGATGCTGAATCTGATGAACCACCACAAGCGGCAAGTGCCAAAAGTGCTACTGCACCCATGACTACTCCCCATGTTTTTTGGATCTTCATTTACTTTCCCCTTTATGCATAGTTATTCGAACAGGATGATTCCTGCCCGATACAAGGTAGCCGACATAATTCACAGTGGCAAGCCAAAACCAAATACTTACTAAATTACTTTTGAGGACGCTTAACTACTATTTAACTAGCTCAGATTGGCTAAAAACGCAATACTTCGTCGCACCCCGGCGGTAGAAATCTTTGAATCGCGTGGCTGGTCGCCAACGATCGCCATGTCTTGTTCGAGTACATACCAACCCTCATAGCCGTTCGACTCCATTACCCCGATGGCTTCGGCGAGTTTGACATCGCCATCGCCAGCAGCACAAAACACGCCATCGCGAGTCGCTTCCATCAACGTGATCTCGCCAGCTAAGAAACGCTTCGCAATATCCATCTTTACGTCCTTGACATGAAAGTGGTCGATTCTAGAAAAGTTCTCTTTCGCGAACTTAACTGGGTCGGTGCCACCAATCAGCATGTGGCCCGTGTCAAGCAACCAACGGACATTTGATCCAGCAAGAACACGATTTACGTCGTCTTGAGTTTCGACGAGTGTATTTAAGTGAGGATGCAATACTTGGCGAATTCCGTAACTCGCGCAAATCTCATCAACTTCCATAAAACCGTCAAACATTGCTTGCCACTGAGCTTCAGATAATTCAAATCGCTTGCCCCAAGATTCGTCAACCACCACTGCAGTGATAAAAAAACCCTTTCCGGTCTCGCTGAGAAGATTCGCTAAAAAATGAATGGCTTTACGCATCGCATCACGTTGTGTGAGATCATGCATTACTAAAGGTACGAAAGCACCAACGATTGGTAGGCCAAATTCGTTTGCGGCTTTTGATACTTCTTCAGGAGTGCCACCCAAATAGCCAACTGGCCCCTGCTCTGTCGCTTTAAGACCAACAGCTTTCATCTCACCAAGAACAGTTCGAGCATCTAGTTGAAAGCCCCAATCAGGAACCTCGCACACACCCCACGAAATCGGGTTACCCACTAGTCGATCAACTACCGAAACTTTGGTCTTCGTCATTTTAAATGCCCTCTATTAATTTGATTATTATTTGAAACAAACTAGTAGGAAACTAACCGATGAGATACTATTTTGACACGTCTTCGGATTAAATCTTTGGTTAAATTTTCTGAATTCAGTTTGGGGGATAAGCAATGTTGACACTTGAAATGTCGCAGGTCAAAAACAAGATCACAGAAATCGTTAATGAATTACTCATCGGTGGCGGTGCTGTTCTAGTCAAGCGAGCATTTAGCGCCGACGAAGTCAAAGTTGCCCGAGATGCCATCTTGCATTACTCAACTAACGAATCTGACAAAGCTACGCACTTTCATGGTGCCAATGAAGACAAAATTCACTTACAACGCAGAGTATGGAATCTTCTGAACAAAGGTCAGGTTTTTGAACGGATGGTTCAAAAATCTGAAGTTGTGGCGGTTTTAAATGAATTTCTAGGAAACGAGTTCATTTTGGGATCGATTGCCGCAAATCGTTTAATGCCCGGTGCTGCAGGCCAGGAGCCACACGTTGATTATCCATATCTCGACATATTTAAACCTGGCTCGTTTCCCAACAATATGAACTCAAGTTTTGCTTTAAACGCTCAGGTGACGATATTGCTCGATGAATTCACCACAGACAATGGGGCGACCGCTTACACACCTGGCTCACAACGAGAACTTTCATGGCCCTTAAACGCTGACGAATTTTACAAAGGGGCATCTCGACAACTTGGTGAAGCTGGCGACTGCGTGATTTTTAATGGAATGGTCTGGCATTGCGCAATGCCAAACAATTCCAATGCCGACCGCATCGGAGTTCTGATTCAATACCTCGCGAAATTTGTCACCCCATTTGAGGACCAGAAAAATGGTGTTTCACCAGAAGTCCTCTCGCGTGCAACTCCGGTGTTAAAACGGCTCCTCGGAGGAAACTACCCTTTCCCTCACATGATGGATGAACTCCCTGCCGAAAACGCCTACGGACTTACCAGCGAAAACTAAGCGTCTGAATTTTCGTAGATCGCTGAAATCGAGAATAGTTTTCGCTTGTCTAATCTTTACTAGTTTGGGCCTGGTAGCGAACCAAGGACACGCTCCTCGCAGATTTCTAGGCGTAGTGCAAATCAATTCCTTTGGTTGTAAAAGTTCAGCGACACAAACGGTCGGCACGGTGATTGGTGACGGCCTTGTACTTACGGTAGCCCACGGAGTTGCTGGGCAATTGTCAAACACCGTCACCACAACTAACGGCGAAACACTGAAAGCAAAAGTAGTTGTAATTGATACCGAGATGGATTTAGCAATTCTCTCGATTCAACAGCCGCACACAAAAGCAACTTTGAAACCGATCAATTTTGGCAAAGTTGACCGAAATTCGAAAATCGAATTCGTCATATTTCAAGATTCTGAGCAGGTTGTCAGACCAGCAAAATTCAAACGAAATTTACGCATCAATACACAAGATATTTATATAAAACACGATGTCTCTCGACCGGGTATTGAAGTCGAAACGAAGGTTGTGGTGGGCAACTCTGGTGGCCCGCTGATCAACGAGAAGGGCGAAATTGTCGGAATAATTTGGTCAACAAGTCGCACAGTCAAAAATCGTTCATGGGCGACTCGAATCGAAGCTGCAAACGAATTACTTTCGCGAGTTTCTACCGATAATCTGTCGACGCAGTCTTCACAACTCGTAGCGTGCGTGGGGTGAATACTGGACTAATCGCACAACCAACCTCGCATTCACACCGCGCGTATTTTGGGGTGTTTTTAGTTGTTGGCGTAGCTTTCGGCTTGATCGGACCGTCTATCTCACTATTGGCCGAGCAAGTCGGCACAACTATCGCCTCAGTCGGCATTGTTCTTGTTACATAAGGCCTGGGATACATCATAGGCACGCAAATTTTTGCACGTGGTTACGACAAAGGTTTAGGCAATCGTTTGATCGGAACCGCTCTATTTACTGGGTCTATTTGCCTTGCAACTATTCCATTTATTTCGAATCGACTCATTTTGGCATTGATGTTTTTATTATTCGGAACTTCAATCTCAACTTCAGATGTTGGCTGCAACACATTGATTGTCTGGGAGCTCAAAGAACGAGTTGGCCCTCGCCTCGCACTGATGCACACGATGTTCGGGGTCGGCGCGATTTTGAGTCCGCTGATTGTTCGTGGATCAGATGCATTAACTGGAGATGCGTCGCTTGCTTTTTGGTTCGTCGCAGTCGCGCTTTGCACTATTGCGATGATTGTTGTGTTTCATAAATCACCGGCTGACCCGCACCTCGAGACTCGATCAAGCCATGAAAAAATTTCAAGACGACAACTTGCCTTGATCATGATGTTTTTTCTTGGCTATGTTGCACTTGAAGTTGCATTTGTTACTTGGATTTACACCTACGGAATCAAAACTGGTTTGTCAAAGAACGAAGCTGCAGTTTTAACTTCGACATTTTGGGTTGGTTTTATGGTCTGTAGATTTGCAACTGTATTTTTAGCTCGTCGTAGCCACGGGATCATATTTATCAAAATTGCAGCACTAACAAATATCGCCGTCTGCGGGGCTTTATATTTCAGATTTGATTCAATTTTGCTGCCCTGTGCGTTTATCTATGGTCTGGCTGCGGCACCGCAGTTTCCGTTGATGTTTAGTTTCATCGGCAGCCGTACTTCACTTTCCGGCAAAATAACTGCACGAATAGTTGGTACAGCCGGGCTAAGTTCAATGACCTTGCCTTGGGTAGCCGGTCAGTTACTTGAACGAGTCGGAATATCAACATATCCAATTTTCTTAGCGTGTACAGCAGCAGTTGTGCTTATAGCTACGCGAATGATTACCAAGAGTTTTGGAATACCAGAACATATTTCAAAAACTAATTAATTAACGAGTTATTTATTTCACTAGACGCATTTCATCACGAAGTTCGCGCATTCCGATTGGTTTGATTTCTTTTTTTGCAAGCCATGACAAATAGTTTTCTGAACTAAATATTTTGTACTCTTGGGTGCGCACGTGAAACTGATTTGGTTCGATCACTTCAACTTCACCTGGTGCATTTGGGTGCAGTGCGGCAAATGTTAAGCCGTTCAGATTTTTCGTAAACATTGTTTGGTATGCAAGATCATCAAGCACCGTGACTGCCTTTCGGTTGAAATCTGTTTCAAGTACTCGATCAAAAATCTGCATTCTTTCGCCCTCTGCGAGTACAACGAACTCATCAAACTGCTCGTCAGTTACACGAGCCACGTGATTGTTTGGTCCGTAATCTGAGAGTTTTTTCGTCAATAAAACAGGAAGTTTATATTCAACTCCTAGTGCGATATATATTGCGCAAAACTCGGGCGCGAGTGTCGCCCCCATATGTGCGTCAAGATGTGTCACATCAAAGCCAGTAGCGAGAGCAAAATCAATTTGCGCGCGAAGTTCTAAGGCAACTGCTTCTGTATTGGCATTACGCCGAACAGAACTTACGTCTCGCCACATGTAACCGTCACCATCAACTAATCCGCTTGATTTGCTTGCAACTGTTAATGGCCGCCAGCGATAGAACTCTTTTTCGGCCGTCAACGTTAGGTGCACGCCAAGATCAAGTTTTTTATTTGCAACTGCCATTTCAGCGGCTTCTCGAAACCATGGACATGGAACCATCACTGAACCACTTGTTATTGACCCAAGATCTGATAGTTCGCCGAAAGCAACATTCGCTCCGTGGCACATTCCGACATCGTCTTGATGTAAAACAATTCGGCCTTCAAATTTTTTATACACCTCAGACTTCAATTCGATCAGCAGTTTTCGCCGCCAAATTAACAGCATGACCAATCTTCGTAGCCCGAGCGCTTGAGTGGCCATCAGGTAGATCAGTCGAGCCACGCGACGAAACTTCAGTAGCAAACGAATCAATTTGATTTTCAACGCCGGCAGCCGTCGCATCTAGAACTTGTGACCCTTGAACTTCATGAACACCGTCATTAGTTGCCAGCCGCGTTCGACCTGTCGGCAACAGATCAACATATATTGCGCCATCTGAACCAAGTATTTCGGTTCGAACATCATCGCCATAACGACAATTACGCGAGAGATCGACGAACGCAGCTCTAGAGTCATCAAACTCAAGTACTGCGCACAAATTATCTACGTCACCAACCTCGGCCAATGATTTCTCAACCAAAGTCAAGTTCCATGCTCGCACTGCTCTTACTGGCGAACCGAAGAACCATTCGGCAAGATCGTATTCGTGAACACCACAATCAATTGCCAAGCCGCCGCTAACAGTTACATCGCAGAAACTTGCCGGAGGTGAATTTGCGTCCCACTGTGAAAGTCGAATCATTATCGGTGCGCCAATTGCGCCGCTGTCTAAAACTCGCTTTGCAGTTGCCCAAGGCGGCGAAAACCTTCGCCAGTGGCCAATTTGCAAAACCAGATTTGCATTCATCGCCATATTAGCAAGTTCGTTCGCAACTTCAATATCCAGTGCGAGTGGCTTCTCACAAAGTACATGCAAACCGTGAGCAAGCGCGTCTCGCACCATTTGTGGATGCAATGGTGTTGGCGATGCAATTAGACAGGCTTCAACTTGATCGTTAGTTAAGGCCTGTTGATAGTCGGCAAATATCGCAGCCTTCGGAAACAATGATCTCGCAAATTCAATTGCTTGTTCAGATGGGTCGGCAACTGCGACTACTTCAACAGTTTCAGATTTAGCGAGGGCCGCTGCATGAACTCGGCCCATGCGCCCAAGACCAATTAGAGCGACTCTCAACCGAGTCATGATCCTCTGACTTCGGAAACTTTCACAACACGCTTTTCTCTTGTCGAAATTTCACAAGCAATCGCAACACAAATGCCGCTACGTGCCGAATCAGGTGGACATGGATTATTTCGATTGCCGGCGATCCACTCGATATACGCCTTAGTTTCTTCTCTGAAGGCTTCTCTGAATCGATCAACAAAACCCGTATACGGAGATGTACTTAACTCAATGCCGGAGTCAAGCAAATTGAGTGGAGTCCGCGGAGAAAGACCAGCACTCAACGAATCCTTTGAACCAAAAACTTCAAAACGCACATCATGACCGCGTGGATCATGACGAGTACCTGAAATACTTATTTGAACTCCAGATTGTGTCATCGCATGAATCAGCGAAACATCGCCGTCATCAAACTCGGCATATTGCTGAAACTCGCGAACTCGGCGAGTTGCAAATACTTCTGCAATTGGCTCGTTACAAAGCCACTCGGCCAAATCAAAATCGTGCACATGAAGATCACGAAACACTCCGCCACTCCCGGCAAGAAATTCTCGAGATGACGGCTCAATATCATTTGACATGAACCGAATGTGATACATCGTGCCGACCGAACCGCTATCAATTAGTTGCTTGGCTTTTGCAATCGGTGGATCAAATCGTCTTTGAAAACCAACTTGAATCTCAGCACCAGCTTTTTTTGCGCGATCCAAAACAGCATCAGTGTCTGCGAGTTCGAGAGCAATTGGCTTCTCGCATAGAATTTTGCGATTGGCCCCCAAAACTAAATCAAGTGCTTGGGCGTGATGTGAAGTGCCAGTTGTAATCACATATGAATCAAAGTCTTGTGGGTTAAAATCTTTTTCAGAAACGATCTCAACACCGAATCTTGACCTAAGCGACTCGGCTTTTTCAGGCGAACGATTGATCACCGAAATGTTTTTAATCCGAGGATCTTTAACCATGTCTTCAATTCGAATTTCGGCCATTCGACCAGCCCCAAATACAGCAATACGCATGCAAGAAAACTAGTCGCTCAACACCAACGATTCAAAGAAACCCTTGCCCGCAACCTAAACTCAAATCTGATGAAAAACACTGTTGTCACGGTCGGCCGAGTAAGCATCGACCTTTATGGAATCGAAGCCGGGGCTTCTTTTGGTAGCGAGCAAACTTTTTCGAAAAGCGTTGGAGGTAGCCCAAGCAATGTTGCAGTAGCCGCGGCGAAACTTGGCAACCACGCAGTGCTGCTAACGAAAGTCGGCTCAGACGCTTTAGGCCAATACATCCTCAACAAACTCAACACATGGAATGTTGACACACAATTCGTCTCGAGTGAGCCGAATGGCTTAACCCCAGTTGTGCTTGCAGCCCTTGACCCACCCGAAGATCCAAAACTTATTTTTCACAGGCAACCGAACGCCCCTGATACAACCATCGTCGCCAACTCAGTGCCAGCATCACTAATCGATGACTGCGCCGTTTTTTGGATGAGTGGATGTGCGCTGTCTAATGGTGAAACTGCGAAGTCTTCAATGCATTGGCTTGCGCAACGAAGTCGCAAAAAGCACACGGTGATTGATCTTGATTATCGCCCAAGTTTTTGGGCGTCTATCGATGCTGCTGGCGTTGCTGCTCGTGCCGCTATCGCCCACTGCTCGGTTGTTGTTGGCAATAAAACAGAATGCGAAATGGCAATCGGCCTAACCGACCCAGACAAAATCGCTGACAAGTTTCTTGCTGATGGAGTTTCGCTTGCCATTGTCAAACTTGGTGCTGAGGGCGTGATGCTGGCAACTGCCGAAGAACGAATTCGCATTGCTCCACTCAAAATCAAACTCGTGTGCGGCCTCGGCTCAGGCGACGCGTTTGGTGGTGCTCTTTCACACGGCTTAATTCATAATTGGTCAATTCGCGAAATTGGCGAGTTCGCAAATGCCGCTGGTGCCTATGTCGCAACCAAACTTGCATGCGCTGATGCGATGCCAACCGAAGAAATCTTGCGCTCTTTCATCTCGGAACAAGCAAAAATTAAGAGTTAGTTTGTGTCGTCGCTCAATAGATCGCAATACCAAAAACTTCTTGAGGCACGGGTTCGCGATCCGCAATCATTCGTAACAGCCGTCTCGAATCGTAAACGGCGCAAACTAATTGGCAAAGACGGCAGATTACTGATTGTTGCTGCAGACCACACAGCCAGAGGCATACTCGCCGCCGGTAAAAACGAATTTGCAATTGCTGATAGATACTCGCTGCTTGACCGACTGATGAGAAGTTTGAGCAACCCATTGGTTGATGGTTTATTAGCAAGTGCGGACATTGTTGAAGAACTCTCGTGGCTTGGTGCTCTTGAATCAAAACTTATTTTTGGCACGATGAATCGTGGTGGCTATCTTGGATCGATGTGGGGACTTGACGACCCGATGACTGCATACGATGCCGACCATATTGCGTCGCTTGGTCTTGATGGCGGCAAAGTATTGCTGCGTATCGAAAACACCGATTCGGGTGTTGGCAAAACTATTGAATATGTAGTTGATGCAATGCGATTGTTGGCCGAACGAAACATCGTTTGCTTAGTCGAACCACTGCCTTACACGAAAGATGTAAATGGTTTGCCAACGCTTGATCGATCTACAGACCGACTAGATAAAATCATTTCGATCGCTGCAGGTCTTGGCTCTTACTCAGGTCTTACTTGGCTGAAACTTCCAGCGTGGACAAACCATAAGTCTTTGGGTGGCGCCACAACAATGCCGATTTTATTACTCGGCGGTGATCCAGGCGAAAACCTTGATTCAACTTTTAGCGAATGGGCCGGAGCATTGCAGATTCCCAATGTGATCGGATTAGTTGCAGGTCGACCGTTACTATTTCCGTATGATGACGACGTCGAGAATGCCATCGGCCGAGCAGCAAAACTTGTTCATGGTTCAATTATTTAAAGTGGAGGCAGAGGGCCGATGAGCAAAACTTCAAGTTGGTATTACCCACAAGGTTCGCTGGCTCGTGCCAACCAACCAGTTTCTTTAGACGCCAAGACTGCTGGATGGACATATTGCGGCATCGATGTTTATGACTTTTCAAGCATGTCAAAAAGCAACACAGTTGAAATTGATCTTGCTAATCGCGAAGCTGTGATAGTTCCACTCTCATCGATTTCGGCGAACGTTCAATGCAACGACAAGAACTATTCGCTTGCTGGCCGACCTGGAGTATTCGCAGCAGTCGCCGACTGGTTTTATGCGCCAGTTGGTTCTAAGTTGTCACTTTCTGCCGATGCTGGCGAAGTTGCCGTGTGCACAGCTATGGCCACAAAAGAGTTTCCTGCTCACCATGGTTTAGCCAACGCAGTGCCAGTTGAACCACGAGGTGCAGGGTTTGCGACTCGTCAAGTTAACAACATCGCCACACCAGATTCGTTTCAAGGCGCAGACAGAATAATTATTTGCGAAGTTCTGACGCCTGGTGGCAACTGGTCTTCGTGGCCACCACATCGACATGATGGCATCGCTGGTTGTCCGAATATGAACGAAGAGATCTATTACTTCAGAATCGGCAAAAAACAATCTGATCATGGCGACCGAGATGGTCGGGGTTACTTTCACGCGTACACGGTTGACGGTTCTGTTGATGACACCATCACACTTAGCGATGGCGATGTTTATATTTTGC
Organism: uncultured Acidimicrobiaceae bacterium; assembly: GCA_937890395.1. Lineage (GTDB taxonomy): Bacteria > Actinomycetota > Acidimicrobiia > Acidimicrobiales > Ilumatobacteraceae > BACL27. The sequence continues at coordinate 1,871 of CALACK010000109.1, read as the reverse complement.
CAGCTGGTTATCACGGGCCATCAATTGCTGCGCCTGAATATCCAATGTATTTCTTAAATGTTCTGGCGGGCCCGGCCGAAGACCGCACGATGGCATTTTGCGATGACCCGAGCCATCACTGGATTCGCGACGAATGGAAGTCGCAACAAACTGACCCGCGAGTACCGATGACTTCAGCTCGCGGTCGAGTCAACGCTTAATTGAAAAAATAACTATTTAACTAAACACAACGGAGAAAAATATGAAAAAACGTATCGGTATTGCTGTATTGGGTCTCGGGTGGATGGGCCAAGCCCACAGTCGTGCTGCGTTGCGAATTTCTTCGCTATTTCCAGATGCAGAGTTCAAGCCAGAACTCGTGGTCTGTGCCGATGTTGAACAGAGTCGGCGTGACCGAGCAGTCAACGATTTTGGTTTTGCTCGGGCGGTGGCTGGCTTTGAAGAAGCAGTATCCGCTAAGGATGTCGATGCGGTCTGGGTTACTGCACCAAATATGTTGCATGTGCCGATGATTGCGGCAGCAGCGGCAGCAGGCAAAGCAATATTCAGCGAGAAGCCAATCGGCGGCACGCCAGCACAAACAGTCGAGGCTTACAACATTGCGAAAAAACATTCGACACCGACTGGTGTTGGTTACAACTATTTGTGGTCGCCTCTGGTGATTCACGCGCGTGAACTAATCAAAAGTGGGGCAATCGGTCGCGTCACCCACTATCGCGGAAGATTCTTATCGATGTACGGCAGCGACGAACTTGGTTTGCTAACTTGGCGCTTCAAATTTGCACAAGCAGGTTACGGCGTGACCAGTGATATCTTGAGCCACTCGGTTTCACTCGCCCATTTTTTAGTTGGCGGTATTTCAGAAGTTACCGGAATGAAGAATAATACGATCACTCATCGGCCATTACCGACTGGAGCGGCAAGTCATTACGGTCGAGGCAAGGCCACAGACCCAAAGGGTGAAGTTGAAAATGAAGACTTCGCATCAATGCTCTGCAACTTTGAAAATGGTGCAACCGGAACTTTCGAAACAAGTCGTTCAATGGTTGGCCCGGAAAGCCAGAATGCTTTCGAGGTATACGGGACTGAAGGTTCGTTGTCGTGGAATCTTGAGAAGCTAAACGAATTGCAGTTTTATAAGCGCGAAGAAGGCGTCAACACTGGGTACAAGACCATTTTCGGGGGAGATCGGTTTCCATTTCATGGTGCGTTTGCCCCAGGTATGGCCAACGCCATTGGCTTCGAAGACCTTGTTGCAATCGAAGATTTGAACTTCATGAATGCATTGGCAACCGGCACGACCTACACACCTGGATTCAAAGAAGCCGTTGATGTTGTCAGTGTTCAACAGGCGCTAATTAACTCATGGACTTCGCGCAAATGGGAGCCAGTCGTAGATCTAACTAAATAAGCGCTGCTATTAACTTAGCTAGTTATTTATCTTCAAAAAATGCGCGCAGATTGGCACTGTTATGTGGGTGACGCATTCGAGCCAAAGTCTTTTGCTCGATTTGACGAACGCGTTCTCTAGTCACGTGCATTTTGTCGGCGACTTCTTCAAGAGTATAAATACGTTTGTGCTCACCAATACCAAAACGCATCGCAACAATTTCTTGCTCACGAGGTGGCAGGTCTTTCAAAGTTTGCTCAACCGCATCGTGTAGTTGGCTTCTCTCGGTGGCTCCAAGGGGATCGTTCTGGTCACTGTCGGCGATTGTGTCGCCAACTGTTAAGTCGTCGGTATTGTGCCCAACTGGGGCATCCAAACTTGTCGTCGGTATAGCTAATTGCATTATCTCCAAAAGTCTTTCAACCGAAAGACTGCAACGCACAGCAACTTCTTCTGGCGTCGGATTACGTCTAAGTTCGCT